>CALJIF010000095.1 GCA_937974275.1 uncultured Flavobacteriales bacterium
TGTATTGCTTGTCTTTAGCGGCTTTGTCGGCATTCGCTTTATCGGCAGCAATGTTATCATCGCATTGTTTGATTTTGTCCTTCGGATATTGCTCTTCAGGTTTAATACCTGATGCTTTCGAGTATTCTACTTTCGCACCGGCCCAATCTTTCTCACCGAACTTCGCGTCCGCAGCTGCAATGGCATCGTTGTATTGCTTGTCTTTAGCGGCTTTGTCGGCATTCGCTTTATCGGCAGCAATGTTGTCATCACACTGCTTGATTTTGTCTTTGGGATATTGCTCTTCAGGTTTAATACCTGACGCTTTTGTGTAATCTACTTTTGCACCTGCCCAATCTTTTGCAGCAAACTTGGCATCCGCAGCGGCAAGTGCATCTTTATATGATTTGTCTTTAGCTGCAGCAGCCTGATCACCGGCAATATTCTTATCGCATTCTGCAATTCTATCCTTCGGATATTTTTCCTCGGGCTTCAATCCCGATGCTTCCTGATATTTAGCTTTTGCGGCAGACCAGTCTTTTGCAGTGAATTTCGCATCAGCATCAGCAATGGCATCGTTATATTTTTTGTCTTTCTCCGCCGCCGATTTCTCCGCTGCAATATTATCATCGCATGCTTTAATACGATCCTTCGGATATTGTTCAGTAGGTTTAATACCGGATGCTTTGGTGTATTCCGTTTTCGCACCTGCCCAATCTTTGGCAGCAAATTTGGCATCAGCAGCGGTAATCGCATCCTTATACTGTTGTTCTTTCGCCGCAGCATTGGCATCATCCGCGATGTTCTTATCGCACAGCACAATTTGATCTTTCGGATATTTTTCTGCAGCATTTAATGCTGATGCTTCCTGATATTTAGCTTTTGCTGCTGCCCAGTTTTTCGCAGCAAACTTGGCGTCTGCATCTGCGATTAAATCTTTGTACTTCTGGGCATTTGCTGCTGCTGTTGCTGCTGCGGCCGCATTGGCATCACACTTTGCAATTTGATCTTTGGGATATTGCTCTGCGGGTTTCATGCCCGAAGCTTTTTGATAATCAGCTTTCGCACCTGCCCAATCTTTCGCGGCGAATTTGGCATCTGCAGCCGCAATGGCATCCTTATATTGTTTTTCAGCCGCTGCTGCTGAGGCATCAAGTCCTAAGTTTTTATCGCATTCCGCAATCTTATCTTTAGGATATTGTTCATTAGGCAGAATACCCAAAGCTTCTTGGTAGGCAGATTTCGCACCATTCCAATCTTTCGCTCCAAAGGCTTTATCAGCACGTTCAATGGCTGCATCATACAACTTTTGTTTTTCTCTTGCTTGTCGAGCCAATTCTTTAAGCTTCTCCAACTCAGCACGCATCTGATTGGTGTACACTTTGTCGTAATCGAAATCAGAGACGTCCGGGCTTGGGTTGTAGATAATTTTGGCTACGGGCTTATTTAATACGGAATAGTCTAACCCGGGGAATATTTTGAATAATTCAATTTCAACGTCAAAATCAGCAAAGGCTCCTTCTCCACGTTCTGCAGGAACATTGAATGTTGTAATCGTAAACTTCTTGGTGATATAACCTGTTTTGGTAACTCGAACTTCGTAGTCGCCATTAGGTTCCAAGCGCAACTTAAATTTTCCGTTGCTGCCTGTATTAACTACCTGTTGCTGAGAACCTCCTTTGAATAAGCTAACCGAACAACCTTCCAACGGCATGTCTTTAGCTTTCTTTTCATTGTATTCCGTAACGCGTCCTCCGAATACAAATTGCCAGTCAGGTGCTTGTGCATAACTTGCCACAGCAACTAACAGCATTAGCAAAGTGCTAACGAGTCGAAAAGGTGATAAACAACTTCGGCAATTATTGGAAACAGTCAAGGGCATAATTGGGGCACAAATATCGACGTTTTTTCGCTCGGTCAGCGTACATTTATACACTGTATTTCATTAAAAGTTAAGCATTTTTTATGCCAACACTCACCAGTTTTTGGGAAAAGAGCGAATTCTTTGATAAAATAGACACGGTTGTGCTGGGAAGCGGCATAGTCGGCCTGCAGGCTGCACTTAATCTGAAACGACTGCATCCTGCATTGAACATTGCGGTTTTTGAAGCCGGCGCATTGCCTACAGGAGCAAGTACGAAAAATGCCGGCTTTGCCTGTTTCGGCAGTGTATCGGAATTGTTGGATGATTTTACCAAAGTGCCCCGAAATGAAGTTTTTGAACTTGTGGAGCGGCGTTTTGAAGGTTTGCAGCGCTTGCGAGCAACATTGGGTGATGAGGCGATTGAATACGAAGAGTGGGGCGGATTTGAATTGTTTACGCAACAAGAGGATTTCAATTCCTGTGCCGCTTTAATTCCCGAACTCAATGATGAACTCCAACAACGTCTTGGAATTAAGGACGTATATCAAATTGCCGACAATCGCATAGCCGAATTTGGTTTTCAGGGTGTCCGGCATTTAATTCTAAATAAGGCTGAAGGGCAGATTAATACAGGTAAAATGATGCGAGCGTTGGTTCAAAAAGTTCGCGATGCAGGCATAGAAATTTATAACGGCATTCATGTTACCGGTATTCATGAAACAGATTCAGGTGTTGAACTGACTACGACCAATGGCTATTTAATTCGCGTTCAACAAATAGTAATTTGTACCAACGGATTTGCAAGGCAGTTTCTGCAAGATGAAGATGTTCAACCGGCACGTGCTCAGGTGTTAATTACCAAACCCTTGCCAACATTGCCGTTTCGGGGTGCTTTTCATTACGATGCAGGATATTATTACTTCCGGCATGTCGGAAACAGAATACTTTTTGGAGGTGGTCGCAATCTCGATTTTAAAGGTGAAACAACTACGGATCACGACGTAACGGCAAGAATTCAGCAGCAATTGGATCATTTGTTAAGCACGGTTATCATTCCCGGAGTTTCATACGAAGTAGAAATGCGCTGGGCCGGAACGATGGGAGTAGGAGCAACAAAGCGTCCGATTGTTAAGCAAGTCAGCGATCGAATTTTTTGTGCCGTACGTATGGGTGGAATGGGTGTGGCACTTGGAAGTTTAACGGGTGAAGAAGTCGCTCAAATGGTTTATGCGCATGGAAATTAAATCACTCAAAACTCGAATTGCGCCAACTCCCAGTGGCTTTTTACACATCGGGAACGCATTCAATTTTTTGTTAACACGCTTAATTGCGGATGCTCATGCCGGACAAGTGCTGCTTCGCATTGACGATGGCGACTACGAACGAAAGCGTCCGGAATTTGTTCAGGATATTTTCGAAAGCCTGGAATGGCTCGGAATTAAGTATGAAGATGGCCCGGTGAATAGTGCTGACTTTGAAGCGAATTGGAGTCAGCGTCACAGAAGCGATTTGTATTTACAGACGTTGCAGGAACTCACACATCGTGCGGAATTGTTTGCTTGTACCTGTACACGAAAACAGCTTGAATCGTCAGGTAAAACTGCTTATCCGGAAACGTGTACATCTTTGCATTTGCCGTTGAATTCATCTGAAACAGCATGGAGGATAACGGTACCACCGGGAACAGTAATCGCGGTTAAGGATTTGCTTCGAGGTGTCGTAAATGTTGATCTTTCGGAACTTTCAGGATCATTTGTAGTGAAGCAGAAAAATGGCGAACCGGCATATCAATTAACAAGTTTGTGCGATGATGTTCATTACGGAATCAACTACATTGTACGTGGGGAAGATTTGTTATTATCATCCGCCAGTCAATTGTATTTAGCCCAAAAGCTGGGAAAGTCCCAATTCGAGGCTGTCGATTTTGTGCACCATAAACTACAACATGATACTGACGGACAGAAGTTATCTAAATCTGCAGGAGCCTTGTCATTGCAGTATCTGCGTAAACACGGGATGTCAGCAGCGAACGTGTACGCGCTTTTTTGTGAGCAATTCCTGGGTTTGGCAGGGAAGCCTCAATCATTTACAGAATTAACAGAAATCTTCACAACAGAAACTCACCCGTATACGGCCTTATTGCCGGAATAGTACCTTTGCTCATGCATGTTTTTTATCAGCCACATTTGGATGTAGAGCAGCCGCTTCTGAATGAAGAGGAATCCCGTCATGCTGTTCGTGTGCTACGTTTATCCGAAGGCGACGAGTTGTATGTGACCAATGGAACAGGACAATTTTTTCGTGCACAAATAGCCTTCGCTGATCCGAAACGATGCGCACTCGCGCACTTGGAGCAATTTACGATAACTCCGGAGCCAAAAATCAAAGTTCATCTGGCTGTTGGTGCTACCAAGAACATGGATAGAATGGAATGGCTTATCGAGAAGGCAACGGAAATTGGATTGCATTCGTTCATCCCCTTAGAATGCGACCGAAGTGAACGAAGTGTTGTGAAGAAAGAGCGTTTGGAAAAGGTTGCTATAGCCGCGATGAAACAAAGTCAGCGCGCTGTTTTACCTCAAATAATGCCCATGACATCTTTCCAACAATGTTTAAAAGCGTATTCCTTGTTTTCCGGGAGTAAACTTATGGCGCAGTGTGAACCTGGTGAGAAGAAATCGTTGAAAAATTTCGCCGGAATACAGGAAGTTCTCCTTCTTATCGGGCCGGAAGGTGATTTTTCAACTGAGGAGATCACGTTCGCCCAAAACTCAGGCTGTGAAATGATCACTTTAGGAACATCCAGACTGCGTACTGAAACGGCCGCTTTATTGGCGCTTACCGGAATGCACATTTTAGCCGATTAAGTTCGTCTAATCATTATTCCAACTTTCGCTGTTCCGAATATTTATATCTTTGCGCATCACAACATTAACCTGCTTTGTACGCAGGATCAACTATGATAAAAATTACATTACCGGATGGTGCAGTTCGCGAATATGCAGTAGGCACCAGCGCTTTGGAAATAGCGCAATCAATAAGTGAAGGACTTGCACGTAATGTCTTGTCTGCAAAAGTCAACGGAGAAGTTTGGGACGCCACACGTCCAATCCTGAATGACGCTTCACTTCAACTCTTAACGTGGAACGATACTGAAGGCAAAGAAACCATGTGGCATTCTTCTGCGCATTTGATGGCAGAGGCGCTGGAATCGCTGTATCCGGGCATTAAGTTCGGAATTGGTCCTCCGATTGAAAACGGATTTTATTACGACGTCGATTTGGGCGGACAGCAAATTTCTTCTGACGATTTGCCAAAAATCGAAAAGAAAATGCTGGAGTTGGCGCAGCAGAAAAATACGTATGCGCGTCGTGAAATCAGCAAAGAAGAGGCTGTGCAGTATTTCACCGAAAAAGGTGATGAGTACAAACTTGATCTTTTGCAGGATTTACAAGACGGCTCCATTACCTTTTATTCTCAGGGAAATTTCACCGACTTGTGTCGCGGACCGCATATTCCCAATACCGGATTTATTAAGGCAGTAAAGCTGTTGAACATTGCCGGCGCTTATTGGCGTGGTGATGAAAAGAATAAACAATTAACCCGCATTTACGGTATTACGTTCCCGAAACAAAAGGAACTGGATGAATACCTCGTGATGTTGGAAGAAGCGAAGAAGCGCGACCATCGTAAGTTGGGGCGCGAGTTGGAATTGTTCACCTTCTCCGAAAAAGTTGGAATGGGTTTGCCGTTGTGGTTACCGAATGGTGCCGCCTTGCGCGATCGTTTGCAACAGTTTTTGCAGAAAGCACAGCTGAAAGCCGGCTATTTACCGGTTATTACGCCGCATATTGGTAACAAGCAATTGTACGTTACCAGCGGTCACTACGAGAAATACGGGAAGGATTCGTTCCAGCCCATTAATACACCACAAGAAGGCGAGCAGTTTTTCCTTAAGCCGATGAACTGTCCCCATCATTGTGAAATTTATAAGAGTAAACCGCGTTCGTATAAGGATTTACCGGTTCGTTTTGCTGAATTCGGCACCGTATATCGTTACGAGCAGCATGGCGAATTGCATGGATTAACCCGTGTTCGGGGCTTTACGCAAGATGATGCGCATTTGTTCTGTCGTCCGGATCAGGTGAAGGAGGAATTTTGCAAAGTAATTGATCTGGTGTTGTATGTGTTTCGTGCTTTGGATTTCACGGACTTTATCGCTCAGGTTTCTTTGCGTGATAAAGTCGATCGTTCGAAGTATATCGGCAACGAAGAAAACTGGGAAAAAGCAGAACAGGCCATTATTGAAGCAGCTGCTGAACGCGGATTGAAAACCGTTGTTGAATACGGCGAAGCTGCGTTTTACGGGCCTAAGCTCGATTTCATGGTGCGAGATGCTATCGGTCGAAAGTGGCAACTCGGAACCATTCAGGTAGATTACAACTTGCCGGAGCGTTTCGAATTGGAATATACCGGAGCGGATAATCAGAAGCATCGCCCTGTAATGATTCACCGTGCGCCGTTTGGTTCGATGGAGCGTTTTGTCGCAGTATTAATTGAGCATTGTGCCGGAAAGTTCCCGTTGTGGTTAACGCCGGAGCAGGTAGCTATACTTCCTATCAGCGATCGTTTTAACGAATATGCGGAACAAGTATTGGCGGAATTAAAAAATTCCGATATTCGGGGCTACGTGGATGACCGGGCAGAAAAAATCGGTAAAAAAATCCGCGATAATGAATTGAAGAAAGTTCCGTTTATGCTCATCGTAGGAGAGAAAGAGGCTGCTGAAGGCCTTGTTAGTGTTCGTCGCCAGGGCGATGGAGATAAAGGAGCAATGAGCATTTCTGAATTTGCTAATCTGATCAATTCAGAAGTTAACGAGCGACTTCAAACACTCAACAACTAATCATTTTGTTTGTCTTATCAATCAATCACATAAGTTTAACTTAAAAACCGGAGGTTCCAATCGCAGCTCCATTTAACAACAACAACAATCGTCCGCCACAAGGTGGACCAAGACCGGGAGGCCCGCGTCCGCCATTTCCACGTGGTCCGCGCCCGCCGCGTAAAGAAGAATTACACCGCATTAACGAAAAAATTCGTGATGTCGCTCAGGTACGTGTCGTAGGAGAAGGCATCGAGCCGGCTGTATATTCTATTTCCAAAGCTTTGGAATTAGCGGAAGAACAAGGATTAGACCTTGTCGAAATTGTGCCAAATGCCGATCCTCCGGTATGTCGTATTGTAGATTACAAGAAGTTCTTGTACGAGCAAAAGAAGAAACAGAAAGAGATCAAGGCAAAAACGCTGAAAGTGGTGATCAAAGAAATTCGCTTTGGTCCACAAACAGACGATCACGATTTCAATTTCAAGAAAAATCACGCCATCAAGTTCTTGCAGGAAGGCGCTAAAGTAAAAGCATACGTAATGTTTAAGGGGCGGTCTATAGTCTTTAAAGAACAGGGCGAGATTTTGCTGTTACGTTTTGCTCAAGAGCTGGAAGAATATGGTAAAGTAGAAGGATTGCCTATTTTGGAAGGGAAAAAGATGCAAATGATCATTGCTCCCAAGAAAAAGAAGTAATTTCTGCACATAAAATTGGCCGTCGAAGCATATTCGACGGCTTTTTATTTGTCCGAATCCGGAAGAATTCTATCTTTGCAGCCCCGTTCGAATGTCCGAGCGGGTTAAAATAAAAAGCGCGTTATGCCTAAGATGAAAACCAACTCCAGTGCGAAGAAGCGTTTCGTTCTCACCGGATCAGGTAAAATCAAAAGAAAGCATGCGTTTAAGCGTCACATCCTTACTAAAAAGGAAACTGCACGTAAGCGTCGCTTGACGAACGATGGACTCGTTCATAAAGCTGACATGAACAACGTGAAGCAGTTACTTTGCATGTAAGATGCAGCGTTTAAACCGCTCTTTTGGGTTTATCAAAAAACTAAAGTTTAACCCGGCTGCACAGTAAGTAAGATTCGCACGAAGCGAACACTGGTAGCCAAAACGAAAAAACAAAATGCCAAGAAGTGTCAACCATGTTGCCTCCCGCGCACGCCGTAAGAAGGTCTTAAAAATGACCCGCGGTTATTGGGGAGCTGCCGGAAACGTTTGGACCGTTTCTAAAAATGTCCTCGAAAAAGGTTTAACCTATGCTTACCGCGATCGCAAGCAGAAGAAGCGCAATTTCCGCAGCTTGTGGATTCAGCGTATCAATGCAGGTGTTCGTCCGCATGGAATGTCTTACTCTACTTTCATGGACGCTATTCACAAGAGTGGTGTTCAATTGAATCGTAAGACTTTAGCTGACTTAGCAACCAACCATCCTGAAGCTTTCAAAGCTGTGGTTGATTCTGTAAAGAAGTAAGCGCTACATAATAGAAGAGAACGGCTGATCAATTGATCAGCCGTTTCTTTTTTCGGCACATTACAGCGCATAAAAAAGCCCTGCTTTATTCGAGCAGGGCTTTCTTGTTGTATTTAGTCTGTGATTTACGCTTGAACCAATGCAGGTTTTTTGTTCTTCACCAGGTAGTACGTTCCGAACAATACTGCTCCGAATAATGCCTGACTTAAGATTTGATTCTTCAGGAAAGGTAAGCCCATATCAATGCAAGCCATCAAACCGCTGAAATCTGGAGAGAAGAATGGAGCAGGAGAGTTGATGTCCATAATCCAAACAGCTGCATTCGTAGTAAAGAAGAAGAACAAAGCGGCAACTACGGAAGCTCCAATCATGTTCATGGCATTTTGACGCTTAGACAACATCCAACCCATCATTGTAATGATAGCGAAAGAACCGTAAACAGCCCACATCGTGTTGTGAAAGCCTAATACAAGGTCCGTTAACAATAATGTGATCATCGGAACCAGTAAACTCATCCAACGGTTCGGCATCAACGCTCCGGCGAACAACGCCATTGCTCCAACAGCCGTGAAATTAGGCTCATGTGGAATAAAGCGTGTTAATGCAGCCAACACGACTGCCGAGGTGATAAAGTAAAAACGAGGTGAATTAATATTTTTCATTGTTTCTTGAAATAGTCTGAACAAAAATAACGGTTTCAAAACGTTCTGCAACAAAAAAGAGCGTTCATGATGAACGCTCTTGTGTTTATTTCTTGGAGAACTTGCTGTGCTTCTTGTTATAAGCCTTCTTGTTCTTCTTTTGAGTCTTCAAAAACACTTTGTGTGCTTTTTTCGATTCACGTTTGTGCTCTTTCGCTATCGTTTCGCTGGGGTGAACTTTAGCGTTTTTATATTCGTTCGTGGCGCCTTTATTGCTCTTACAAGACGCTATGAGCAACGAACCCGTAATTCCCAGTATGTAGAGCAGACGAACAATCATAGTTTTATAACGTGTGAGGTATCAATTTATTTCGCACCCGCTTTCTTATCCTCCTCCAATCTTCGGTTAAGGAAAGGCTTCATGTTACTCACATCGAAACGCTTGGCGATAATCTTTTTGTTTTCATCCAGCAATACTAAGGTTGGAGTGCTGTGCACATCGTAATAATATTTAGCTGTTCCGAGTTGCTGTGCGTCTTTGCCACAAACGTTAATCCAGTTCAACTTTTTCTCTTTCACAAAAGCTCTCCACGTTTTGTAATCTAATTCTGAGTACACTGCATATACTTCAAACGAATGTCCTGCTGTTTTTAAAGAATCATAATATGCTTTCAGCATGGGAATATCTGTCTTGCAATGCCCGCACGTTGGATCCCAGAAAATAACTGCAGTATATTTTGCTTTTACATTTTGTAAAGGAATTGTTTTGCCCGTTGAATCTTGTAATTGAATATTAATTGCAGGATTTCCAATAATTACGAAACTCAACTGATCAGCGCGTTTCAGAATTTTTCCTTTTTGTTCTTCACCCACCCACCAGCATTGATTGGTGCGATAATAAGTATTTACCAAATGCACGAATACTTTGTCGTATCCCATGATTTTGGAAGTTTCGTACGTATACGTGTTGTATGAAATTGCGTACTTGAATACTTCTTTTGCAGGACGTGTTTTTTCAATAACCCAGGTTACCGCCACAATTTGGGAATCGACATGAGGGTGGGTCAACTTCTCCAGATAATATTTCATTTTGTTATAAAATACCGGAGTGCGGATCAGACGTTCGTCATTCCAATCGTAACCGTCCCAATAGTGTTCTTTAAAATGTCGGTAACGAAAATTGGAATCAATGGTGCCGTCTTCTTTTTTCGGGCACATTTCCAGTGTTATCGGATCCGGTTCGTCCATGCCGGCAAATACTTTCGACATGAACAACGAAGGGTGCTTTTCTTTGTAGTAGGAGCGACGATATACTTTTACTCCCGAATCAATAACTGCAATTTGCTTTTGTAATAAGGTAATCGAGTCTTTGTTGTCGCGGTCTTTAGCACCTTTCAAAGCATTCTGCAACGGTTCAACACGGCGTTGTTCTTTCAACAAAAAACGCTGATACTCGTAAAAGGCAGTGTTTTCATCGGATCCGGAAACCTTAATGTTGTTGATGATTTCGTTCGTGTCCACAACATCGATAGAGAACGTCTGATCATCGGCGACAATTACTTCAAAGAAACGCTTGCTTGGGAAAACAACCAGATAAATTCCACCGGGATATGCTTCGGATTTGCGAAACACCACATTGCCTTTGTCATCGACTTTTCCGGTGTCAACAATGCGATTTTGATTCGCGTAGTAGTGTGCCAGCAATACGTTGCAGTTGCTTAACCCGGACAGGTGAAATTTCATTTCAGTGGCAGGTGCTGCTGTGGTTTTTTTCGCCGGAGCCTGCGCTGTAAGTGTGAATGCTCCAAAAAATATCGATAAAAGCGTAACGTATAGTGTTTTCATAGTATGCACTTGAATGTTCAAAATTACACAATGTGTCGGGTGATTTAACACAAAAACCGAGCCGAAAATGTGATTCTCACACGGCAATTTTTCGAATGCTCCGAACGATGGAAATACCTTGCAGGAGCCAATATCCCGCGACAAAAAGTACGCTCATAACCAACACTCCGATTGAAATACCGCCATCAATTTCGAAACCTTTTCCTTTAAGGTAATGGGCGAACCAACTGCTGATGATCCATGTGGATGCTATTGCCAGCACCAGCAGGCCGATCATTAATTTGCCGTAATACACCAAATAGGCGGTAATCATTTCACGAGAAGTGACACCGAGTCGGGATAACGTTTCGATCTCATACGTTGAGCGATTGATCACCAACTGAGCATACAAGACAAACCCCAGCAGCGATATCAAAACAATTACTGCTCCAATGAAAACGAGAAAACTCATGATTGATTTCAACAAGGCACTGAGTTTGGCGTTACGTAAAGCATCTTCTCCGGTTTCGTAACCATTTTCCGTGAAGTATTCGTGCAAGTCGCCGGTCATGGTTCCTTCGCATTCCAAGATGACGCGACTGACTTTAGCTTTACCTGATTCAATTCCGCTCAGTTGCGAATTCATCGCATCCAAGAAAGTTTGCGGCACCAAAATACTGTTGACACGTTCCGTAAAACCGGCCAGTTTACCTTTAAAATTCGCTTGTCCTTTCGGGCCTTTTAAGCGAATACGGAAAGTTGCCAAGCCCACCATACTTTCCGTTAACTGCGGCAATCCTTGTGATGGAGCAAATCCGAAATTGTACAGTTTGATATAATCCCGTGGCAATACAACCGGAATAATGGAATCCCCCGGAGCCCAGTGAAAATCGGTGATGGAATTATCCGCAAACGCAGCGGGAACCGACTCGAAAAACAATTCGGTTTGCAATTGAGGAATACCTTCCATGCCCATATCTTCCATAGACATATTCACCTTGAACTGGCTGCTGGTAAGTCCTGCAGCGTTTCGAATTCCTTTAATCTTTTTTAAATTCTCCAGTTCTTCGGAACTAAATCCTTTCTGTCCTCCGAACAACGTGTTTAACATATTCACACGTTTATTGATGACCATATAACGTGGTTGGTTGATATCTCCACCGTTCAAATATTCGGAGATATTCAGATAAATCTGAACGCTGCTGAGTAACAACAATAATCCTAATCCTGTTCCGGTAAGAGCGGAAATTAATTGCCAAGGACGGCTATGTCGGAATAAAAGCGCTTTCCACATTTCTTACACGGATATATGTTTTGTGTATTCGAAATACTTGTTGTTCCCTAAACCGGTAACCAGCAATCCTGCTTTGTTTTCTTCGAGTCGCTGCCGGATCAATTCAATTGCTTTGTGGCTATTGGATTCATCTAAATGCGAAAAAGGTTCATCCAGCAGCAGCCAGGAAAACGGTTGCACCAATGCACGAATAAGCGCGACACGTTGTTGTTGTCCGAGTGATAATGTTCCGCAGGATTGTTTCATTTTATTGCCCAAACCTAAGGCTTCAAACCACTCATCAACACGCGCTTCTTCTATCGAATTCGTTAATGATAATTTAAGCATTACATTATCCTTCGCGCTGAGTTGCGGAAACAAACGCAATTCCTGAAACACCATCGACAAGCGATTTTTACGCCATTCGCAATATTTCTCATGTCCCAGTAGACGAATGTTTTCTCCTTCCAGAAACACTGTTCCCGAGTAATCATGTCGCAAACCGTAAATAATCGACAGCAATGTTGATTTACCTGTTCCGGAAGGAGCGGTTACACTAACATATGATCCTGCAGGCAATGCAAATGAAGTGTTCCAACACGATTGATCACTTAATGGTGAATCAACGAGTGGAGCAGGCAATACTTGTTCGAATCGAATTTCCATTACAGTTGAACACTTTGCAAATGAGCAATTAATGCATTCAGCGAATTTCCCTTTCCGGATTTAATCGGCAATGCAATCTCCTTTTGCTTCGCATCGGCCGAGTAGGAGAGTGGTCCGAAGATACCGGTCGTTTGATTAACAACATTTTTTCCGGAAGTGCTGATTTGATCACTAAGCAGTGACGAAAATCCTTGCGGCCATGAACTTGTGTTCATATTCATGGTAAACGATGCTTTATGCACTCCGTTATTGACTGCTTGTGTATAAGGTAACTTGCCTGCTTGAGTGAACGCGGCCATGGATTGATAGTGATTCGAAATCATTAATTGTTTCCCGTTGATCCCCGCATAAAAAGCCATTCCCATCGTAGGAGTAGCGTAAAAGTCTCCTTCTTTGGTTAATCCGCTGGTATGTAAGATCTGTTCTGCTTTTTGCACATCGCTAAGTCCTAAATTGATGAACACAATCGGCACAACAACTTGTTCCATGTCTTCCATTTCTGCACCCGCGTTGCCAAACATTTTATTGATGGCAGCTAACTTCGCGAAGATGGCATTTTGCATGGCTTGCAATCGGGGATCTGTTTTTGAAATATCACGATAATCTGTTAAGGCAAACGTAACTGAACCGTCCAGTGCGGCAATAAACGATTGATCGTTCAGGCCGTAAAAACGATTTAACATATCCAGGCTTGATGCAGTTTTGTTATCGGAACGTAATGAAGCGAATAGTGCAGGCATATTCAAGTTCATTCCACCCGAAAATACCGGCGTTGTATCACTCATAATTTGTTGACTATTGCCGCTTACTTTATCCGACAGCAGCGACAATGCCGGCTGACCATCGTTTGTAAAGTCGCGCAATGTTGTGACAATCGCGGTATCCTCGAAGCGAACAATTCCAGTTGTGAAACCTGTTCCCCATCCTAAAGGTTGGAAAATTCCGCTTCCGTATGCAGGTCCGTTAAGGATGGTGTTGTTGGTGTATAACAGAATATCGCCCTCTTCAGTTAACGTTTTTTCGAACAATGCCACACTTTTGATAGAGGTTTCCGGAGTTTGTTGTAACCATTGTGCGGTTGCGGTATCTAATTTTTCAATAGGAGAAATTGCATAGGAGAAGATGGCGACTTCTTCATTCCATTGCAACCACGATGTTGCATTAAAATAAACCGTGCTGACACCGTTAGCTTCAACCGGTGCAGGAGCTTCCAGTTTTTTTACAAATGCGGTGAAATCGCTTTTGCTTGAAAGGTTCAACGCTGCCGCCCATACCGGATCATCTCCAACCGGGGCTGTGAAGAGACAAATATCTTGCAAAGGATCTATTCCGCAATCGAACGGATTTTCCATCAGCATTTGCATGGCGGGAGGCAGATCGCTCTTGATAGAACTTTTCCCTTTCAGTAATTCCGTGTCGATTTTCTGTGCGATATCAGTAACGTTGATAACGGTTACTATTGCAGCATTCTTGGGAATGTAACGAACATGATCGCCGGAAGTGTGTGACGCATACCACAACAAGACTCCGGTTACCGCAAGAACCACTGTTCCTGCAATAGCACCAATGATGATTTTACTTTTGGTCGTCATAGTTGTAACGAAGAAAAGAATTATGGGTTGTTTGAATTCACTTTGTTTCCGGGCTTGCTTTTACCTTTTCCTTTACGGAAGAACTTTTTCTTGCCTCCCTTATTACCACCGGATTTTGCCGGAGCTTGAGTAAACTCGGGAGCAGCCCCCAATGCTTCGGGTAAAGGCATTTTTTGAATTTCGTAACCGATTAATCGTTCGATGGCGGCAATTTTGCGCATATCGTCCGGATTCACAAACGTGATAGCTTCTCCGGTGCTTGCAGCGCGTGCTGTACGTCCTACGCGATGCACGTAATCTTCTCCATCGGAAGGCACATCGAAGTTTACCACGAGCGATAAATTTTCAATATCAATACCTCGCGACATCACATCAGTGGCTACCAAAATCGGAATCGATTTATTGCGAAAACCTAACAAGGCATTCTCCCGATCTTTTTGTTCCAAATCAGAATGAATGGCAGCCAGATTTACTTTAGCTTGTTTGAGCAATCGTTCGATCTCTTTCACCTTTTGTTTGGTGGAAGCGAAAATGATACACGAAACTTCACCACGTTCCTGCAACAACTGTAGCAGCAATGGCAGTTTTTGTTCGTTATAAGCAGCGTAGACTTTCTGAGAAATTCCCGCCGCAGGTTTCGAAATCGCAATATTTACTTCAGCGGGATTATTGAGAATTTTTTGTGCCATAGCCCGAATCTTTGGAGGCATGGTCGCAGAAAACATTAGTGTTTGTCGCTCCTTGGGTAAATAATTGACGATACGCATGAGATCATCGTAGAAGCCCATGTCCAGCATACGGTCGGCTTCATCGAGCACAAGTGTCTGTAAGTTTTTTACGTCACAGTAACCCAAACTTAAGTGAGAAAGTAAACGACCCGGTGTTGCAATGATAATATCGGCACCCGAAGACAGTGCCTTTTTTTCACGGTCAAAACTTTCTCCGCTGCCACCGCCGTAAATCGCAAGACTGCTTATTGAAGTGAAATAAGAAAAACCGGTTACTTGTTGATCAATTTGCATCGCCAACTCTCGTGTTGGAGCAATAATTAATGCGGATATTCCTTTTCTGTTTTCCCGCTGCAAAATTCGATTCATCACCGGTAACAGATATGCCGCTGTCTTTCCTGTTCCTGTTTGCGCACAGCCGATCAGATCGCGACCTTCTAAAGCTAAAGGAATTGTTAATGCTTGTATTGGTGTCGGGTTTAAATAGCCAATCGCTTCAATGCCGTCTAAGAGTTGGTCATCAAAACCAACCTCGTAAAATGATTCCATTTATAAGTTTAATTCGTAATTCCTAAAGTTACGCTTTATTCTTACTTCTTCTGATATAATTCAATGGTTTTGGTGTCATTACCACAACGAATGACAAAGCGGTTCTGACCCCAACGAATGGCGCGAACAATGTGTTCATTGGTGAAAGAAAAAGCCTTTTCACCTCCCGGATATTTTTTCTTCTTTACTGTGTTCATGACCGGCGTGATGGTAATTTCAACGCAGTTTTGAAGCGTGTCACACGGAATAACACGTTCACTGATGTGCGCAGTTTCAATGTAAGGTTTCCACCCGGCATTGGATTTCATGCTACCACTGATCGTATAAGATAGTTTCGCCTGATTATTCAATAAATTCAAGTTCGCTTCTTCAACTTTAACATCGAATTGTTGGATTGTCAGATTCGCATTTTTTGCCCACCAATCCACGTGGTAGGTAACAGGAACGTCATGCTTCGCCTTCTTGGGGTGAAAACACGAAATGAGCGAAATGCTGACTAATGCGATGAGAAGAGTTTTCATGCTATGAATTTTCGGTTACTGTCTCAATATCCGTGCCGTTACAGCATAAAAAAAGCTGCTTTAATTGAAGCAGCTTTTTTTATGTATTGAATGCAATTCATTAGAATGCAGCAATCTTATCACTCTGATATTGACCGCTTACTAATTTGTGACGAATTTGCGAGAAAGCGTCAACCGTGTATTTCACGTCATCCACGGAATGTACCGCCGTTGGAATGAGTCGTAAAATGATTTGACCTTTCGGAATAACCGGATACACTACCATAGAACAGAAGATGTTGAAGTTCTCACGCAAATCCAGAATCAGATTAGTGGCTTCAGGAATTGTTCCGTTCAAGTATACAGGTGTTACAGGCGATGAAGTTGTTCCGATATTGAATCCGGCTTCTTTCAATCCTGATTGTAGCGCGTTCACAACTGTCCATAAATTTTCGCGCAATTCCGGATGTTTTTTCATCAACTCCAAACGCTTAAGCAAACCATAAACCAAAGGCAACGGCAATGACTTTGCGAAAATCTGAGAGCGCATGTTGTAACGCAAGTATTCTACTACATCTTCGGTAGAAGAAATGTAACCACCGATCAGTGCGAATGATTTAGCGAATGTTCCGAAGTAAATATCAATTCCGTCCTGACAACCTTGCGCTTCACCTGTTCCACCACCTGTTGGCCCCATAGTTCCGCAGCCGTGTGCGTCGTCAACGAATAAACGGAAATTGAATCGCTTCTTTAGTTCAACGATTTCTTTAAGTTTCCCTTGGTTACCGCTCATTCCGAAAACACCTTCTGTAATGACTAGAATAGCTCCATTGGTTTGTTCTACAATTTTAGTAGCACGCTCCAATTGTTTAGCAAGGTTATCAATATCGTTGTGCGGATATACAAAGCGTTTGCCCATGTGCAGGCGAACACCGTCAATGATGCAGGCATGACTTTCAGCGTCGTATACAATTACGTCGTGACGATCCACTAAACAGTCAATAGCAGAAACCATAGCCTGATAACCGAAGTTGCACAGGATGGTATCTTCTTTCTTTACTAGTTCCGATAAGCCGGCTTCCAATTGTTCGTGATAATTGGAATTCCCTGACATCATTCGCGCACCCATAGGAGCGGCAAGACCAAATTTTGCGGCACCTTCAGTATCGGCCTGACGCACTTCCGGATGGTTAGCCAATCCTAAGTAGTTATTCAGACTCCACACCAAACGCTCTTTCCCGCGAAAAACCATGCGCGGACCAATATCGCCTTCCAGTTTAGGAAACGTGAAATAACCATGGGATTCTTTCGCATGTTTTCCAAGCGGACCGCGGTTGTCGCGGATTTTATCAAATAAATCTCTCATCGCAGACTAGTTGTTGGTTTAAGAAGTACAAAAATAAGATTTTAGTGTGCTGCTGCGCGGTTACGTGATAGAATTATCCTCCGGCTTTGTTAATAAGTTAAGAATTGCAGCGGCTTTTGCAATGTTGTATATTAGGGTAAAATTCTAGACATGAACAACCTTTTGACAAGAATAACAATTGACAAAGCGATTTGTCATGGCAAACCTGTTATTCGAGGATTGAGATATCCGGTTGATGGAATGTTAGAACTATTGGCTTCCGGAATGAGTATCGACGAAATTTTACAAGATTATCCGGATTTAGAACGAGATGATTTGCTTGCATGTTTGCTATACGCTTCGAAGCTGGCTCAAGTTAAAAGCATTTATGGTATAGCGTCGTGAAGTTTCTGGTTGACGCTCAGCTATCCATGAGTCTGGTTCATATACTGCGACATTAGGGTTTTGATTGTTTACATACTTCTGAGTTACCACTTGGGAACAAGTCATCCGACGAAGATTTGCTCTTTTATGCCGATAAGGACGATCGCATTATGGTTACAAAAGACTCCGATTTTCTAGTTTCTCATTTGTTAACGCAACAGCCGCGCAAATTGGTGCTTATTAAAACCGGTAATATTTCGAATAAGCTATTGATTGAGCTTGTTGAGAATAATTGGGAGCTACTTACGGAAATGATATCAAGGAGTAGTTTGATTGAGATATCTAAGGACAATATGGTTGAGCGAGATTAAACAATTCAGATTAAGTTCAGTTATTTTCCGGGATTCTTTTTCTGCCACACTTCCGATTTTCTTTTGTGATTTATTTAAAACTGATCAAGATCATATTGTGCACTAACGGCAGTCATTATTTACGTCCTTGTCCTTATTGAAATTTGTTCAACTAAAATTTCAAACCATGAACATCAATAAGCTTGTAGCCTTAATTATTGCAACTGCGTTGTTGCTGGGTCCGATTAACATTTTGTATTTCACTGATGGACGTATTGTCAACGGTGCTGCAGAAATCGGTTTGTTTCTTTCCGTTATCATGGGATTTTTCGTGATGTTCTTTATTGGAACAAACGAACCTATCGGTAAAGGTGAAGAGCATGCTGATTTGCCACAAAACGCACAACACCGCCAGGATAAGTCCAAAGCGGCATAATTCCTCCGTTTTAAACCATACGGATACCCCACGCGGGCAGGTTTTATAACCGGAAAACTTGCCCGTGTTCCGGTATGGTCACGTTTTGAAATCCGTGCTTTTGCAGGTGATCCTTGAATCGTAATTGTGTCATTGGTTCGCCATGTACAAGAAAAATCTCTTTAACCTTTGTCGGATCCTGGCACGACAAATATTCCGTCATTTCCTGATAATCGCCGTGTGCACTGTATGAGGTGATTACCTCAACCTGAGCGTTCACTTTGTATTGATGCCCAAAAATCCGCACTTCCTCTTTGCCTTCCGTAATATCCGCTCCAAGACTTCCCGGGGCACAATAACCCACCATCAATATAGTATTTCTTGGATCTTCAATGCCGTTTCGCACGTGGTGTTTGATACGTCCTGCTTCCAGCATTCCCGAAGCTGAGATAATTACGCAAGGAGTTTCATCGCTGTTCAGAGCCTTAGAAATTTCCGAATCGGTGATGTAAACCAAGCCGTTAAACCCAAAAGGATCCGGATCTTCGTGCAATGAACGTGTGACTTCCGCGTTAAAATTATCGGCATGTTTTCGCATAATTTCCGTGGCGTTGGTAGAGAGCGGACTGTCAACGTATACCGGAATGTCAGGCAATAAACCCTGATTTTTCAGGTTGTTTAAGGCATAAACAATTTCTTGAGTGCGTCCTAAACTGAAGGCGGGTATGTAGACTTTGCCTAAACGCTTTACACAGGTGTCTTCAACAACTTTTAAAAGTTGAGCGGAAGGATCAATTTCCCGTTCATGAAGACGATCACCGTATGTGCTTTCACATAAAATGAAATCGGCTTGAGGAAAAGGCTGAGGTGAACGCAACAACACATCCGTTGCACGACCAATATCGCCTGTAAACGAAAAGTGTTTGTATGAACCGTCTTCATTAATTTCCAGATGGACAGCAGCACTACCCAAAATGTGACCTGCATCCGTAAATTGGAATTTAATGCCTTTCACTAATACAAACCATTCGTTGTATTCAACCGCTTCCATGAGGCGTACTGTTTCCTTAACGTCATCTTCATCATACAACGGAGGAATTTCATTTTTGCCTTGCAACTTTCTGCGTTTATTGCGGTGATAGGCGTCGTTTTCCTGAATGCGCGCTGAATCTGCGAGCATTATTTCACACAAATCCTTGGTTGCAGGCGTACAATAAATCGGTCCACGGAAACCTTCTTTTACCAATCGTGGTAAAGCACCACTATGATCAATATGGGCGTGAGATAGAAGCACAGCATCAATGCTGCGAGGATCAAATCCAAAGTGTTCGTTTCTCCCGGCTTTTATGGATTCCCGATCCTGAAACATGCCACAGTCCAATAGTAATTGCACTCCATTAGCGCGCAACAAATGCCTACTTCCGGTAACGGTTTTGGCAGCACCCATACATTGTAATTCCATATCGGTAAATGTAAGCAAGTCTTCGTATGATTGTGTTTGTCAACTTTCGTTTCCTTGTTTATCTTGTTCGGCATTTCGCGGGCTCATTCGTTGTAAATGTCGGGTAGTACTACTATTAATTTTATCTGTGAAGCGATTTGACCGAAAAAGCCTCAAATGTTCATGAAGCAAGCCATACTCATCACAGCATATAAAGACATTTCCGCGCTGGTGGAATTAATCCAATGCCTTGGAGCGGATTTCAATTTTTATATTCACATTGACAGAAGTAAAAATTTAAATATTGAATCGTTAAGCGAATTTGATAATGTCCACGTTTTTAATCATTACAAAGTTAACTGGGCCGGAATTAATCACCTCAAAGCCATATTGCTGTTGTCTTCCGAGGCTTTGAAGAATAAAGAAAATATGTTCTTTCATTTAATAACAGGAGAGGATTTTCCGATTAAATCGAGAACGGAATTTGCACAATTGGACATTTCTAAAAACTATCTTGAAAACTTCAAATTGCCCAACGATTCCTGGGCAGGGAATGGTGGATTAGATCGCTTGGCGTACTACTATTTGTATGATGTGTTTGATGCAAAAAAGCGGTGGGGTAACATAATTATTGGATTGTTTCTCCGGTTTCAGAAGAAGTTGAAACTTCGGCGTGCATCACCGAAACAATTTGAACATCAATTGTATGGTGGTTCCACCTACTGGAGTTTAAACCGTTTGGCGTTGGAATATGTGGTAAACTATACGAAAACACATCCTGAATTTTTGCGGCGGTTACGTTTTACATTCTGTGCCGAAGAAATGTATTTTCAAACGGTACTGATGAATTCCGAATTTAATTCAACTATTTCTAACGACAATCTTCGCTATATCGATTGGTCGTCGGGTAGAGGTGGCTATCCCGCATTTCTTGATAGTGCAGATTTTCAACAATTATTGGCATCAAAAAAATACTTTGCTCGAAAAATTAAACACGGTGAACGATTAAAAGAATTATTAAAAAATAATTATACTACGTAACGCATGAAATTGGTGTAATCGTGACATAGTTTTGTCATGGTGATTAATCTGAAACAATGCAAATGCGTTAAAGGAGAAACATATTTGATGATGAAACAGCAGAGTGCAGAAACGGCCGTTGGAGCTGTAAAAAGTGGTGACCGGGTTTTTATACAAGGAGGTGCAGCTACCCCTGCGGCTTTAATTCAGGCGCTGTTACAGCGAAAATCGGAATTGAATAATGTAGAATTGGTAAGTATTACTACGTTGGGAGATGATTTATTCAGTCCTGAATCGGTAGGTGATAGTTTTTTTATCAACTCGTTATTCGTTTCTAAAAATGTTCGGAAAGTCATCAATACGGAACACGGAGAGTACGTTCCTGTTTTTTTGAGTGAAATTCCGTTGTTGTTCCGCAATTCTATTTTACCTGTTGATGTGGCTCTTATTCATGTATCTCCGCCTGATCAGCATGGGTATTGTTCATTAGGAACGTCGGTTGATATTGTCCGTTCTGCATTGCAAAATGCGCGACATATTATTGCTCAGGTCAACTCAAAAATGCCAAGAACCCATGGCGATGGTATTATTCATGTGTCGGAAATACACACCATGGTAGAAATAGATATGCCTTTACCTGAAGTGAATTATAGTGTCAAGACGGATGAAACTTCGTTGCAAATCGGAAAGCATATTGCAGGTTTGATTGATGATGGTGCAACGCTTCAGATGGGAATTGGTGCTATTCCGGATGCGGTTTTGACGTGTTTAACTCACCATAAGGATTTGGGAATACATACCGAAATGTTTTCTGATGGCGTTGTGCCGTTGGTTCATAGCGGTGTTATAACGAATCGTTATAAAGAAAATCATCGCGGTAAAATTGTCACCAGCTTTGTCGTAGGTACAAAGCAGGTGTATGATTTTGTTCACGATAATCCATTGGTTTCATTTCTGGATATTGACTATGTGAACGACACGCATGTAATTCGTAAAAATCCGAAAATGGTGGCTATCAATTCTGCAATTGAGATAGATATTACGGGTCAAGTATGCTCTGATTCTATTGGAACGTATCAATACTCCGGTGTAGGAGGGCAAATGGATTTTATGCGTGGGGCTGCATTGTCTCCGGGTGGCAAACCAATTATAGCTTTGAAATCTAGTACTAAAGAAGGATTCTCCAAAATAGTTCCGTTTCTCAAGAAAGGAGCAGGAATCGTAACCACTCGCGCCCATGTTCATTACGTCGTCACTGAATACGGAGTAGTAAACTTATTCGGAAAAAACCTGCAGCAGCGGGCCAAAGCGCTCCGGGATATCGCCCATCCGGATCATCGGGAAGACATTGATCGCGAGATATTTCAACGTTTCGGCGTATAAATGATTGAATGTAACATTTACTTGTTGTAAGCGTTGTTTTCAACCAGGATTGAAATTTCACGATCTGTTAATTCACTATTTTTCGTTTGCAGTATATTCCCGTAATGTTAAACCGTTACAGTATGTCACCCCAAAATAGTCTATTTATTTTATTAATGGTCTTGCTGTCCAATTTCATTAATTCAAGTAAGCTACATGCAAATGATATGGATGACTATATCATAACCTTGAAAAACGAAACAATTGTTTGCCATATTCCTTTAAGTCCTAAAGAAGTATTTCGGGAATCACGCAAAGGAACCTATTTCTTCGATTACGTGGTTGCCAAATTCAAAGGTGATAGTGTTCGTTATTTTGTGCCGGGAAGTATCAAAGCATACGCACGAAATGTAATAGTTAATGGTAAAAATCAAACAGATCGTTATTTCTCCGATTCCGTTATTACAGATTTTGATGCTGTTGTAAAGGGTAATGGCGGTAAAAGAGCATTATTTGTCCTGCGTTTAATTGACGGCGCGCCATATCAATTGTGGTTTTTCGAAGATTACGACCGCGCTGACAAGCATGATACGCGAGTATTCATATTAAAAGAAACATCAACAGGTGTTGTGCATCATGTTTTAAGAACCAGACAACTATGGAAGATATTAGGCACTTGGCCGGGTTGTAACAAGAGAGATCCTCGTTATAAGCATTGGTATACGGGGAAGCAAAACATGGTATTGGATTACAACAAGGCTGTAAAAATATAGTACTATTAGCGCAGGCTATGACTTGCTTCACGTACCTTTAGAAACCAATTCAGGTTTTGTGGAAATTACATTCTTAGGTACAGGCACATCACAAGGCGTTCCGGTTATTGCCTGTTCGTGTGCAGTTTGTAGGTCGCAAGATCCTAGGGATAAACGCTTACGGACGTCAATATCCGTAAAACACCATGGGCACCATATTGTAATTGACTCGGGGCCGGATTTCCGCCAGCAGTTATTACGCGAGAATGTTCAAAGCCTCGACGCAGTGCTGTTTACACACGAGCATAAAGACCACATTGCCGGACTTGATGATGTTCGCGCTTTTAATTTCGTTCAGAAACGTACCATGCCTGTATACGCCACTCCGCGAGTGCATGAGGCTTTAAAAAGAGAATACCAATATATTTTCGATGGTACCAATTATCCCGGAATTCCTCAGATAGAGGTTACCCATTTTGGTAATGAACCGTTTCATATCGGTCCGATTCATGTGAAGCCGATACAAGTATATCACCACAAATTACCCGTGTATGGATTTCGTTTCGATGATTTTGTGTACATCACCGACGCGAATAGCATTCCGGTCTTGGAAAAAGATAAAATAAAGCGCTGCAAAGTGTTGGTGTTAAATGCACTTCGCCGCGAACAGCACATTTCTCATTTTACGCTATATGAAGCCATTGCTTTAGTTGAAGAACTGCAACCTGAAATGACTTATTTCACGCACATAAGCCATCAATTGGGTGCGCATGCCGAGGTAGAGCAGGAGTTGCCTCCGCATATTCGATTGGCTTACGATGGATTGAGAATCCGTTTGTGATTATTTTTTCTGAGGAGCGCCCGGCTTAGCAGGCGGCGGTGTTGCAGTTACTTCCATTTCACAAGGCACCACAATTCGCTTTTCTTCTACACGCAAATCACAGAAGGTGGAGCGCAAATACAATTTTTTCTTTGAACCGTCCGGCATGTCAACATCCATGTCCGATTCAGTAGCAGCAGGACCTTCAAAGGTGAATGGCTCTTCAAAATAGGTGGCGAAATCGATGTCGGTAATGTGGACTTTTTTCCCCAGCACTTTCGTGTACAATTCACCGATGGCGCGCGTTACTTTAACATTAATGAGGTTTTTGTCCTTATCGTACCAAATTTTTACATCGCCGATAACCTTCGTAGTGTAATTGAATGGCCCGGAAATAACATTCACGTCTGTTACAAAATCGGCTTTCCCCGGATGCAAGGCGATATGCGGATTAATGAGTGTCCAGTATGCCGTATCCGTCATAAATAACACCTTGTAAGCTTCTTTGCCTTTTATTACTCCGATTGCTTTAAACACTTTATTCAGCATGTCCTGATGAAGGATAACCACCACGTCATCGGGATTTTGAGTCGGTGCTTGCTGTGCTGTTGGCGGTGGAGTTGGGGCAGGAGTTTGTGTGACGTTCTTTTTGTTTTTGCACGCAGTGAGCATTACCGCCGAGCAAACGAGCAAAATGTGAATTACTTTCTTCATGAACGGCACAATTTCAGGCAAGGAATTTGCGTACTTTGATTAACAACACGAAAAATATGAAAGTATTGGCACTTGCTGCTGCAGCGGCGTTATCTTTTACGGTAATTACTTCTCCGGTCGGGAAACAATTTCCTGTATTAAAAGCAGAAACATTAAAGGATCAGGTTGTTACACTGCCTGATGCAGTGAAAGGCAAAAGTTCAATTATCTGTTTGGCTTATTCGCAGAAAGCAGAGAAAGACCTAAAAACCTGGTACGAACCCACCTACAACAAGTTTATTGCGAAAACGGGTTTAATGGATGATGTTTACGACATCCACCTGTATTTTATTCCCATGTTTACCGGTGCCAATGCTGCTGCTGCGGGATCTGCAAAGAAGCAAATAGAAAAGGATGTTCAGGTTGATCTTCATCCGCATATTTTGGTCTATCGCGGTGATGTGGATGCCTATAAAGCTTCATTAAGCATGGATGACAAGGAGAAACCTTACATCTATGTGTTGGACGCTGCGGGAAAAGTTGTTTATATGACTTCCGGAGCGTTTACAGAGGAGAAAATGGACGAAATAGAGGATAAACTCGAGTAGCGGACTAAAGAACAACTTTAGCGTTCGGGTACTTTTTCATCCACATTTGCATAGACTCTTCAGAACGAACCATAATGGTGGTCTTACTGTCAATACGCAACTTAATGCTGTTTGCAGAAGGCTCAGGCATAGCAGGTTTGCGTGTACGCATGCGCATCGCACGGCTTTCTTTTACAATTGTTAATGGTTTCATGGTATTGCTTATTTGAATTCTATATCAAATGAACGCTATTATTTAACACGAATCAGAAAAATTAGTCCATTGGCCATTCGGCCCCGACGAATGGCGTGATAAACCGATAAACGGTGAGCGGTTTTTTCAAATGACTCAAATTCAATAAAAAAGGGCTGCTTCATGAGAAGCAGCCCGGGGATGTAACCAACCAAACACAAGCACCTTTATGCAATCAACTTTGCAGCCGGATATTTATTCATCCACATCTGCAATGCTGCTTTTGATTTTACCACAATAATGGTTCTGTAATCGACCTGAAGTTTAAAGCGATCTCCGCCCTCAACACTTTTATTTTTTTTATCGTTTTTCATAATAATTGACGTTTTCTTGTTTAGTAATAAGACGCAGAACTCGTGCCGAAGTTGTACAGGTTAACATTATTTGGCAAGAAGATTTATACTTTACAGGACAATGGATTGCTCATGGCAATAGGTCCTATTCTTGATTAAATATTTGTATATAAATAATTGTAAGATAACTATATATGAAATTTTATGAAAGTTGTAGTTTAATAATAAAAAATCATCCCGAAACCGTTCTGATTTCGGGATGCTTCTGAATGTTACCAGGTTAAACTTACTCAGGCATTCTCCCTAACCGGGTTTCGAAAAACCATTTCTTTATCGAACACATCCAGAACGATTGTTCCCGATTTGTTGACCTTTCCGGCCAAAATTTGCTTAGAGAGTTCGTTCAAAACGCGTTTCTGAATGACACGTTTTACCGGCCTTGCTCCATACTGAGGATCGTAACCCAATTCCGCCAACCACTCCACAGCTTCGGGTGTATATTCGAAATCGACATCGGCATCTTCCAGCATTTTGGTCACGCCATCCAATTGAATCTTGACTATTGCGGTAACATTTTCGCGGGTAAGCGGCGCAAACATGATAATTTCATCAATCCGGTTCAGGAACTCCGGACGAATTTGTTTCTTCAGCAGCTCAAATACTTCCAGCTTGGTCTTGGCCATGATCTCATCTTTATTGAATTCCGAGATGTTTTCGAAATTTTCCTGAATGAGGTGCGAGCCCATGTTGGAAGTCATGATGATGATCGTATTCTTAAAATTTACCACACGACCTTTGTTGTCCGTCAAACGCCCGTCGTCCAGCACCTGCAGTAGTATATTGAATACATCGGGATGCGCTTTTTCAATTTCATCCAAGAGAATCACGCTGTACGGTTTGCGACGAACGGCTTCTGTCAACTGACCGCCTTCTTCGTAGCCCACGTATCCGGGAGGCGCTCCAACCAATCGCGACACACTATGACGTTCTTGATATTCACTCATGTCAATGCGCGTCATGGCAGCATCATTATTGAAAAGAAACTCTGCCAACGCTTTCGCCAATTCGGTTTTCCCGACGCCTGTAGTTCCCAGGAAAATAAAGGACCCAATTGGTTTACGGGCGTCTTGCAATCCTGCACGGCTTCTGCGCACCGCATCTGCGATTGCTTCAATAGCATCATCCTGACCAACTACACGTTTGTGCAATTCATCTTCGAGGTACAGCAATTTTTCACGCTCGCTTTGTAGCATACGAGTCACCGGAATTCCGGTCCAGTGACTGATAACGCCCGCAATATCTTCACTGTCTACTTCTTCTTTGATCAGCGGTGTACCAACACTTTGCATATCCGCTAACTTCTTTTTCGCCTCTTCCAATCGTTGTTCTGCCTCACGCACGCGACCATAACGAATCTCCGCTACTTTGCCGTAATCTCCGGCACGTTCCGCCTGATCTGCTTCAAACTTCAGTTGCTCCAGCAATTCTTTTTCTTTTTGAATGCCTTCAACCACATCCTTTTCCGATTGCCAACGCGCACGCAGATCGGCTCGCTTATCGCTAAGTTCTGCGATTTCTTTATTCAGATCGTCTAACTTCTGTTGATCGTTCTCGCGTTTAATGGCTTCACGTTCAATTTCCAATTGGCGAATTTTACGTTCCACATCTTCCAACTCAGCAGGCATGGAATTGATTTCCATACGCAACTTGGAAGCGGCTTCATCCACCAGGTCAATCGCTTTATCGGGTAGGAAACGATCATTAATGTAGCGCTGCGATAATTCAACTGCCGCAATAATTGCTTCATCCTTGATACGCACTTTGTGGTGTGTCTCGTATTTTTCTTTAATACCTCGCAAAATAGAAATCGCATCTTCCGCGGAAGGCTCATCTACCAACACCTTCTGGAATCGACGTTCCAGGGCCTTGTCTTTTTCGAAATACTTTTGGAATTCATTCAATGTAGTGGCTCCTATAGCCCTTAATTCGCCTCTGGCCAAAGCAGGTTTCAGGATATTCGCCGCATCCATGGCACCTTCACCGCCGCCGGCACCCACAAGTGTGTGTATCTCATCAATAAACAACACTACTTCACCATCAGAAGCAATAACCTCCTTTACCACAGCTTTCAAACGCTCTTCAAATTCTCCTTTGTACTTGGCACCTGCAATCAGCGCACCCATATCCAAAGAAAAAATGCGTTTTGATTTAAGATTTTCAGGAACATCGCCGTTAATAATGCGATGTGCCAAACCTTCTGCAATCGCAGTTTTACCGACACCGGGTTCACCCACCAATATTGGGTTGTTTTTTGTCCTTCTGCTTAATATTTGAAGCACACGTCGTATTTCTTCATCACGTCCGATAACAGGATCCAGTTTCCCTTTTTGTGCCTGTGCGTTTAAGTCAATGGCGTATTTGCCTAATGCATTATACGTTTCTTCAGCACCCGCGCTGGTAACTTTTGCTCCTTTGCGTAAATCGATGATTGCAGCCTTAAGACCTTTTTCGGTAACTCCATTGTCTTTCAACAACTGACTCACCTGATCTCCTGCATCCATTAATGCTAAGACGATGTGCTCAACAGAAACAAATTCATCCTGAAAATCTTTAAGCAAATTCACAGCCTTTACCAAAACCTTATTCGAGTTCTGTGATAAATATTGGCCGCCACCGCTGACTTTAGGGTAGGAGTTAACAATACGTTCTGTTACCTGCTTAATCATCGCAGGATTAACATTAAGTTTCTTCAACAGGAATGGAGTCGCATTTTCATCCGTTTCCAAAATTCCCAGCAATATGTGCCCTGTTTCAATAGCTTGATGCCCTTGAGTCATGGCAATCTGCTGAGCCTGCTGTATAGCTTCTTGCGATTTAATCGTGAAATTGTTGAGGTTCATAAACAAATAATAAAAGTGAAATAAATAGTAACGCCTATTGCTCATCAATTGATGTTCCGAATCTACAAACAGGAAATTCTGTCGGGAGAATTTGGAAATACGCTGACGAAACGTCACTCAAACGCAATAAATTCCGCTATTACGTCAGATAACCGCAACAAAAAAGCCCCCCGATTTCTCGGAGGGCTTTCGATCGAAATATATTCGGATTACTTGATGATCAACTTGCTTGAAGTGCTGTTGTTACCAACTGCAATGTTCAAGAAGTAGATACCTGAAGTTAATGCCTCAGTGTTCAACTGAACTAAAGTGTTTCCAGCAGCCAAGTCACGGTTTTCAACCATAACTTCCTGACCTAACTGATTGTAGATAGTGAAACGAACGTTACCTGCATTGTTCAGGTCAAGGTTTACGTTAACTACTTCGTTAGCAGGGTTTGGATACAAGTTGTAAGAACCGAAAGCAGCTACTTCTTCAACACCGATAGCCAGGTTGAAGTCTGCATCCTGGAACTGTACGTTGTTCAGGTAGTAGTGATCAAAAGTGCTGATCATATCAGTTCCTGAGCTACGACCGATAGAGTTAGTTACAGGGATGGTGTACGTGTTACCACTTGCTAACGCGATGTCTGAAGTGTAGTTCCAGAAGAAGTCAGCAGTTGTAGTAAACTGTGTACGTGCGGTCCACAAGCCGGTGGTTAAGTTAACACCACGAGCGAACAAGTCGCAGAAGCTGTTTTCGCCACCGCTGATCAATACGTCAGAATCAGACCAAGTGTAGAAAATTTTCTGACCGTCAGCAGTGATAGCCGCCTGAATACGAGCGTCTGTATCGAAAGCAGAAGTTCCGTCAGAGAAGTTAGCGCCAGGACCAGGAGTTGCCATCAAAGAGTCAACTAACCAAGCATCCCAACCTGTAGCAGTAGTGTGAACGTCATAGATGAAATGTTGTGCCATTTGTCCAACCAGCTGAGAATTCAAATTCCATGTATATCCCAAAGAGTCGTCATCGTTAGATGCACCTGACTCGATAGTACAAACAATGTGCAATTGACCGTTAGCATCAACAACAGCATCAGAACCATTCACTTGAGAGAACCAAGGCTTTAACTGTCCGTCTGTTGCAGGAGCAAGCATGTTGTCAGTGATGATAGGCAAAGTAGTGAAGTCAAACAAAGGCTGACGAGTCCAAGTAGCACCGAAGTCAGTTGTTTTCCAAACTAAAGGCAAGAAAGTACGCGTAGCTGAAGTAGAAGCAGCAGCATCAACACCGAAGAATACTACGTATCCAATCTGTCCGCTTTGGTTGAAAGCGATGTGTGATACTGTCCATGCATCAGCAGCACCTGTTCCATCAGTATGGAAGTTTGGCAGGATAGAATCCCAAGTCCAGTTGAACTGAGTTCCGTCGTGCTTACCATGCATAATCGCAGCACCTGTGAATCCAGTTAAACCAACAGGATCTGTATAAGTACCACCGGTAACCCAAACTGAGCTATCAGCAGTAGACAACATGTTGATACGTGGCATACCCAATGGGAAAACACCCTGGTTACCGTTAGTATAAGCCATTGTGTTACCAATAGCAGAATTGCTAACGTTCATTTCGTTAGTCCAGTATCCTTGCCAACCTGAACCATCAGTATAAGGTCCAACAGCCACAGCCCAAGCGTTAGCAAGTGTTGTATTTCCTGCAGGGTTAACGATAACACCGCTAGGGTAACGGAAACGCTGGTTACCTGTAGTTTCGAAATCTACGAAGTAAGTAGAGTCCCAAGAAGTACCATTGTTAGTTGTCCAAATGTGGTTGACTGAACCTGAAGACTGGTTTGGAACAGACCAATCAGCAGAAAGACGGTTTGTCCACATTGCTGCTCCCAAAGCCTGGTTAGCAGTTAATGTAGTAGATTGAGAAACGAGCAAACCAAAAGCATTGCGTGAGCTGGAGAATTTGGTACCGGCAGCAAGAACTGCAGGGTTGTTACCGTTTCTCTGGCTATTAGCCGCTTGTTGATAGAAATTTTCTGAACGAGTATCAGCAATGCTCTTCTTGCTGAGGCTCAGGTCCGGCTTGGAAACACTTCCAACTTTTGGCGCTTGCGCTGCAAGTCCAAGTCCGGCACTAACTCCGATCGCGAGTAGTAAACCTTTTTTCATGTTGTTTTAGTTTGATTTTACAGGTTAAATGACAATTTGTCGAAAGGCAAATATAGTGTTCTCAAATTATGATTTCAAACATTAATAAAGATTTGATGATATCAGAAGTGTTAATCCTTTCATTTTCATGACTAAACAACATTAACAACATGTTAATTGCGCGGTTAATGTATTTTTTCACCATTCACATGGTTTCAATCGAATTTGTTTCAATTGAATGTAAATCAGTGATTTGCGTGTTGTTAAGGAACGTGCTCACTCAAGTCAATACATCAGGTAAATTGTGAACAAAAGAATTTACTCCTGAAAACCAGCGTTATTCAATTTTCTAGTGCCAAAAAATCTTGTCAAACCGGTGCAAATCCCTATCTTTGCCGTCCAATTTAAAACAAGGAGTCAATACGGCTTTGACTCATGTATAACCGCCGGTAAATAGCCGTATAACCGGTAAGCTTGTCTACAAGCATTAAACTCAATCAGCACATGGCTGAAACTAAAAACCAAACCGCACCACTTCCTGATTTCGATTGGAACACGGTGGGCAAAAAGCAGGATGTTTATTCTGCGGAAGAAATCGCCAAACTCGAATCGTTGTATGGCGGAACTTTAAAAAGCATCAACGATCATGAGCTTCTGGAAGGCACTGTAGTTGCTAAAAACCAGAAAGAAGTGGTAGTAAACATTGGTTACAAGTCCGATGGTGTAGTAGCATTATCTGAATTCCGCTACAATCCGGATTTGAAAATCGGTGACAAAATTGAAGTATACATCGAAAGTCAGGAAGATAAGTCCGGACAGTTGGTGCTTTCTCACAAAAAGGCTCGTGCGATGAAGTCGTGGGAGCGTGTGAACGAAGCATTGAACAATGATGAAATCATCAAAGGTTTTGTGAAGTGCAGAACGAAAGGTGGTTTGATTGTAGATGTTTTCGGAATCGAAGCATTCTTACCGGGATCTCAAATTGACGTTAAGCCTATTCGTGATTACGATATCTACGTTGGAAAAACTATGGAATTCAAAGTTGTTAAGATCAACAATGAATTCAAGAACGTAGTTGTTTCTCACAAAGCGCTTATCGAAGAAGAACTCGAAGCTCAGAAGCGTGATATCATCAGCAAGCTTGAAAAAGGACAGGTTCTTGAAGGAACTGTTAAGAATATCACCAGCTACGGTGTATTCGTTGACTTAGGCGGTGTTGATGGATTGATCCACATTACTGATTTAAGTTGGGGTCGTATCTCTCACCCTGAAGAAATCGTGAAGCTGGATGAGAAGATCAACGTTGTAATTCTTGATTTCGATGATCAGAAGAAGCGTATTGCTTTAGGCTTGAAACAGCTTTCTGCTCATCCTTGGGAAGCTCTTAACGCTGACATCAAAGTTGGTGATAAGGTTAAAGGTCGCGTAGTTGTTATTGCTGATTACGGTGCATTTGTTGAAATTCAGCCGGGTGTTGAAGGCTTGATTCACGTTTCTGAAATGTCTTGGTCACAGCATTTACGCAGTGCTCAGGACTTCCTGAAAGTAAATGATGAGGTTGAAGCAGTTGTATTGACTTTGGATCGTGACGAGCGTAAAATGTCATTAGGCATTAAGCAATTGAGCCCTGATCCGTGGCAGGAAATTTTGGCGAAATATCCAAAGAATTCCAAGCACAATGCTAAGGTTCGCAACTTTACCAACTTCGGCATTTTCGTAGAATTGGAAGAAGGTATCGACGGATTGATTCACATCTCTGATTTGAGCTGGTCGAAGAAAATCAAGCATCCTTCCGAGTTTACCAAGATTGGTGATACCATCGAAGTAATCGTATTAGATGTTGACGTTGAGAACCGTCGTTTGAGCTTAGGTCATAAGCAGTTGGAAGAAAATCCATGGGATGTGTTCGAAAACATGTTCACCGTTGGATCTGATCATGAAGGTACAATCACTTCAGTTAGCGATAAGGGGGCTGTTGTTCAATTGCCTTACGGTGTTGAAGCATTCTGTCCTACTAAGCATATGTTGAAAGAAGATAACAGCAATGCGAAGACTGAAGAGAAGTTGATCTTCAAGGTATTGGAATTCAACAAGGACTCTAAGAAGATCATCGTTTCTCACCGCAACACGATTGAAGCTCTTGCAATTGAAGAGAAAGAAGCTCGTGGTGGTAAGAAAGAAAAAGGTGGTAACGACGAAACCAAAAAGGCTGTTAAGAAGGTTAAAGACAATCTCGAGACTACCACATTCGGTGACGTTTCTGCCCTTGCAGATCTGAAAACACAGCTGGAGAATAAAGAGAAAAAGTAAGCTGTTAAAAATATAGTGTCTCGGGAAACCGGGACACTAACTAAAAATCACGCCATGGTTTTTAGTTTAAATCGCCCTGATCTTCGCAGGGCGATTTCTTTTTTACATGCCCATTACTTTTTTCCAAATGGCGAATGCCATAAACTTAAACGTGCGGCCGTTCTCCGGTTTATCTGCAACGTTGAAAATCGAATCGAAATGCGATTGAATGTATGCTTTATCCAACACACCGGTGAAGTCTTGATCGAAGTACGAACGAAATGCTTCACGTTGCTCCGTGATCCATTTGTTGTTCGGGGTGGCGTAGCCTAATTTATCTTTTCGTTCCGCAATTTCTTTCGGAATAAATGATGCAGCAGCCTGACGAAGTAAAGTTTTTGTAACGCCACTTCTGATTTTTTCAGATCCGGGAATTGAAAACAGGTATTCGATTAAACGATGATCATCGGCAAATGGTGTTCTGGATTCTACAGAATGCCACATGCCTGCACGATCTTCACATTTTAAATAGCCTTTTAGTCGCGTTAATGTAAACTCGCTGTACAATGCGCCGTTCAAGCCGGAATCTCGATGCGGGGCTTCGTAGTGTTGCTTAAATGTTTTTACAAGATCCGGATCAATTAATTTCAAGTCACCGAAATAATTATCCTGAATTTTTAATTGCATTGAAATAGGAAGCGCGGTTACTATATTTTGTTTCAACTGCTCACGAAACCAATATTTCAAAGGACTTGGAGATGTATGCTTCAATTCATGCGACAAACGTGCCCATTTGAATCCGGTAAGTAATTCGTTCCAAAACGGAATGTAGTAGGGACGATATCCTGCAAACAATTCATCTCCGCCTTGCCCATCCAATACCACTTTAATGCCTTGTTGCGCGGCCAATTTCATCGTGCGGAATTGTGCATATGTGCTGGTGCTCCAAATCGGAACATCCTGACTGTAGATCAATTGTTCTGCATCAGAAGTGAATTCTTCGGCTGTCGGTTGTACAATATGCCATTGCGCACCGGAACGATTCACCACTTCTTTCGCCCACTTTCTTTCATCAATTGTAGCATCATCAAACGCAGCGGTAAATACCTTAAGTTGATCGCCAATATTCAGATGCTCGTGTGAACTGATAAGATGTGATATGATGCCTACAATTGCTGATGAATCAATTCCACCGCTAAGGCAAGAGCCTACGGGCACATCAGAACGCATACGCAATCGAATAGAATCGATTAATAGTTCACGAATCGCTTCAATATCCGGTTGACGCTGTTCAGCGATCTGCGATTGCAATTCGTACCAGCGACGAACTTGAATATTGGTAATTTGATTGGCATCAATTCGCATGCAATGGCCGGGAAATAATTCCAGCACATCTTTGAAAAAACTTTCCGTCTGTAATTCGATTTCTCCGGCAAGAAAATAATCTGCCACTGCACGATGATTCAACTTTTTCGGAACAACACCCGATTGCACCAGTGCCTTTTGTTCTGAGGCAAATGCGAAAAGTTGTGATGAAGAGAAATAGTAAATCGGTTTTACTCCGAAACGATCTCGCGCTGCGAAGAAGGAATGTTGACGTTGATCGTAAATGACAAACGCCCACATGCCGTTAAAACGATGTAAACAATCTTCACCCCATTGCAGATATGCCGCAAGAATAATTTCGGTATCTGTTTGCGTAACGAAACTATGCCCGAGTTGTTCCAATTCAGTGCGCAGTTCACGATAGTTGTAAATTTCTCCATTGTACGTTATCCACAATTGCCGGTTGTGATACGACATGGGCTGATGACCGGCCGCAGACGTATCGATAATGGACAATCGTCGGTGAGCAAAGCCCCACACAGCATTGTCGGTTTCGATCAGATTGCTTTGCGGACTAAATGGATAAGGCGCATTGATAATATCGGGAGCGGAATCTTTTCCGTAATAAGGGATAATTTTACCCTCAGCGTGTGCGATTAAATAACCTTCACTATCAGGACCGCGATGGCGCTGCAATGCATTCATTTTCTCCAGCTTTTCAGCTAAAGAAAAACTTCCCGGTTCGGAAGTAATTATGCCTGCAATACCGCACATCAGTTATGATCCTTTTTACGATTCAAAAACGTTTTTAACTGCGTAAAATCATCACGGCGCGGAAGCAAGGTTTTTAAGTCTTTTACCGGATGTTTTCCGCTGAATATAAACACTCCGAATACAAACAAGGCAAGACTACCGTAAGCCAAGCTGGCTGACCACCCGGCACCGATAGTTTGATTGGACTGAATGAGTAACGGTGCAGAAACCAATGCCATTACCAATCCGATTATTCCCGCAATAAAATTGACATAATGTTTGCCCGCACCTGAAAAGTAATGCGCAAATACAGTTCCGAAGCTGATGAGTACAATACCCGGAACAACGGATGCGAAAACTTCTTTAACCGGAGCAAAATCTTTGCCCAACAGCCAGGAATAAAAAACAGCCGGCACGATAAGAAATAGTACTATTCCGGGAACGGTAATACCGACGCTGAGTTTAGCAAGTTGCAACGTTTTGATTCGATTTTCTTCCGTAGCTAAAGTGTTGGATACTTTCGACATCAATACAGCAGCAACACTTGCGCTGAACAGTAAAATAGCTTCGCCCAATGAAATAGCCGTAGAATAAATTCCAACAGCTACGGTTTCTCCTCCGTAATATTTTTTGAGGTGAAAGAAATTCTCGCGAATGCTTAATTGGTGCGTTAATGTGGCCAATTGGGTGAAGAAGCCATTTGCAAAAAGAACAAACAACAATGGTCTAGTTTCTTGAATTGTTGGTGCATGTGGTTTGCGTAATACCATCAATAAGCCCGTTAACCAGGTTAAACCGTATGCCACGTAACACGCATGTAAAAAGGCTTCCGCAGTTCTTGTCTCGGCGAGCAAAATACTTCCTGCCATAGTTCCGAACATCACGACACCTTGCATCATGATCAGAATATTGTATTCTTTGATACGTCCCTGACCCAACAAAATATTTTGATTGACAGAATGCAATGAAAACAGAAAACCAACGATTAAAACTTCGGTGCTGAACTCCGGAGGAAGCAACTCGTAGCTTACCAACATAGAGCCCACACCAAACGAGGCAAATGCAGCCCACAATCCACCCGTAAGCAAGAGTTTACTGCGTATAGCACGTGGCACGAGATATACCATGGCAGGACCACCACCGATATCACTGATGAGGTGAATAAGATTGATGCTGAGTTGAAGTATGCTGATTTCACCACGAATTCCTGCTCCCAGCCAATGCGTAGTCAGCAAGAGCATGAGGAAGTTTAAAACCGCTCCCATGAATCTGGCAGAGAAATTTGTCAGAATGCTAGTTAGCATGGAAGAGTCGTTTCAGCTTTAATTGTAATACAGCCGTGAAATTATCAAAATTAAACCGGTATCGCTTCGCATCAATTACGCATTGATTTTCGTTAAACTGCGTAATGGTATGACAACCGGAATTATAAGCCCATGATGCATCAGGATAAACAGTGCTGCATTCTTCTTCGGTAAACTCCTGCGTGGTGAGTTTCGTCACTTTCATGAATCGAATACCCGAACCATAACCGGCACTGCAATCTTGTGCAGGTCGAATCAGGAGTTCGTTATCATAAAACAACGGTCCTGCAGGACGAGCGTTGTGGTGATCGGTTTTGATGGGATTACACGGATGAGCAGTGTAAGGTCCAAAGGCATTATCGGCATAAAACAAGAACAGTTTGCTATTGCTATAGTCGCCGTCTTGTGTGCAGAAAAGCCACCATTTGTTATCGCGGTGAATGATGGTCGGATCGATTCCCGGAAAATCAACCAGAGTTTTAATAAAACCTCCGTCTGTGTTGTAAGCACTGATTTTACCTGATGTGCCACATTCCGGAATAATGGAATAGCTGCCGTTATTGTTGAGCACAAAAGGGTAGGAGAGGTGATGCTCGGTGTTGATTACTTTACCATACGCCGGATGTATTGCTGCGATACTTCCTTTTTGCTTCTTGTACGAATAATGTTCTGCGATCACTTGATTATTAAGGATCATTGGATCTGCATAATATTCTCCGTTATTCTTCGGACTGATCCATTGAATTCCATTCGGCCAGCCATTCTTCATTACATCTTGTACACTGCACGGAACAATTCCTACACACCAGTCTTCCGGTTGAAATAAACCTTTTAAATGAAACGCAATTTTATTTTTTAATAAACGCAACAGAAACAATTTCATTTTGAAGTTACCTGCATACGTGTAAATCGGTGCAGGAGAAGCGTGTGTATGATGTGGCGCAGTCTCCAACTGTCCAACGTGCAATCGTCTTAGATTTCTAATCAGCAGATCAATACCACCATAGAAAATATGATCTAATTGTGCAGTATAGGAATGATGTTGTGTTGCAAAAGCAGCCCGTTCAATAATGACTCCATTATCCAACTTCTCGTTGAGCTGCTGCAAGATTATCCCTGTGGTATTCTTGTTGTAATAAATTTCCCAGAATCCCGGAGGGCCGCCTCGAAACACACGTTCATCGCCATGATGAAACGACCATACGCCATGTTTTGCAACGGTTAAGATGTCGCCACTTAAAATATTAAATCCTAAACGCACAATCACATCCGGATCCAATTCCCGAATGAGTTGTATGTTCGATTGAGAGATTACTTCACGATATTTTCCCTTACGGATGACGCGGCATCGTATTTCAGGAAGCCCTTTCAACAAAGAGTGGAGGTCAACTTGCGCTTGTGATTTTGGTTTTACGAAAAATCGTTTCCACGCGCGCCAAACAAATTTGCTGTATGGATAATTGATCCACTTGTTGATACCACTTAACTGCGGCTCTTCATCATCACGAGTAATTGTACCTACTATTTCGCAAAATTCTGAGTTTAGTATTCTTTCAACACATATCGATTCCCAATGATCCGCAGTAAACGAATTCAACATGAACATCACTCGTATGCGATTGTGCGTTACCATGCGTAGAGTTTATTCAGTTCTTGTAATACGGCGCGGTAACTGTATACTTCGTGAGCTCGTTTAGCAATGGCTTCGCGTTGTTGTTCATTCCAACTTACACTCAATTCAATTGCGCTGATGAAATCAGAAGCTTTGTATTTTTCTACCACAACACCATCTTCAGCGCTGATCATTTTGTGCACGTGTCCTACATCATGTGCTACTACCGGTAATCCGCAACACAATGCTTCACTGATAACAACAGGCATTCCTTCGAAATGACTCGGTAGCAATAAGGCTGCACTTTCCTGCATTGCCGCTGCAATTTGATTGGAGTTTGCACTACCCATAAACATCACCCGACTTTCAATCCCCAATTGAATGGCTAACGCTTCATGTCGGTTTCGTTCAGGGCTATCCCCAATCACAAGCAACGTATATTCCGATGATAGCTGTTGCATTATTTGTAATAGACCTGAGATATTTTTTTCACGTTCCACTAATGACGAAACGTGCAACAGTTGTTTGCGTTTGCGTGATTTCTGAAAGGCGTATTGAAATATTCCTGTATTTACCGCATTATGCAACAAGGAATAGTTTCCGCGCAATCCATGTTGTTCCATGGCGTGTTGATGCTGTTCTGAAACTACAGAAATTGCGTTGCATGCGGTAACGAGTCTTCCCGTATAATACTTCATCAGGAATCCTTGATAAGCACCATCTTCCGGTAAATATCCGGACCAATGTTCTGTTAAAACAACCGGAACATCGTACATTTTTTTAATATCCAACGCTGCTATTGCCGCAGGGAATGCCACGTGCACATGAATGCGATCCGGTTTACCGTGATCCTGAACTGCTTTGCGAACGCCGCTCAGCATCAGTTTACGGTAGTGTTTGAATTTTTGCCAACTGCCCCAAATTCCTTTTTTGGTGATTTTCGGATAACGGATAATGTACTCGTGAAGGTTACCGTATTGGGCGTACTCTGCTGTAACGCGTTGCGCATGCGGATCTGAAATGGCATACACAACGCTAACGATATGCTGCATGGCCACAACTTCAGCGTGACGCCGAACAAATATTCCTAAAGTCGGATTTACCGATGAAGGATACCAGGAGGGAAGAAATACAATATGCCGCGATGCTGAATTCAATGCGTTGGTGTTCGGTCAGGTGAAAATCGGGAAATTCCCGGTACGAGCGCGCACGCGGTTAACGCTTTTGCAAACGTTTTATTGTGGAAAAGAAGTACCGACTAATTTAATTTCTTAGTGCGTAAACGAATGGAATTACCAATTACAATCACGTCAGAGAATGCCATGGAAAGTGCGCCAATCATAGGACTTAACAATCCAACCGCTGCAATAGGAATGGCCACTACGTTGTAGAAAAACGCCCAGAAGAGGTTTTGTTTTACCGTGAGCAGCGTGTGTTTACCGATTTTTAACGCTTCCGGAAGTTTTTCCATTTCGTTGGAACCAACCAGCAACACTTGTGCCGACTGCATGGCCACGTGAGAAGCTGTTCCGTGCGAAATGCCGATATCTGCTTTAGCTAAAGCCGGAGCATCATTAATTCCGTCACCGATCATGATAGTGGTGCCACGTGCTTTGTATTCATCAATTTTCTGAATCTTATCCTCGGGCAGCTGTTCGCTCCAGATTTCGGTAATTCCCAACTCAGCAGCAATACGTTCACACTTTACTTTGCGATCACCACTTAACAGCACAGGTACTACCTGTTGTTTGCGCAACTCATCAATCATGGCTTTCATTCCGGGACGCAATTCATCCCGTAGCTCCACGTATCCGGCCAGTTGTTGATTTTTAATGATATACAAATCAGCCGTATCTCTCCGCAATTGTTCATCCACTAATCGCCATGATCCGATATTCCAGGTGTTCCCGGCATTATCCACAACTTGCAGTCCCAATCCGGCCAATTCCTGAACTTGAGTAATCCCGCAAGGTGTAATATTTCTTTTCGTAAGCACGCTTACTATTCCTTGCGCAATCGGATGTTGTGATTGCATTTCAGCGCCTAATAAAACGGCAGCAAGTTCTTCTTCATTGCTTGATTCAATCGCATCGATGTGAACTTCCGTGAATGCACCTGTGGTTAACGTTCCGGTTTTATCAAAAACGGCGTAACGCACTTTGGCTAAGGTTTCCAAAGTATTTCCACCACGAATCAAAATGCCTTTTTTAGCTGCACGACCAATTCCAACCATTACAGCTGTTGGGGTTGCAAGTCCCATCGCACAGGGGCAAGAAATCACCAATACCGCTATACTTTGTAACAACGAATTTCTCAACGATACATCAAATGCGAAATACGCCACGAGAAAAGTTGTTACGGAAAAAGCAACAACAGTGGGCACAAAAACGGCCGCGATACGATCTGCCAATTGCTGTACCTGAGGTTTATCGCGTTGAGCTTGTTTTACTAATTCGATAATTCGGGAAAGCGTAGTTTCATTTCCGACACGCGTAACTTTGACTTTAACGGGTCCATTCAGCGCAATGCTGCCGCCAATGATTTCGTCGCCTTTAGTTTTCTCTGCTGGAAGGCTTTCGCCGGTAAGCATGGCTTCATTCACCGTAACGGCATCATTCATTAAAATTCCATCGGCAGGGAAACTTTCACCGTTACTTACTACAACGACATCATCTGTGCGTAGGTCGCCTATCGCAACGGTTTCTGTTTGTTCTCCTTGCGGAGTAAATATCACACGACGAGCTTCTTTCACCTGCAATGCCGATAATTCTTCAATGGCATGCGTGGTGCGTTTTACGGAACGATGTTCAATTAAATTACCCAACAATACCAACGTAATGATCGTAGCAGCTGTTTCGAAAAACATGTAATGATGCGCATCGTGACCAAATCCGTGCTGAATCATGCCCATCACACTGTACACCATAGCAGAAAAAGAGCCCATAAAAATCAATACATCCATATTCGGAACACCCGATTTCAGAGAGCCCCAGGCACTTTTTCCGAAATGCAGAAACCCGATAATTGCAACAGGTAAACACAACAACAGTTGTACTAAAGGATGATTGATCCACGCGTCATGACCAAAAAACATGTGGCCAAAAAACAAGGGAATCGTGAATGGTAAGGTGAAATAAAATTTCCGTTCGATGTTCCAGAATGCCGCTTTGGTTTCGGGAAGTACAACGGTGTAGCCAAGATCCTGAATGGAATCGATGACTTCATTAACAGATGTTCCTGCTTTCATTTGCAGCGACGCTTCACCTGTTGCAAAATCAACATGCACCTGCTCGTGTCCTTGCTTGGTCAGTTTTTTGGTAATACCCATTGCGCAATTGGCGCAATCCATACCCCTGACGTTGAGCGTAACTAATTCACTTTTGAGCTCAGTTTTCACGCTGCAAAGTTACGGCACTTCCGCTTGCAGGATGTACACAGAATCGTTAAAAAGGCCAAAAGATTCCGGAATAATAAATTTTAACTTTTGGCTTTTGTTATCGAAATACTATCTTTGCGCCCGTTCTCGCAAGAGAAAACGTGGTGGCTATAGCTCAGTTGGTTAGAGTAGCGGTTTGTGGTTCCGTTGGTCGTGGGTTCAAGTCCCATTAGCCACCCAAAGGTCGGATGTACATCCGACCTTTTTTATTTACATTCCGATAGGATAATAAATGCCCAGTGTTACCAGGTATTTGGTATCACGTTGAATTTCCGCGAAAGGCACATCCACATTGGTTTTGTTAATTCCTCTGGACCATGCTACACGCACACCTACAGGATTTCCGCGTATAGGAAATTGACCACCAAGACCCAATTGAGGTCCGATGATAGGGCCGTATATTTCGTTCGTTGTCGCCATCCACGCATAGCTGAATCCGCCACCCATGTAAAAGCACGATTCATCCAAATCGCCAATGAAAAATTGCCCGTGTATCGGAAGTTCAAAGCCAATGGTTCCCCGTGCGCCGAAGTTTCCACCTAACACACCATTTAGCCCTGCGAAAGGAAAAGCCGATACCGCCAAGTGTTCATTAAATGCGTAAGTGGCTTTGTACATAACGCCCGGTACGCCGGTTAAGCGCGTGCCACTGTAGTTCCCGGACGGTGAAGTGTATTGCAGGTTATAAAATCCTATCATGGTTTGTGCGCCGAATCCATGGTAAAAACCTTTAGCTTGTCCCATTACAACGGTTGAAGAGCACACCAACACTGCGCCGACGAGGAATTTTTTCAAATACGAGTTCATACAATAGCTTTTTCTAAACGTTCGCAAATTACGTTCCGTTTCGATCAATTGAAACTACCGATTTGGTAAGTGGTTTGAAATGGTGGGTAAGTGTGCTGGTGTTACCTGTGAAGCTCGAAAACTGTCAACTTTCTTACAGGACATGGAAGCGTTTGCAGTTGCTCGAATCGAGGCTGAATAACTTATTTGCATTCAATGGGATAAGTACTAGTATTCGTTAATGCCGGGATTTGCAAATAACACTGTTAACTCCGGACAATGAGAAGACTGTTTCGCGCATTGATTGTAATTACTTTGATTTACGCATTTAATACCGTTATGCAGTTGTTCCGGACATTCATCGCAGGAAATGACGATTTACGATGTGCAATTTATCATTGAAAATTACACGTTGCGAATTGAACGCATTTGCATCATTTCGAGAGTTTTAGCTTTATAAATCGCTATATGGTTCCTCCTCGAACAGATAAAGATAAAATATTCAGAGACAAGTTCCGCTGACGGAAACGCGAGCAAAATTAAGTAATCTAGGTATCTTTGGTCGCTTAGATTAGTTAAACGGAGGGGCGAAGATTCGTGTTCCAAAGTCAATGAGTACTTGGCAAGTGGTCAGAACTAAAGATCTTCGATTGGTTTGATAAACTTTAAAAAAATTGAAATGATATGAAAATAAAATCAATAATGGTAGGCTCAGTCGTGGCATTGACTGCAGTGGTCGTAAATGCTCAGAGTTTTCAGTGGGCAAAACAGTTAGGAGGCGCAGATTATGATGAAGGTACTTCTATTGTCCTTGATGCTGCGGGAAATATATACACTACAGGTGGTTTTGAAGGAACGGCAGATTTTGACCCGGGGCCCGGAACTTTTAATTTAACTGCAGTAGGTGGAGCTAATGTATTTGTGACTAAAATGGATCCATCGGGTAATCTGCTCTGGGCAAAGCAGATGGGCGGAGCGAGCGCTTATGGTCTATCTATTGCAGTTGATCCATTGGGAAATGTATACACAACCGGACACTTTTTTAATACGGTAGATTTTGATCCGGGAGCCGGAACTACCCTTTATACTTCGGCCGGGTTCTATGATGTTTTTGTGTCCAAATTGGATGCCTCCGGCAATTTCGTTTGGGCCAGACAAATCGGCGGCACGGGACAAGATTATTCAAATTCCATATGTCTCGATGCCTCGGGTAATGTCATCATTACGGGAAGCTTCTCGGCAACGGTGGATTTTGATCCGGGGGCGGGTACATTGAATCTGACTTCGGCCGGTAGTGCTGATATTTTCATTTGCAAGTTAAATGCGTCAGGTTCTTTTGTCTGGGCTAACAGAATGGGTGGGAATTTTTTTGATCAAAGTAAATCCAATGTTGTTGATCCGGCTGGCAATATTTATACCACAGGATATTTTTCCGGTACAGTTGATTTTGATCCGGGTGCCGGGGTGTTCAATTTGACCGGAACAGGTTCTGAAGTTTTTGTGAGCAAACTCGATGCGACAGGTAATTTCGTTTGGGCAGTTAAAATGGGCGGGAACTCTGCTGACGTTGGAAATTCGATTGCGCTGGACGGCATGGGTAATGTGTACACTACCGGATATTTTGAAGGTACGGCTGATTTTGATCCGGGTCCAGGAGTATTCAACCTGACAGGAAGTGGTAGTTGGGACTGTTTTATCAGTAAACTCGATGCATCTGGTAATTTGGTGTGGGCAAGAGCATTCAACGGAGGTGCGGAAGAATACGGTAATTCAGTGCGGATTGATGCGGCCGGTGATGTCTATACTTCAGGAGCTTTTCGAAATACTGTTGATTTCGACCCTGGTGCAGGTGTCAACCAACTAACTTCTGCCGGAAACTATGATGTGTTTATCAGTAAGCTGGATGCAGCCGGTAATTTTGTTTGGGTAAGGCAAGTGGGTGGTTTCTCTATTGACTTTATGAACGATATGGCGATTGATGCGGCGGGAAATATTTTTTCAACGGGTATATTCTCAGATAATGTAGATTTTAATCCCGGTTCAGGAGTATTCAATCTCTCATCTGCCGGTTCATATGATGTATTCGTGTTGAAATTAAGTCCCTGCGTAAATTCAACATCGACTATTTCACCAATCACTTGCGATACATATACATCGCCAAGCGGTAACTACGTTTGGACCAATAGCGGAACTTACCAAGATACGATTTCAAATTCCGGTGGATGTGACAGTATAATTACTGTGAACCTGACAATAACAAATAGTACATCGAGCACCGTTATTACTACTGCTTGCAATTCATATACTTCACCCAGTGGTAACTACACGTGGACGAATAGCGGAACTTATCTGGATACGATACCCAATTTGAATGGTTGTGACAGCATCATTACAGTTAATCTGACGATAACGAATAGCACAGTGAGTACTATTTCACCCGTAGCTTGCGTTTCGTATACATCTCCAAGCGGTAACTACACATGGACCAACAGCGGAACGTATAACGATACTTTGATGAATTTAGCCGGCTGTGACAGCGTGATTACTGTTAACCTGACAATCAATACGGTAGATGTATCGGTGACCAATACGGCTCCAACACTTACAGCTAATCTTGTCGGCGCAAGTTATCAGTGGTTGGATTGCAATAACAGTTTTGCAGCCATCAATGGCGCAACCGGCCAAAGTTTTACTGCAGTCTCCAACGGAAGTTACGCAGTTGTTGTTACGGATAATGGTTGTACCGACACATCTTCTTGTGAAACCGTTCTGAATACTGATGTACAGTCGAGTAGTTTAACTCCTTCCGTAGCGGTTTTTCCCAATCCGGCAAGTGATATAGTAACAATTACAGTAAGTGATGCAATGGGGAATTATACTGTGATAGTTCGTAATGCTCTGGGACAGGAAGTGGAGCGAAAAAGTATTGTTTCTTCAAGATACTTTGAATTAAAACTTCCGCCAATGTCAGGGGTGTATTTTATTGAGCTCTCATCTTCGGATTACTTAGAAGTCGTGAAGGTGTTGAAAGAGTAACATTTCTTGAAATACAAAACTAGGGTGGTATCAACTGTAACATTGTATACTTCTGCTAGTCGGCGATAGATTGATGTGGCAATCGATGTCCTTACCACTCTATCGCTGACTTCTATTTGCGGTCTTCGCAGAAAAATAAATTTCTTAAACGAATTGAGTTTTTTCCACAAAGGGACGAAGGTTACTTGACGGATTGTGAATGCTTAATTTCGAATGCCGGAGAAGGAATTTGGAATTTGATTCAAACAGCCTTGCTTATTATCATCACCAGAAGTGAGATACCCAAATAGGAAATGCCCGTGATATTCTTTGCATGGGAGAGACAAGAAGAGTTGCCTGAAGATTTTACTCTTTGTAAAACAAGATATGGGGTTTAGTCTGATGCTATGCTGGCATTCACTGCTAATCTAAGGTCGAGCCACGGGAAGTCAGAATCAGCAGGTTCGAGATGAAGTTCGGAGGAGAGAAAGGCGAGAGGTTCATGACGAAGAATCTTTGCAAATTGAAAGGGAAATGTGGAGGCTTTGGGTGATGTGACGGTGATCGGAGTTCGGGTGTGAATGTTTTGAAAAGTCGTTATTCAAGTGGTCTCGTAGGGAGAATGAGCGTGAAGTTTTGATCCTGTGGATCAAAATAGCGAACGATGTGTAGCGTAAGCGTATTAGAATCCCTACGCAAAAAAAATACCGCCGAAAGGGGCGGTATTAGAAGTGGTCTCGTAGGGAGAATGAGTGTTAAGAAATCATCCGGTGGATGATTTTAACGAAAGATGT
>CALJIF010000096.1 GCA_937974275.1 uncultured Flavobacteriales bacterium
ATAACTGTACGCTCCACATAATTTGCACCGGTAAGTTTTTTCAAACCTCCGAAAATGATCGGATGATGCGCAACAATTAGATTACAAGAATTCGCAATTGCATCTTGTATTACAGCTTCTGTAACATCCAGACAAACGGTAACACCACGCACTTCCATGTGGCGTTCACCAACCAATAATCCACTGTTATCATACGATTCCTGAAAAGAAGGTGGAGCCCAATGTTCAAGAAACGCAACTACTTCAGATACTTTCATACTGCGAATTTACCGTAAATGCTGCAATTCCTTTTGTGCAATTATTATCTAAGTCTACAGCACTGTAATTCCGAATAACAAAGCGGAAGCCGTATCTTCGTTACCCATGTCGCCGATACAACTAATACTACTCCCCTTTTCCGCTATTTACGCGGCAATCATGTGGCTTAGGAATAAATTGTACGACGCCAAAATCCTTCCTTCAACGTCACTGAAATCACCTATACTAATCGGGGTTGGTAATTTGAGTGTTGGCGGAACCGGAAAATCTCCACACGTAGAATACATCGTCAAGTTATTGCAGAACAATTTCAACGTGGCAACACTCAGTCGTGGTTATGGTAGAAAAACAAAGGGCTTTCGATGGGTAACAGCGACAGACGCGGCAGATCAGGTTGGTGACGAACCTTTACAATTTCGATTCAAGTTTTCCGAATCCTGCACAGTTGCAGTGGATGAGAATCGGGTACGCGGCGTTGCTGAAATTATGAAGCACCTACCCAAAACAGAAGTTGTTGTTTTAGATGATGTATTCCAGCACCGAAAAATTCAACCGCATCTACAAATCCTATTAACGGATTACAACAAGCTGTTCACCAGAGACCACGTGTTGCCGGCTGGACGTTTACGCGAGTCGGCATCAGGAAAAAACCGTGCAGATGTTGTGGTGGTTACCAAATGCCCGAAAACATTGACTTCCGAAGAACGCAATGCTGTCGCCAACGAACTGTCACCAGGAAAAAATCAGGCGCTATTTTTTAGCAAACTGCACTATGGTGAAATGCGCTCAATTGAAGACAATAGACCGGTTAAATTGCCGTCCAACGCAAGCGCAATCATCATTTCAGGAATAGCGAATCCATCCGATTTGGAACGATATGTACGATCAAATGTAAGCGAATGCGAACTTCTTACTTTTCCCGATCATCATTTATTCACAGATGGTGATATCGAACAAGTATTGAGTAAATTTGAATCGTTATCTTCAACTATAAAATTCATCATCACAACTGAAAAAGATGCGGTTCGTTTAACACGACTTCCTTCGTTCGAAAAAATTAAAGCATTCACGCTAGTGCAACCCATCGAAGTGAAGTTTAGTCCCGAAGACGAAACCCGATTTAACCAAATCATTTATGATCTCCTACGAAACCATTGAGGCAACAGCTGCATTCATAAAAGAAAAAACAAACGGATTTGCTCCTGAAACAGGAATTATTCTTGGCACAGGACTTGGCGGGCTTGTTCACGAAATACAAGCAGAGCACGTACTTCCTTACGATACCATTCCAAACTTCCCGGTTTCCACGGTAGAAGGCCATTCAGGAAAATTAATTTTCGGAATACTGAGTGGGAAAAAAGTGGTAGCCATGCAAGGACGTTTTCATTTTTATGAAGGCTACGACATGCAACAGGTGGTGTTTCCGGTGCGTGTAATGAAATTTTTAGGAATTAAACGTCTTTTTGTATCCAACGCGAGTGGAGGTGTTAACCCGAATTTTGAAATTGGTGACTTAATGATCATCGATGATCATATTAATCTTTTCCCTTCCAATCCACTTATTGGGCCTAACGATAAACGTTTCGGACCACGCTTCCCGGACATGAGTGAAGCGTATGATAAATCTATGATTGCTTTGTGCAAACAAATCGCGGGTGAATTAGGAATTTCTACTCAGCAAGGAGTGTATGCAGGATTAAGTGGCCCTACTTTTGAAACTCCGGCGGAATATAAGTTCATCCGCGTGCTGGGAGCGGATACTGTTGGCATGAGCACTGTACCTGAAGTTATTGCTGCACGTCACATGAATATTCCGGTGTTCGGTATTTCCGTAATTACAGACCTCGGAGTTCCGGGAAAAATTGTTGAGGTTACGCACGAAGAAGTTCAAAAGGTTGCGCTGGTTGCCGAGAAAAAAATGACCGGTTTAATGAAAGAAATGATTGCACGTTTATAAATAACCATTATGAAATTAGTAACCGCGATTACAGTTATCTGTTTGTTATCTTTTAGTGCAATTGCACAAAATTATAATTCACAAAACATCTCGTTAGTTGGACATTGGGTAAACCCAACAGAACCCGCCGAGCCGGTTTACGGCATACGCTTTCAAGGTATTTGGGGTTGGCATGATGACTCCACCAACAGAGAGTACGCTATTATGGGATCATCAACCGGTTGCTATTTCATTGACGTAACAAATCCCGCTACTCCTGTTCAGGTTGGTTATTTACCGGGACGTCAGCAGGATCACATCTGGCATGAGGTAAAGACGTACAAAAACTATTGCTACATCGTAAGTGATGATGGAGGAAACAATGCATTCCAAATTGTAGATATGCAATACCTCCCCGATTCCATTCACGTTATTCATGATGGCACTACCTACTTTGAACGTTGTCATACTATTTATGTGGATGGGGACAAACTTTATGGTGGTAGCGTTACATTGGCGGGAAATTCGCAATACTATTCCATGGCAGTTTATAGTCTTGCAAACCCGGAGCAACCGCAATTGCTTTCCACCCTTAATCAGTTTTATACTACACCCGCTACCGTCCATGATATGTTTGTTCGCAACGACACCTGCTATGTCTCCGGTGGCTTCGACGGATTGTTTATTTATAAATTTGACACACTGGCAAATACATTCACAGAATTAGCACGCTTAACCAGCTATCCGGAACAAGGTTATAACCACAGCTCCTTTTTAACAGGCAACGGAAACACCCTCATCTTTATGGATGAAGTTCCTGATGCGCGTGGCATTAAAGCTGTTGATGTGTCTAATTTGGGCAATGTTACCGTAACGTCTGTATTCCGCTCCAACCAGGGAAATACGCCGCATAACCCATACATTATTGGTAACGATGTTTTAATTGGAGCGAATTATACTGATGGTGTTCAAATTTTTAATATCACCGATCCATACAACGTAGTTCGTATTGGTTACTTCGATACAGACACACTAGTGAATGCACCTAACTACACAGCCAATTACCACGGCTGTTGGGGTGCTTATACCGATTTGCCTTCGGGTTTGTTAATCGCATCAGACATGCAAAATGGCCTTTATGTACTGGATATCTCACAGGCTATTTTAGCAAGTACGCCCGACAATCAGAGTACAGTTGCAGTTGTTGCTTATCCAAATCCTTTCAACGAAAACTTTTCTGTAAGTATTGCTCTTCCCGAGGCGCAGAACATTCGCTACAGCATTGTGGATATCAGTGGTCGTGAAGTACTCAGTGGTGCATCATTTCAACCTTCAGGCACTTCGTTACTGGAAGTTGAAGCTGCTTCATTAACTCCGGGAGCTTATCACATTATCGTAACCGGTGGCACATTTCGTTCATCTACACAATTAATTAAAACAAAATAAGCGTGTCCGATCATAACGACGATGCGCATAATTGTAGCAACTTCCGAGGAAGAGGCGCCGGATTTAATCCGCACAATCGTTTTGAGAAATCGCATACATTAGCCTACGAAGGAGAAGAACCGCTGTTGATGGACGAACGAACGACTTTGATGGAGACGTTCCCAAAAACAATTTTAAACAAAGTTTCATCGCCTGATTTATTTCCGTTATCAATAAATCCTTACCAGGGCTGCGAACACGGCTGTGTGTACTGCTATGCGCGAAATACGCATGAATATTGGGGACTAAGTGCAGGTCTTGATTTTGAACGAAAAATTATTGTCAAAAAAAATGCCCCGGAATTATTAATTAAAGAATTATCCAATAAAAATCACACGCCTCAACCTGTAATGTTTTCAGGCAATACAGATTGTTATCAACCTGCGGAGCGCGAGTTAAAAATCACACGGCGGCTTCTTGAAGTATTTCTGAAGTATAAACATCCCGTTGCACTCATCACAAAAAACGCGTTAATCAAAAGGGATATCGATATTTTGTCCGAAATGGCGCAACATCGTCTTGTTATGGTAATGATTAGTGTAACCGGTGTTGACGAGAACCTGCGGCGTAAAATGGAACCCAGAACGTCCACTTATGCTCAGCGTATAGACACCATTCGCGCGTTAAGCGGAGCCGGAATTCCAACCGGCGTGTTATTCGCACCAGTAATTCCTGCGTTAAACAGTCATGAAATGCCGGAAGTTTTGCAACAGGCAGCCAACGCCGGAGCTACAACTGCGTCTTTTAATATGATTCGCTTAAACGGACAAGTAGCACCGCTTTTCAGAAATTGGCTGGACAATTACTTTCCAGACAGAAGTGACAAAGTTTGGAATCAAATTAAAGAACTGCATGGAGGGCAAGTGAATGATAGCAGATTTAACGTGCGAATGAATGGCGAAGGTCCGTTAGCAGAAAGTTTAAACAGACAATTTGCCATACTTACGCATAAATTAAATTTTAATAAAAATAAAATGAACTGGAACCTGTCCGACTTTAATCCGGATGCCGGCAATCCTCAATTATCTATGTTTTAATGCGCTACCTTATTTTTCTTTTTTCACTCTTTGTCAATTTCTCCCTGTGGGCACAATTTAATTCGTTCGACGGCTTTTCAGATAATTCCAATAACTGGACGCTACAAAAAACAGCTGACGTTCACACGGAACTAACACAAGGTTTTTTATCGGTAAAAACAAGTGGTGAAAAAACCTGGAGTTCCTTTCTGCATGCCTCTATCGCACCCAATAAGTCGTTCCGCGCAGAATGCGGTGTATCCTATACGTCGGCCAATACAAAAAATTCTGCCGGAATTATGGTAGGCTATGTCAACGATTCTACGTACCAATATTTCGGCATTACGACCAACCACGAATTCATCGTTATTGTGATGAAAGATGATACAGCCAAACATGTTATTGCGCCGGTACAACACGATGCTATTCGCAAAGACGGCGTTAACTATCTGCGCATTAATTATAATTACGAACTAAACAGAACATTTTATTTTATTAATAATATTCCGGTATACGAACATGCTCTGGTGCAGCCCGGCAATAATGAATTCGGGCTATTCTGCGAAGGACCGGGACATGCATTATTCGACTACATCTGGCTGGTGCAACCCGGAAAGGATGAATTCTCCCCGGCGTCATTACAATTGAACAACACGTGTACGGGTTCGTTTTTCAACTTCGAACCGTGGAGCATGAACATGTGCCTTCCGAGCGGAATGCGCGTTGAAACCGACGGGCAAGAATGTTTGTTCTGGACTCCGGAACATCAGCACGCAGGCGAAGGAATTATGATGAGTTATGCGAAAGTTGTTTTACAAGACAGTTTTCACCTAGTGGCCCGAGCTGATTATAACTTCATGATTCTCCATTCAGGTGCCATCAGCTCAACGTTAACCGATCCGGGAACACGCGGCAAAACAACCGCAGGATACGAAACATACACAGTGGCTTCACGCATCACACAGCAGGATCAATCCATTTTGCTAATCAAACGATGCTATGTGTATTCTGCGAAAAATCAGGCTTTTTTCGTACTTGAAATCGTACAATCCGACACTGAATTCATCAATGTATTGAACCGGGATCTTCATGATTTGTTGGAGCGGATTACCTTAGTTCAATAAGTCAACTTCATAGGCGTGAATAATTGCCGTATTCACGTATTTTAAGACCTGCAGATCGCGCATTTTCAGTAAATTCGCAGGTCTTAAATAAACTAATGAGCACTACGTCCATATACGATACTTACGAAGCAGTTATCGGCCTCGAAGTACATACCCAACTTTTAACAAAAACCAAAGCGTACAGCAACGATGAAGCTGCTTATGGCGCTATGCCCAATACGCTTGTAAGTCCCGTAACATTAGGTTTGCCCGGAACATTACCGCTGGCCAACAAAACGGTTATTGAGTTTGCAATACGCTTAGGTTTAGCAACACATTGCACGATTCGTGAACGCAACGAATACGCCAGAAAGAATTACTTCTACGCCGATTTGCCAAAAGGTTATCAGATCACACAGGATAAAACTCCTATCTGCACCAACGGTTACATTGACATTAAACTAAGCGAAACAGAAACGAAGCGCATCGGCATTCACCGCATTCACATGGAAGAGGATGCCGGAAAAAGTATGCACGATGTAGATTTAACGGATACGCTTGTCGACCTGAATCGTGCGGGTGTTCCGTTGCTTGAAATTGTTACTGAACCTGACTTGCGCAGTGCTGACGAAGCCTACAAGTATTTGACGGAAGTGCGTCGTTTGGTGCGTTATCTCGATATCTGTGACGGTAACATGGAAGAAGGTTCTTTACGTTGTGATGCGAATATCTCGGTGCGCAAAAAAGGTGCTCCACAATTCGGTCGCAAAGTGGAAGTAAAAAACATGAACTCGATTTCAAATGTAAAACGAGCAATTGAACACGAGATCATTCGTCAGATTGATATTTTGGAAGCCGGTGGAAGTATTGACACCGAAACACGAAGTTTTGATGCTCCGTCCGGAACAACATTTTCACTAAGAAGTAAAGAAGCGGCTAACGATTATCGTTACTTCCCTGAACCCGATTTGTTGCCGGTAATTGTTACCGAAAAGGAAATTGCGCGGGTGAAGTCAACGTTGCCTCCCTTGCCTGACGAGTTGGTAAAAAAATACACACAAGAGTTGCAGCTTTCTATTTATGATGCGTCCGTATTAACCGACGCCAAAGAAATTGCATTGTACTTTGAAGATGTATTGAAACATACAAGCAACGCGAAAGCTGCGGCCAATTGGGTTATGGGGCCTGTGAAATCATGGCTGAATGAAAATGCCATGCATATCTCTCAACTATCATTTGGTGGAAAACGACTTGCGGAACTTATTGCATTGGTCGACTCGGGCAAAGTAAGTTTCAGTGTTGCAAGTCAGAAAATATTCCCGCAAATGGTGCAGCATCCGGAATGGACAGCAAATGAAATTGCGGAGCGTGACAATTTGATTCAGGAGAGTAACAACGACACATTGTTGGTAGTTGTAAAAGAGGTTGTTGCCAAGTATCCGGAAAAAGTAGCCGAATATCGTGGCGGTAAAGTGGGCTTGTTGGGCATGTTTATGGGCGAAGTAATGAAGGCTTCGAAAGGCAAGGCAGATCCAAAAGTCACAACCGAATTATTGAAAAAAGAACTAGAACAAAACTGATATGAAAAAATTAATTCTCGCATTCGGAATTAGTATTGCAGCATGGGCTTGTGGAGATGGCACAACCGAGCGAACCGGAGGAAACACTGTTGTTAAAGGAACGTTGACCAATAGCGCCGGCGATACCATTTATCTGGTGGACGTAAGTCAGCGTGATTTCAAGGTGTTGGATTCAACTATTACTGCCGAAGACGGCTCTTTTGAATTTCGTCCTACTTTGTCGCACAAAGGTTTTTATAATATCAATGTGGCAAAGGATCAGAATCAGTTCGCTACAATTATTTTAAAACCCGGCGACACGTGTAAACTAACCGCAGATATTAAAAATTTCGGATACTCGGTTAAAACGGAAGGAACTGAAGACACCAAACACTTTGAAGAATTCAATAATTACTTCGCTGAATACGAAAAGAAACGTCAACCTTTAATGGGTCGATTGGATTCCTTGCAACGTGCATTTCAACTTCAGATTGAAATCATGAAAGACACCGTTGAAATGCGTAAGTACGAAAAGGAAGTTATCGAACCATTGTTCAATAGCACACAAGATCGTATTACTGTTTTAAATAACGAAGGCATCACTTGGGTAAAGTCGTTCATCGATGCTCACCCTGCATCATTTGCAAACATTCCTGCATTACGCTTGCTGGATCCGTTTGATAACATGGAGTACTGGGAAAAAACATTACTTGCAATCGAAAAGGATTTTGCTGAAGCGCCAAACGTAAAGTTGTTACGTGAATATGTGGATCGCGAAAAACCGTTTTGCAAAGGATCTGTTGCACCGGATATTATCATGAACAACCCGGAAGGAAAGCAAATGAAACTCAGCGAAACGCGAGGAAAAATCGTACTGCTCGATTTCTGGGCATCCTGGTGTGGCCCTTGCCGTCAGGAATTACCCAACGTGGTTGCGAATTACAACAAATACAAATCAAAAGGATTTGATGTATTCAGTGTTTCATTAGACAAAGAAAAAAATGCATGGACAGAAGCCATCAAAAAAGATGGATTAGTTTGGCCATGGCACATTAGTGATTTGATGTATTGGCAATCTCCCGTGGTGCAGCAATACCGCATTCAGGGCATTCCGAAAACTTTGCTTTTGGATGAAGAAGGCAAAATTATTGACCGTGATTTAAGAGGCCCTGCATTAGGTCAGCGTCTTGATGAACTTTTTGCAAATCGTAAATAGTATTCTATAACAGCTATTATGAAAAAGATTCTTGTTGCTACTCTCGCGTTGAGCACATGCATAACAATGTATGCGCAAAAACCTTACTTCCAGCAATTCGTTAAGTATGACATCAAAGTGAAACTTAATGACGTGAAACATGAATTGCACGGATACGAGGAAATGGAATACACCAACAACTCGCCCGATCAGTTGACGTTTATTTACATTCATTTGTGGCCCAATGCATACAAGAATAACCAAACCGCTTTAGGCAAACAGCTCACTGAAAACGGAGAGTTGAATTTCTATTATGCTAAAGATGAAGAGCGCGGGTATATAGACAGTCTCGATTTCAAAGTAGATGGTGCGTCAGTAAAAATGGAAGCACATCCGGAGCATATTGACATTTGTAAAATCATCTTGAATCAACCGCTTAATCCGGGCGGAAAAATTGTAATCACCACTCCATTCCATGTAAAGATTCCCAGCGGAAAATTCTCTCGCCTCGGTCATATTGATCAGCAATATCAAATTACACAATGGTACCCGAAGCCTGCTGTGTACGATGTGAATGGCTGGAATGAAATGCCTTATTTAGATCAAGGCGAATTCTACTCGGAGTTTGGCACTTATGATGTGCACATCACTTTGCCCAAGAATTATGTATTGGGTGCAACCGGTGATATTCAAAACAATCCGGAAGAGGTTGATTTTCTTAATAAGAAGGCAGAGGAAACTAAAACCATTTCTTTCTATGACAAGAAAAAATTAGAGTATCCGGCATCATCCAATGAATGGAAAACTATTCACTTTCATCAAGAAAACGTCCATGACTTTGCATGGTTCTGCGACAAACGATACCATGTGTTAAAAGGTGAAGTGAAGTTACCTCATAGCGGTCGCACCGTTTCTACATGGGTGATGTTTACCAATCAATACGGCAATTTGTGGAAAGACGGTATTCAGTATCTAAATGATGCCATCTATTATTACTCATTATGGAATGGTGATTACGCTTACAACCATGCTACTGCTGTAGACGGCGCTTTAAGTGCGGGAGGCGGAATGGAATATCCTAATATCACGGTTATTGGTGGTGTAGGTAGCGCGTTTTCATTGGAGACAGTAATCATGCACGAGATAGGACACAACTGGTTTTATGGCATGTTGGGCAGTAATGAACGTGTGCACGGTTGGCTCGATGAGGGAATTAATTCTGCCAATGAATTACGGTACAATGAAACGAAATATCCTGAACGCACATTAGTAAACAGCAAACCCATTGAAGGCATTTTTGATTTGGGCCGTTACAAGCAAAAAGCACAATACTATTTGTTGTATTCGTTTGTGGCACGTACTAATGTTGATCAACCTTGTGAGATGCATTCCGCAGATTTCACTTCCATCAACTACGGCGCTATCATGTATTCCAAATCCGCTGTTTGTTTTGATTATCTGCGTGGATACCTCGGCGATTCACTCTACGACAAATGCTTCCGCACGTACTTCGATCGCTGGCATTTCAAGCATCCACAACCATCCGATTTACGCGCAACATTTGAAGAAATTTCCGGTAAGAATTTAAGTTGGTTTTTTGATGACATGATCGGTACTACAAAATTGCTGGATTATAAAATCAAAGAAGTGGAGAAAGAAGGTAATGAATGGGAAGTAGAAGTTGTTAATAAAGGTGACATTGCCGGTCCGGTGCTTGTATGTGCAGTAAAAGATGGAAAAGTTGTAATGCAGAAGTGGTACGAAGGATTTACCGGTGAAAAAGATTTAATGTTCCCGATGGTTGATGCCGACTATTTTATCATCGATCAACCGGAAGACATGCCGGAGATTAACAGAAAAAATAATCGCATCAAAACAAAGGGTCTTGTGAAGAAAACAGAACCTTTCAAGCTGCAGTTCATCGGCAGTTTGGATAATCCGGAGCGAACTCAATTATTCTGGGCGCCTGCAATTGGTTGGAACAACTACGACAAGCTGATGATTGGAGCTGCGTTATACAATCAGGTATTACCGGGCAAGAAAGTAGAATGGCGTGCTGTTCCATTGTATAGTGTGGGCAGTTCTTCTCTAGTTGGTAATGGAAGTGTGTTCTTTAATGCGTACCCTGAAAGAGTATTTACACATATCCGATTCGGAGGTACGTTCAATTCTTTCCACGATTACAAAGTGAAACCTGCTGACCATCCGCTCGATGCCGCTCCTGATCGCGAGCTACGATGGATGAAAGCCAATCCGGAAATCACTTTCGACATTAAGAAAAAACGCTTGCGTAGTCCGATTAACCAAACCGTTTCTTTGCGCGGCGTGTACTTGAAAACTCAAGAAATTCGTACAGTTTACAACACGGATTTATCAGGATTTACATGGTACATCGGCAACAAGGAACGTATGTTCTATGAAGCACAGTACAGCTTAAAGAACAATAGAAACATTCATCCTTATGACTTCTCCGTTCGCTATCAGCAAGGTGATAACATGTCGAAAGTGATGATTGAAGGTCATTACACGATTACTTACAAATCAAACAAAGGCATTCATTTCCGTGCATTTGCAGGAATGTTCATTGATACCACTAACGCAGGACCTTATCGTTTCCGAATGAGTGGTTGGGGCCCGTTAGGTATTGGCAACCACGACTACTTATATGATCATACGTTTCTGGGACGTTCTGAAACAACAGGATTGCTGGCACAACAGATGGTAGAGCAAGATGGTGGTTTTAAAATTTACTCTCCTGTTGGACAAAGCGCTCGCTGGTTAATTGCATTTAATATGGACGCAGAACTGCCATTCAAAAACAAATGGTTAAGTAAGGTGCATATTTATGCTGATGCCGGAATGTGCGGAGAAGACGGTCGTGGCAGTGAATCGTTTATTTATAATGCAGGTTTGAAAGTCGCTGTCATCAACAACTTCATGGACGTGTACTTCCCGCTGTTGCTGTCTCAGGATATTCAAAACTATTACGATGCTGTTGGTTTAGGATATGGCAATCAGATTCGATTCACATTTAATATCGGACGATTCAATCCTTCTAATATCACGAACATGATTGGTTTGTAAGCATGAGTGCTGGATCAGGTAAAATATATTTTGCATCCGACTTTCATCTCGGAATACCTGATCATGCGCAGTCTTTGGTTAGAGAAAAAAGAATTATACGCTGGTTGGATGAAATTGAGCACGACGCACAAGAGATTTTTCTTGTCGGCGATCTCTTTGATGTTTGGTTCGAATACAAGCGAGCTGTTCCGAAAGGATTTGTACGCTTGCTCGGAAAAATTGCCAGCCTAACCGATCGCGGCATTCCTGTTCACGTATTTTCCGGTAATCACGATACGTGGATGTTCGGTTATTTGGTGCAAGAATGTGGCGTTAAACTTTATCATGCTCCGATAGAACGCGAATGGAATGGAAAAAAATTCCTGATTGGTCACGGTGATGGTTTAGGACCCGGCGATCACGGTTATAAATTTATCAAATCGGTTTTCAGAAATTCTTTTGCGCAATGGCTTTACGCGCGGTTTCATCCCAATTTCGGATTAGGTTTGGCGGAATATTTTTCGCGGAAAGGTTATGACAAAAAAGAAACCGAACGGGGTTACACCGGTGATGATAAAGAATTTTTAGTCCGTTATTGCAACGATGTCATTCGCTCCAAACACTATGATTACTTTGTTTTCGGGCATCGTCATCTCCCACTCCTAAAACCAATTGGTGATCATTCCACATATATCAATCTCGGCGATTGGATTCAATACAACACTTATGCTGTATTCGACGGCACAACTTGCGAATTGAAAAAATTCGAAGGCTAAGCAATCTTCTTGATCAAGTCCACTAATCTGCTGGAGTAACCGTATTCGTTATCGTACCAACCGAATACCTTCACCATATTTCCTACTATCGACGTGAATCCGGGGTCAAACAAACACGAATGCGGATTGCCCACTACGTCAACAGATACAATAGGGTCTTCTGTGTATTCCATAATTCCTTTTAGTTCTCCATTTGCCGCAGCTTTAAAAGCAGCATTAATTTCTTCTACACTCGGAAGTTTATTTAATTGACAAGTTATGTCCGTCAACGAACCATCCGGAACAGGAACACGAATACCACAACCGCCCAACTTACCGGTCAGGTGCGGAAATATTTTTGTAATTGCTTTCGCGGCTCCTGTTGATGTCGGGACCATAGAAACTGCCGCTGCACGTGCTCTGCGCAAATCTTTATGTGGAGCGTCATGCAAGCGTTGATCGCCGGTGTACGAATGCACTGTTGTGATGTAACCATCATCTATTCCCCAATTGTCATCCAGAATCTTGATCATTGGTGCAGCACAGTTGGTTGTGCAGGACGCATTTGAAATGATAATATCATCGGATGAAATAATGTGATCATTTACACCCAACACCACCGATTTGATATCCGAACCTTCCGGTGGTGCGGATAACACAACTTTTTTCGCACCTGCAGCAATGTGTAACATCGCTTTTTCTCGAGTTAAAAATTTTCCTGTTGCTTCAATAATAATATCTGCATTCACTGCGCTCCAATTCAATTCTGCAGGATCTTTCACAGCAGTTACCGGAATACGTTTGCCATTAATGACTATTGCATCGCCATCATGATGCACATCGCCTTTAAATCGGCCATGCACGGAATCGTACTTAAACAAGTGCGCTAAGGTTTTCGCATCCGTCAAATCGTTTATCGCTACGATATTGAAGTCCTTTCGCTCCAACATTACGCGCAACGTAACGCGTCCTATTCTGCCAAATCCATTTATTGCAACGTTTATCATATCACGATGTTTTTATCAAAGTTACTTCAAATCAGAATTTCGGATTCACAATTAATGCAAACAAACAAGGCTGCCCGAAAGGACAGCCTTGCTATGCAATTGGTGTTTATAGTTTACATCTTCACGAATCGACCTGAACCGATACGCTTGTTATCCTGAGTAATTACAATAATGTATGTTCCTTTGGCCATATTAGCTGCGTTGAATTCAACTGTATTCTTACCGGCAGCTAACTGCTGATAATTCTGAGTTGAAACCATCTTACCGGAAAGATCGAAGATCTGAACGATCGCATTACCACTGCGAGCAGTTGTAAATGTTACGAAGCTGTTATCAACAACAGGGTTCGGGAATACTTTCACATCATTAGCAACCACAGGCTGTGAAGAGCCATTAGAAGGTTCGTTGATGCTATTTGGAACCTGCCAGCTGGAGTCATCACGCCAGATTCCACGACCGTGCGTTCCGATGTAGAAACATCCTGCATTTGGAACATGCCATGGCTCGAAACGCTGCTGACGAATCATATCTACAGCTACATTATCCAAGTTAGCATTAGATGATGCATACGTAGGAGTTGCAGCAGTAATATTTGAAGTTTCAAACATACCGTGCTCAGTTCCTACCAAAACACGGTTAGGAGTGTATTTGTCGAAAGAAACAGATAAACAAGGAACACCACCCAAAGTGTTAAGGTTTCCGGTCTTGTTGGCAAACGTACCTGTAACTGAAGTTGCAGTAGTACCTACTGATGAATAATGAACGTTTTGAGTTGCTCCATAATTTCCTGTGGTAACTACAACATTATTCGCATTGTTTGGATCAACGTCTAATCCTGTTACAGGACGAGAGAATGAACCAATCAAGTGACACGTAATTACACAAGTTGGATTAGCAATAGCGCCTCCGTTGGCCTCAGAATCACCTGTAGCAGAATCCATAGCTGCGGCAATATTTGAGAAACGGAATACAGAACCGCCTGCTGTACCAACGAACAAGTGATTACCGTCAGCAGACCAAGTCATCTGAGAAGCTTCTCCGGAGTATGCACTTGGCAAAGAACGGTTACCACCAATCTTCAACCATTCAGGAGTTGCAGAGAAGTCCAAAGGACGCTTAGTAATCCAGATACCGTTGTTACCGGTAAATCCAACTGCTAAACGCGCCTGAACAGGATCCTGAATACGAACTGTATCATTAGGATTGATCGTAGTTGGAGTAGCGTAACTGAATGTTCTTCCCTGAACGTTAGAATTTAAAGTAAATACAGTACCGGCACCGTAACTTACATTGAAGTAAGCCTTAACCACTTGGTTAGCAGCAGGAGTAGAATTCCATGTAATAGTGTAAGAACCGTTAGCCTGAACTGTTCCGGTTGCATCACCGCTAATGTTACCTGATCCATCAACTGTTGCAGAACTATTTGCTACAGTAAAGCGGATTGAATTCAAAATAACAGTAGCAGCAGGATTTGCGATAGGAGCCGTAACTGTTAAGGCACCGGAATAAGTTGCGGTTGCACCGGTTGTTACGTGCTTATTCTGTTCAATAGTATCGTTTACCATTGTGATAGAATCCGAACTCAAAGGATCATTAAATGATTCCCATAAACGAATCGGAGTAACGAATGCAGCAAAACCGGGCTGACCATAAGCAGTAGGAGTCATGCGCTCGGAGAAGAAATCACCTGAAGACTGACCACCATTGTTAGAACGAGAAGTTGCACCGTAGTATACAGTTTGGAACGTAGCACCCGGAAAGAGAAGCGACAGATCGCAATGTCCACCGTCACCACCGCTTGTTGAGAAGGAAGACATCAAAGTATTTCCTGCACCGTTTACATACTGTGTTCCATTATCTTGAGTTCCAATCATTGCGCGATCGCGATTTGGAGCGAATGGGTCAATTGCCACAGAGTATGCCTGAGTAACGTTGTAACCGTTGTTCATTGGAGTCCATGTTGCACCGTCGTTCTGTGAACGGAAAATACCGCCATCAGTTCCAACGAAAATAGTTCCCGGAGCAGTTGGGTGATATAAAATCACGTGCTTGTCAGAATGTACATACCATGGGTTAAACAATGATGCAGGGAACTCCAATGCGCGACGAGTCCACTGACCACCAACCGGATTGGTTTGTAATAATTCGAAATCCCACAATTCTACACCACCAAAAATTGCACGGAACTTGTTGTTAGGATCAACTTCCACTACGTTGTCATAGTCACCTTGACCTGTACCGAATGGCTCAAATTGCGCATTACCTGCACCCGCAGCTTGCTGCCAAGTTGCACCACCATCAGTAGAAACGTAAACACCTGCCAAAGCACCTGTGTTATTAGCGCAGAACGCATACACGAAGTTCGGGTCAGAGGGAGCGACACCAATTTCTGTACGAGACAAACTGCTATTAATAAATCCTTGTGCGGAAGTACCCACGTTTGTAAACGTTGCTCCATTATCCGTTGAACGCCACGGCTTGCCACTTGCAGTAGTTATAACTGTTCCGTTCCCCGGTACGTCAACATCACTGGATTCTGCGGTAGCAGGCAAACCACCCGGAGTTACCCAAGTTTGTCCACCATCAGATGAAACGCGCAATCCTTTGTTAGTAGATGCAAATACGTGATTTGGATCGTTAGGATCAATAACAATTTTATTAACAGCAACCCAGTTCGCCGTAGCGTTGTTCGCTGTCGGAGGAACTGTAGCAGTTAAAACACTCCAAGTTGCACCACCGTCAACAGACTTATAAATACCACCACCGATAAATCCACCGGCACCGGTACCGAAGAAATAATACATTCCTTCACCTGTTCCAACATACAAGTCACCGTTTGATGCTTGTGCCATGCTGGCAATATTAATATTTACATCAGGAATAGAGAAGAATCCCGAATTCTTTTGCCAGTTTAATCCACCGTCAAAAGATTCCCACAAACCACCGCTCACCGCACCGGCGAACATGTGTTGTGTGTTGTTACGATCAATGATCATTGCACGTGTTCTTCCGCCCACATTGTCCGGACCGATCTCATTCCAAGAAGTGGCTTGTATGCTAGCTGCACTTGAATTGCGAGCAGCAGCGTGTGTTTGTGAAGCCAATTGCTTCATACGCGCCATTTCCTGAAAATTTAATTCACCGGTATTCGCATCTTTCATGCGATCAAACCACCATTGAGCTGCGCCTTTGGCACCAAAGTCATCATAAGTGATTTCGCCGTTAACCACGTTAACCGCCACGTGACCACGATACTTAGACGCTGTATCGTTCTTCATCACGAAGCTCCCGAAAACAGCCAAACCGACTGCAGCAATTCCGGTTCCGGCAAGTGTAAAAGTTCTGCGTTTCATTGTTAATAATTTAGGTCCCTCTTTTAGATTTTAAAATCTGTTTTATGCGATGTTCAAAGCATCCAAAACTACTATTTTTTTCCTATGCAGCGCAGCAAACGTTAAATAAATTTAACGCAGCAAACAGTGCCGAAAATTGGGGGATGTTTTGAAACCAAACCGACGAACCGGTTAAGATTTCAATAAAGATAGTGACAACAACTGCCGTTGTCAAGTTTTTTTTAAATATGTTGCTCGGCATGATACGAAGAACGCACCAAAGGACCGCTTTCCACATAACGAAAACCGCGCTTGAGGGCCTCTTCCTTATAACGGGCAAACTTTTCAGGGTGTACGAATTCCTGAACTGCTAAATGTTTTTTAGTCGGTTGCAGGTATTGGCCGATCGTCATGATCTCAACGCCCACACGTGCCAAATCGTCCATCGTTTCCAGCACCTCCGCATCCGTTTCACCCAAACCAACCATAATACCCGATTTCGTGCGGCAACCACCTTCTTTCAAATACTTCAAAACGTCCAAACTACGATCGTATTTCGCCTGGATGCGCACCTGACGAGTTAATCGACGCACAGTTTCCATATTGTGAGAAACAATTTCCGGCATGACGTCCACAATCCGCTGCACATTTTCCATTTCACCTTTGAAATCGGGAATTAAAGTTTCAAGTGTAGTTCCGGGGCTAATTTCCCGAATCGCATTTACTGTCATTGCCCAAATAGTTGAACCACCATCCTTGAGTTCGTCACGGTCAACGGAGGTAATTACGCAGTGTTTTACACCCATCAACTTCACAGATTCAGCCACGCGCATGGGTTCATCCCAATCTACGGGCATCGGGCGTCCTGTCGCTACTGCACAAAATCCGCAAGAACGCGTGCATATATTGCCCAAGATCATAAACGTCGCAGTGCCTGCGCCCCAGCATTCACCCATATTCGGGCAATTACCGCTTTCACAAATCGTGTGTAGTTTATGCTGATCTACGAGACTACGAACCTTCAGATAGTTCTCGCCCGTAGGTAATTTAACACGAAGCCATTCGGGCTTTTTAAAACGTTCCTCTTTCTTCTCTACAACCGTATTTTCCATAATCAATTCCCGTCTCCCGGGATTAGAACCATTTTTTTCCGATACTGAAATTCAAATACAAGCTCAGCAAATACGGATGCATTTTCTGAGTAGCCATCAACGGCACATCCTTAGCGTAAACATCAAGAATTACGCCTGTTTCAAGGGATTTTATTTCAGTATCCACAGGGCCATATTCAAAGTTTAATCCGAATTTCAAATAGCCTCCGGGCTGTAGCGACATGTCTCCAAATCCTCGCATGAAAGGTGCTCGGCCATAAATATTATCCTGAAAATGACGATCCGGGTCGTATTTCTCCGTAACAACGGCGTAGGTTCCCGGTATTCCGGTGTCTTTTAGAATTTCCAGATATACAGGCTTCAGGAACATCAATGAAGCCCCAATAACTGCAACATAGCGAATTTCAACACCATTCTTTTCCGGCTTCGTATAAATCACGTTATGAAAACCGATACCCGGACGAATGAGATAAGCACTATTTAATTTACCGTAGAAATACCCTTTAGCATTGTCGAAAGAAGGGTTGGTAGTTTTGAATTCTTTATTGTGACGGTAGTACGTCACTTCCATTTCGAACAATCGCTTTCGAAAGCCGGTTACATGTTTACCACGACGGTAATTGATTCCTAAACCATTCGTATGAATAAGTACACCCGCCGTTGATTCATTTCGGTACAACAATTTCACCTCGTCAAAAGTATTTTCGTTACCCTGCACAGTCTTATTCTCAACCTGTGCGACAAGGTTGAAGGAGAAGAAAAGTAATATGATCCAAATAAGACGCTTCATTTCGTACTTTTGAATTCAATCAAAGGTACAAAGAATACACGTCAAAGCCATTTTTGTTCATGAAAATCGCCGAAGTAGAATATCAAGGTCAATTGCGCACAACGGGCACTCATTTGCGCTCGGGTAATCAAATAACTACGGATGCTCCTCCGGATAATAATGGCAAAGGAGAAGCATTTTCACCAACGGACTTAATGTCTACTTCTTTGGCTTCCTGCATGATGACCATTATGGGAATTGTAGCCGAACGTCACGGATGGAATTTACAGGGAATGAAAGCCGGTGTTACCAAAATTATGGGTACTGAACCACGAAGAGTTGTAGAGATTCACGTGGAGTTTACGATCCCTGCGTTGGGAATCAGCGATCAGGAAAAGAAATTGTTGGAACATGCTGCACACACTTGTCCGGTTGCAAAAAGCTTACATCCCGATTTAAAGCAAGTAGTTAGTTTTAACTGGTTGTAAGTTTTGTCACGTCTCCAGCGTTGATGTTCTCGTGTGAAGCATGATAAACACATTCACCATCGCGGATCAGTAAAACTTGCGGAGACTGGTGCTGCACTCCATATCGCTGAGCTATTTCTCCTGAAATGTCGCGGTGCTGCAGTAAGTCCAGATAATAAACGGGAGTGTCGTTCTCCAAACTCCATTCATCATTAAAACGCTGCCAGGCACTCCGGCTAATAAAGCAGCGCGTGCTGTGCTTAAATAAAACTACACCGGTTGATAATTCACGCGATAATTGATCCACTGAATTCAGGTCATTGATGCCGGTAAGTTCGTTTAGACGCATAGCTTAAAAACATAAAAAGGCCGAATGAGAACATCCGGCCCGAATTCGAAATCGCTGTAATTAGAAATTATTTTGTGTTTTAGCTTTTGGAGCTGCGCTGCGGTATGCGTCACACTTTTCTTTCGACTTACAGGAAACAGCAACGGATGATACCAATGCCGCAACAAAAAGGGCTAAAAAAACTTTTTTCATAGTTTCAGTTGTATGATTAATTGTGTGTAGTTACAAGAACCGTGCTAAAGTAGTTGATACGATAGGACATACCAAGTTAGTGAGTTTTTTTTTATTAACAAGCAACCTGTAAATTCGTGCACCTTGTATGTAACCTAAAAGTTTGTGTTTTGTTTAGATTTTAATTAGTTATCGTATGTCAACTTCCGTTTATCCGCAGATTCATCCCAGTTGGGCGAAAGCGCTCCGGCACGAATTCGAACAAGACTATTTTTTAGCGCTAAAGCAATTCTTATTGGAAGAAAAGTCACAATTTCCGGTTTACCCTCCGGGACCACTGATATTTAACGCCTTTAACCAAACCCCTTTCGAAGAAGTTAAAGTGGTGATCATCGGGCAAGATCCGTATCATGGATTCGGTCAGGCCAATGGCATGTGTTTCTCGGTTTCTGCAGGCATAAAACATCCGCCTTCACTGGTTAATATTTTCAAAGAAATGCAGAAAGATCTGAATGTGCCTTATCCGAAAACCGGCGATTTAACGGGTTGGGCGAAACAAGGTGTTCTGCTTTTAAATACTACATTAACTGTTCGGGAAGCACAACCTGCATCACACCGCGGTCACGGCTGGGAAATATTTACCGATAACGTTATTCGTCACATCTCCGATCATCGTGAAGGGATTGTATTCATCCTTTGGGGCGCACACGCGCGCGAAAAGAAAAGTTTGATCAATCTTGATAAACACAAGATTCTGGAATCTGCGCACCCATCGCCATTTTCCGCATCAAAATTTTTCGGATGCAGACATTTCAGCAAAACAAATTACTACTTGATTGAATTCGGTAAGGAACCCATCAACTGGTTTCAATTATAACCGCGATTACTGTTTGATCATTTTAAGTCTGCTCAACACTTTTCCGTTGCGCATAGGTTGCAACAAGTAAAAACCTGAAGGCAAATCCTTAACTTCAATTTGAGTCGCATTGCCGCCGGTTATCTGCTGTGCTTTAATAACCACACCGTTAATTCCGATAATTTGAATTGCATCAGGAGTAACGGAACCTGAATTCCATTGTAATGTTACTATATCAGTTACGGGATTAGGAACGACATTAAATACCACTGCAGATTTATTTTCTTCTATGCCTGTAATTACAACCGGAGCAGAGGCATATACACATGAATTGTAATAGGTTGTTTCCACGTGATAAGATCCGACACCGAGAATTGTATAGGACGAAGAATTAGCGCCGGGAATTGCAACATTATTCAGCATCCATTGATATGTCACAGCTGCAGAGGATGAAAGTACATTACCATTAACACTAATCACAGGTGGCGGAAACAGACATGTACTTTGATAATTGAAGCGAGGAGAACTGAGTAATGAATCACCAAAAGACTCCCAAGCCGGACAATCGCCTTTTAAATAATAGGCCAGCCATAAATTCATCATATCCTGGGCTGCATCCTGTTGTTCTGCTCTGGTAATGGTTGGATTAGGCGTACACGTTCCCTCGCCGAAAGAACAATTAAAGTTGTTGTTGGCGAAGTAACAGTGCCCACCGCCTTTTACCTCCAGATAAGTCTTACAGGGAACTGTTAACCCATTATACATTGGAAGTTGATGTTGCGCAGGAGGTGTTACGCAATCGTTCTCGCCGGCAATAACTAATGCAGGAACGGTAACGTTGGCAGCTGCCAGAATTGATGACGGATTGGTGTTCGCCGGAGCCAGTGTCACCATTGTAGTTATCGTCGCATTATTTTCTGCTGCAAGAAATGAAGCTCCTCCTCCCATAGAATGGCCCATGATAGCGCTGGTAGTTCCAACAGCACCAAAGAAAGGAGAATTTGCCGTAGTTCCCTCCGATTGCATTTTACCGATTAAAAATGCCAGATCACGACCAAACTCCGCATGATTGGGTGACGTGTTGCCTTCCGTTCTTGGAAACATTACAATATAACCTTGTGGCACTAAAGCGGACCAAATATTTTGATAAGCGCTCCATACCATGACAAATCCATGTCCGAAAGAAATAACAGGAAACTGTCCTTGCGCAATAGCCACATTATCACCGGCAACAGTAGCAGGATAATAAATTTCAGTTTCAATCTGGCGATTATTGCGGGCAGGATCGGTATAAATAATATTGCGATGACCAACAGCAAAAGACTGTGCAGAAATTTCGCCCATCAGTGCGATGCATAAAAAGAGGAAGATGTTTTTCATGGCAGGAATTTATGTTGGGCAAACTTCTGATCTAAGTTGAGCGAAAAAAAATCTCTTCAAAAGTTTAAAATCAGTCTTTCAATTAAATCTTTTGAATCTACTCGCTCATTAACCGAAACTCAAGACAATACAATTAACATAGACAAATGTTTAACTTTAGTCCGAAGGTTTTATGATTGTTCGGTAACATCCGCGATAAGCAAGTGCCACAGATATGCTCAGTATCCAGAAAGTAATTGTCCTGCTAGACGACTTCCATTACGAGGCGTTGTGCGAACATTTTAAATCGATTAAAGCAGAGTTGCCGCTTCGCCTTATTCAGGAGTCGCGTAAAATGGGGATTTCAGAAAAAGACTCTGACGAACTTTGTAAACTCATTTACAAAAAAGCGGGCGCAATTGAAAAACGAAAATTTTTCCAGCTGGCTCACCATACGTTTAAACTCACAGCCTTTCTCAGCAGAAATTATCCTTCGTACCTCAACAATACAATTGGTAAAATTGAGCGTCTGGTAAATACGGCTAAAGTAAATCAGGCCGAGCAACTGGCAGAAATTGCATTGGACATTGCAGAAAAAATTGAAGACTATTCCACTGCACGCTCTATCCTTCAATTCCTCGCGCAACAAGCATACATCCGTGAGCGCAAATCGGAAGCTGTTCGTTATCTGGAAAGGAATCATATCAATATAGAAGCCGAACTGGCATTAAACAGTTTGTACCTCTATATCCGAAGCAACTTACACTTTAAGGACAAATCAGTACTTGATTTGGTTGAGAATGAAAAGCACCTTAGCTTTTTTGCGTCACTACATCATCACACATCATTTGCTGTTCGCATTTTAAGCAGATACGGAACCTGTTACAGTTTGCATTTCCTAAATGATCCTCGTTTTTATTCGGAAAAAACTTTAGCCGAATTGAATGCCATCGCGGAAGAACTTGAAAAGAATCCATACGTAGTATTTCCGTTCTCGGATGACATTGAATTGAACGTTGATTATTTACGATTAAAGCTGTTAATCTCTCAACTTCCTCAGGAAGAAATGCAAAAGGAAGCCTCACGATTACTGCAAAAGAAAAACACACCCTTATTCTGGAAAAACTACCTGAATGCCGCAGAGATTGCCTTTCTGAGCATACAGATTAGTGGAATCGTGAGTAAGTACGGAAGATCGTACCGTAAAAATTGGAATCAACATTTACCGGAAGATATTAAACAACAGCTTCAACTTGGTCGGGCCACATGTGAACGTATTCTTAAAAATGCTTCCTGGCATGAAGAGAATATGCATGTGCGACACATCAACATGAATAATATTTACTGCTGTTATTTGCTGATGGGCAGTGAACGTGACCAGAAAAAAGTAACGGAACTTTTGGAAGGCTTGTTATTCAATTATCAGCAGGTTGCTTTTCATCGTTTATACGATCAGCTGTTTGCTACGCTGATTATGGCATATTTCAATCTTGGCGAATATCAGCGCGTGCAGGAGTGTTACAAGCGTTATGAAAAAATCACCTCCAGCAGTTCCAAACTTCCGGAAAACGATTTAACGATAAAGGCATTGTACTACGCCGCGCAATGGATACTCAGCGAGCGAAAACAGTACCGAGATAAATTAAATACGGTTTACGCTGAAACTCAAAAGTCGGCTCATCTCGAAAATCCGAAACAGCTGATTGAAGATTTGAAAGATTATTTCAAAATCTAAAAATCGATACTGTAATAGAATAACGGCAACAATCCTAATTGATATTGTTCCACCACCGGATTTGCAGTAGGCGTTACCGGATTTGGAGAATACGTCAGTCCTAAAATATTCTTCCTGTTCAACACATTCACCACATCAATTCCGATTTCGTGCGTTAACTTTTTCGTATTCATGCGCCAAACTACACGCACGTCCAGGCGAAAATAAGACCTTGAAAACTGCAACGTATTTCGTAAAGAATCTACCAACACCTCGTCATTTTCAATAGCAGATGCGGCAGTGTCAATCGGCGTGTACCAACGTTTTCCGGCCATGGTCAGTTTTGTTCCCAACTGAATAGTTTGTTTGTCGTTGATTTTAAATTCCTTTCCTGCTAAAGCATTAAATGCGTACCGCGTATTAAAATCGGTGTTGCGAGTAACGCCGTCACTTCCTTTATAAGTAGCGTCAAACAACGACAACGTGGTCATGAAGAAATAGTTTTTACTAAAGAATTTCTCCAGAGTTAATTCTACACCATAATTCTGACCTGTTCCGGAATTGACAAGCGAATCGGGGAAATAACGACTGAATCCCGTTCCCTGATTCAACACCGAAAACGAAGATGCAACAACATCAACAGGAACATCATATAAATACTGATAATACGCTTCTACTTTCAAACGCATACTTTCTGAAAGAATACGATCATAACCTACAACCGAGTGATAGCTTCTGATAAAATCAAGATTCTTATTGTGTAAATTATTATTCGTAGTTAACGATGCGCGGTGCGAATAATACACATATGCCGGAAGCATTTGGCTGTGCATTCCCACTCCTACATGAAATGAATTCAAATCGTTAAGCGCATAACGCATACCTAGACGCGGTTCCACAGCAGTGCTTCCATTCAATGTGAAATACTGTCCGTGTAAACCGGCATTCAGCGTCAGTTTATCGTTGGGACGAAAACGAATTTGTGCGTAAGGCTGAATCAGAAAAGAGGAACCCGAATAATCCTGTCGATTATAAAATAAGAACGTGACTTCGCTGTGAATACTATCCTGCAAAGTGTTTCGATACAAGTCGTTATACATTCCCGCTTTTAGCGTAGTTCTTGAAGAAAGTTTTTTAGAAATGTACCAATTCATGGACACGCGATCTTCATCGTTCCGATAACCCATTTTAGGAGTGATGGAATCGAGGTTGAAAGATGGACTTCTCCAAACAAGATCATGATGCGCGGAGGAATAACGTCTGCTACCTGCAACAACCGCGCGGAAGAATGTGGTTTCATTCAACGGCTTTGCGTATACGACACCTGAAACGAACATGCCACTTCTGAAATATTGATCGCGGCTATCTTCACCGTACAATTCATCGGCGTATTCGGTGTATTCACTCACGATGATATCAATCTTACTGTTGCCGCCTATGCCGAACCACGAAAGATTGCCTCCATTCTTCAACGGAAAATTTAACTTGAAAGCACCATCCATATAGGAAGGTACAGCACCGGTTCCAATCGGAATATTCGCTGCTTCAAACATGCGCAATGTCGAATAACGGTAATTCACCAGGAACGATGCCCCGGATGATTTTTTCAATGGACCTTCTGCTGATAATTCAGTTCCCAAAAAACCGAACTGACCGTTGAACTCGAACTTCTCGTTATTCCCATTTCGCATACGCAAATCAAATGCTGCTGCGATGCTATTTCCATATTCTGCTGCGAATGCACCTGTGAAGAAGTCGGAATTCGACAACACTTTATTATTCAAAATACTTACGGGCCCGCCGGTAGTTCCTTCAATAGCAAAGTGATTCGGATTGGGAATATCCACACCTTCCACACGCCACAACACACCACTCGGCGAATTACCGCGTACAACGATATCATTTCGGGAATCGTCTGCACCCTGCACACCGGCAAAGTTGGAAGCCATTCGTGCAGGATCGCCACGACTTCCCGCATAACGATTCGTTTCTTCCACAGAAAACATTCTACCGCTTCCTGTTGCCATTTCGTTAACAGTGCCTTCTTTCTTATCGGCAGTGATGACTACTTCCTGTTTGTTAATCACCAACTCTTCCATCTCGAGATTGAGCACTAACTCCTTTCCCGCAGTGAGTATCAAGTTGGAAGCATAAGGTGTTTGATAACCTGTAAATCGTGCCTGTAAGTCATAACGACCTACATGAACATCCTGAAAACGGAATACACCATTAACATCGGTTACCGCGGGTTTTAAGCGTAAAGAGTCTTTAAACAACATTACGATTACACCGGGAAGCGGCGACTTTGAAACTGCATCAACAACAGTTCCGCGAATAGTTTGTGTACTTTGGGAGAATGCACTAATTGATATGATTAGTGCAATCGTAAGGACCAGAATACGGTACATAGGGGTAACGTTTAGCAAATATAAACTTTACCCCTATTGTTTAATGCCGGTACGCCTTAATCGTATCAACAAATAATTTAACCTTCGATTTTTCGAGATCAGGATACAACCCGTGACCCAAATTGGCGATGTGTCGTTGCGGGCCAAATTGTCTGAGCATAGCTTCTGTCTCCCGGACGATTACATTTTCATCGGCATATAACAAACAAGGATCCATGTTACCCTGAAGCGTCTTATCTGCGCCAATGATTGCGCGGGATTCAGCAGCATCCATAGTCCAATCAAGACCGATGGTATTACAATTTAATGTGGCAAAATCTTTGCGAATGAAATGCGCATCCTTTGCGAAGACAGTAACCGGAACTTTGGTGTGTAATTCATCACATATTTGTGCGATGTATGGCAAAGCAAATTCGCGGTATTGTGAGGGAGAAAGAATTCCTGCCCACGAATCGAAAAGCTGCACCATGTCTGCTCCGGCTTCTACCTGAGCTTTGAGATAGTGTGTTGTGCTGATGGCAATTTTCTCCAACAACAAATGAGCAGCTTTAGGTTGCGTGTATAAAAACTTTTTGGCTTTCGAGAACGTTTTTGATCCGCTTCCTTCCACCATGTACGCAAGAATTGTCCACGGTGCACCGGCAAAACCGATTAACGGCACACGGCCGCCCAACGACGATTTCGTAAGACGCAATGCATCATGCACATATTGCAGTTCTGTAAAGCCATCAGTAATATGCACACGCTCTACATCTTCCATAGATGTGATGGTTTTCTCGAACCAAGGCCCACGCGATTCCACCATTTTGTATGGCAGGCCCATCGCTTCCGGGATCACGAGAATATCTGAGAATATGATAGCTGCATCCACACCCAAAATATCTACCGGTTGAATCGTTACTTCAGCAGCGAATTCAGGTGTTTTGACCAGTTCAATAAATCCGCCCATCTTGGCGCGTACTTCGCGATATTCGGGAAGTACCCTCCCGGCCTGTCGCATCAGCCATACGGGAGTGCGTTCTACTTTTTCGCCACGAGCGGCGCGAATAATCAGATCATTTTGCAACATGCGACAAAGATAATGCTTCATGCAGCAGGATTGTCAGTCAATTGTTCGATCTACTTGATTTTATACAAGCAGAAACGGGCTTACACGATAAGGTCAAGAAGATCAATAATATACTTGCCAAAGGCCAACCGTTCCGGCGTTAATGGAAAACGTACCGTCTCCATTGGGTTTAATATCTTCCGGTTTTATGTCGCCACGCATTACTGTGTAAACGGAGGCGGATAGTGCGACATCATGAATTGCCTCTTCGGTAAACAACTCAAAAGAGCCGTCGTCTTTTGTAAAAGTGATAAAGCTATTTAACCATCCCGAAGTCCATGCCATTACTACACCATTTGCAAGAGGTTGATTATCTTGATTTACCAATTTTCCAAAGTAGCGGTATTTTCTTTGTGCAGAAAAATTGTAATAATTTGATGCTTGATTCGCATTGCCTTTTATCCCTGAGTATTTAAAACGACCAAATACCTCGTAAACAGGTTTTCGGCTTCCAGAAACTAACTTGCCACTTTTTGTTTTACTATTTCCTTGCCTATTCAAAACTCCCAGGTACGAAGCATGGTATTCTTTCCATTTAACGTCCTTAAATTGCCACCACGAATAACCTGCGCCGCCTGCATTTACACAATACTCCAAAGTTGCTTTTGCGAATTTTTTCTGCTGCTCATAAGTTATGGAATCGTTGTCTGCAGCGAGTCCCGTTTCACCTATGATCCAGGGTTTTTTCAGAACTTTTCCGAACCAGTACATTTCGTTCAGTACCTGCCCTCGTTCAAATTCATAGGGATGAAATGAAATAAAATCGACATTTACAGCATTCGGATCCCACTCAAAAACTTCACGCACACCAACTAATCCTACAGTTAGCAACTGATCAGGAGCGTGCTTCCGAAAAGCACTTTTCCACTTGCGCGTAAAGTGAAAAATATCCTTTTTTTCCCGGTCACGTTTATCGAAATACAACGGTTCATTAAATAAATCGTACGCCATTAAAACGGAACTATGCCTAAACCGATCAGCAAGACGAATCAGATGCTGCTCACTTGCCCGAACTTCAGGAATTACTTTGGTCAGAAAAATCAGCTTCAATCCAGACTGATCAATAATTCGAAATAAATCTTTCAGTGCTGAAAAGTAGCTCTTATACCCACTTTCATTCAACACAACGATTGAATCATTCCTGTTATAAACGGACGATTTTAGAAACAGTTGGCCCGTTGCAGTATTGATTTCTTCTTCTCCAATTCCTGTGACGCGAACAGTGTTGAATCCCATTTCACGAATAAGTTCCATATCAGCCCTAAGCTGCGCCAGAGCGGAATCTTTTGTGCTAAACAAACGTCCGTTAGTGTCGAGATAGCCGGCATACGGAGACGGCCACAACTCATTTGCATCGGCCTGCAGCGTCACAATATAATTCAGAGCCAAGGGGAAGTAGGGTTCACCGTTTAGATAAAACTTCTCCTGATTTAGATATACAAAATTCGGACGCGGACGCGACAATAACAGGTAGTAGGTAAAAAAAAATATAGAAAGAAAAAAAAGTGTTTTGAGAATTCCTTTCATGTCCGCAAATCTTCCGAAAGATATGGAGTCCCGTCCATTAATGAAGAATTCCGATTTCGAATTTTACTCAATTCAATTATTTTTAATCAGGTACATCAAGACAGAAATCAAGCAGTTATCTTTGCTCAAATTTTTACCTGTGAGTACTATGCATTCATTTGACGTTGTTGTTGTAGGGGGCGGTTGTGTTGGACTTGCAGCAGCATATAAAATCAATTCTCGATACCCGCATCTGAAAGTAGCTGTTCTTGAAAAGGAAAGCACACTGGCTGCGCATCAGACCGGACGCAATTCCGGTGTTATACATTCGGGAATTTATTATAAACCGGGCTCTTACAAAGCTAAGAATTGTGTGGACGGGCGTCGTGAGTTAGTTCAATTTGCCAAAGAACACAAGATAGCGCACGACATCTGCGGCAAAGTAATTGTTGCTACGCATGAAAGCGAATTGGCGCACATGCATAAAGTATATAATAACGGAATTGCTAATGGTGTTGAAGATATTGAGCTGATTGATAGCAGGCAGATTAAAGAGATTGAACCCTTTGTTGAAGGTATCGCAGGTATTCGTATCGGATGCACCGGCATTATTGACTTTCCCGGCGTTACGCGAAAATTAGGGGAACTACTGGAACAACAATTTCCGGGAAGCAAAGTGTTTTTATCTACCGAAGCGAAAGACTTTGTGCGCAAAGCAGACAGCACCGATATCGTTACGAATCGCGGAGTATTCAATGCAAAATTTTTAGTCACTTGTGCGGGTTTGCACAGTGATCGTATTGCTAAAAAAGAAGGCGCTAAATCGGATGCTGCGATTGTTGGTTTCCGTGGTGATTATTACGACTTGACTGAAAAAGGATTGAGCAAAGTAAAACACCTCATCTATCCTGTTCCTAATCCGAAATATCCGTTTTTGGGTGTTCACTTTACGCGCATGGTTCACGGCGGCGTGGAATGCGGTCCTAATGCTGTTTTTGTTTTCAAACGTGAAGGTTACTCCAAAATTGCTTTCAGTTTAGGAGATACGGCTGAAGCATTGAGCTTCGGTGGCACATGGAAATTTTTCGGTAAGAATTTAAAATTCGGTTGGGACGAATATCGTGGTGCATTCTCCAAAGCATTTTTCCTGAAACGATTGCGAACACTTATTCCGAGCTTGGAAGAAGATGATATTGTTGCGAGTCGTTGTGGGGTGCGCGCGATGGCATTGTCACCGGAAGGCAACATGATAGACGATTTCAAAATCGAATATCACGGCAACGCCATTCACGTACTCAATGCTCCAAGTCCTGCAGCTACTGCATGTTTGGCTATTGGCAAAGCCATTGAAGAAATGGCTACCGAACGATTCAGCTTAACACATTAAACCTTAAAAATATCGTCGATTTGTTTGCCGATCTTCGAAGCTAGATCATCGGTTGGTAAATCGTTGGCATCTGTTCCGAACGGATCTTCAATTTCTTCTGCGATCAACTCGAGGCTGGCAAATGCATAGAAAATAAATGTGGTAACCAGAATCGTCCAATATCCGAAATCGGTAACAAAACCGAATGGCATGGTTAACGTGTACAGGAAAATGATTTTCTTGATGAACAAGCTATAAGAATACGGAATTGGTGTGGAACGAATTCTTTCGCACGCACCTAGCGATTCACTGTACATGCGCAGTTCATCCTGCATACTGAGCCACTGTACATCTGAAATTTTACCTGACTTTCGAAGTGCTTCAATTTCGCGACTAAGCTCCAAAAGGATTTTATTTGGAACATGATCCGCCTGCACAATGTTATCATTGTTAACCCCCGCAACAATTTTCCATTCTTTGCTGCTTCTCACGCCACGCAAATGATCTTTCGCAGCAAGGAAATAATTACACAACAACGCGTTCATTCGGACACGCTCCTCTTCCATCGAAGAATCAACAGCTACTTCAATTTTAGTAGCCAGACTGCGCGAATGATTTACGAACGCTCCCCACATTTTCCGTCCTTCCCACCAGCGGTCGTATGCGGTATTTGTTCTAAAGACCAATAACAATGAAATAACAAAACCCAGCAACGAATGCATCGCGATCGTGCTCTTGTATTTCATGTGCCAAACTTCAATTTCGATATACACTATTCCGAAGCACACAATAGCAATGGTGAACAATGCCGGTATTAACATGCGGAACGTATCACTCTTATGAAACGCGAAAATGAGCTTAAACCAATCTTTAGGATTATAAATTACCATAAGGTAAAAGTACCGCTTCTTGCGAATCCACGAAACCCGCAGTAAAGTGCTTACCTTTGGATTGCTTTGGAGGCCAATAATAGAATAGACAAATGGTTATGGTGCGTGCGACTTTACAAAACGCGTACACTTGCAGCGACTGCTGTAAAAGGAGGTAAGATCAAGTGGAATGATCAGCTCGCAAAACCTTCCAAAGAATTGAGTGTAGGCGATATTATTTCGTTTAAATCCGGAATTATTACCCGAACCGTGCGTGTTATTGATTTCCCCACATCCCGAGTGGGCGCACCTTTGGTCAATAAGTACATGGAGGATTTAACACCGGAAGAAGAATATGAAAAATTAAATTTGGCGAAAGAAGTGATGCCATCGGTGTTTTACACGGGAAAAGGTCGTCCGACAAAAAGGGATCGCAGAAAATTAGGAGGATATTTATAACATGGCAAATACAGACTATTCAGAACTACTGAAGAAATTACAAGAAGATAAAGATTGGCCTAAGCTGTATATGTTTAAGTTCATCATCACTTCCGACAATCGTAACATGGCGCTGGTAGAAGCATTGTTCTCTGAAAATGCAGAAATTTCAACCATGCCTTCTTCCAAAGGAAAATACACCGGTATTACGGCAAAAGAAGTCATGCTAAGTCCGGAAAGTGTAATTGCTATTTACGAGCAGGCATCAAAAATTGAAGGAATCATCACATTATAAAAAACTATGAAACGTTTTCTCACGCTTACTTTGGTATTGTTTTATGTTGTGTCCATTGCACAACAAAAGATGCTGTCAACTTCAGACATCATTCTTAAACGCGGTCAACTTTCGCCTCAGGGCTTATCTCAATTAACGTGGCTTCCGGGAGGAAAACAATATTCTTATGTGGATGTTGTTGACAGTCGTTTTACAGTAATGATTAATGATGCGGATTCAAAGAGTGCCGCAAAAAAACTGGTAACGTTAAATGAACTGAACGAAAAGACGGCAGCGTTAAAACTTCAGGGAGCAGAATTATTGGAGTACATGCCTTTTCTGACATGGGTTACACCAACAGAATTCACGTACGACAACGGCGCATACAAAATGCGTTACAACACCAAAACGAAAAAAGTTACTGCTCAACGCAATCCGGCATTACCTGCGGGATCAGCCAACTTCGATGAAGCTCCGACAGGCACAATGGCATTTACGTCCGGAAACAATTTGTTTATTGCAAAAGGCGAACAAATAATTCCAATAACTAACGACGCAGATGTGAACATTGTTAATGGTCAAAGTGTACACCGTGATGAGTTTGGTATTCATAAAGGAACATTTTGGTCTCCGAATGGGCGTTATCTGGCTTACTACCGCATGGATCAAACTATGGTAACGGATTATCCGATTATTGAAGTTGGTGAACAGCCGGCACGATCACGTCAAATAAAATATCCTATGGCCGGTGCGAAAAGTCATGAGGTTACTTTAATTATTTACGATGTCGAAACCGGAAAACAAACTCCGATTCAAACCGGAGAACCTAAAGAACAATACCTTACCAATGTAGCATGGACACCGGATAATGCAGCAATTTATATAGCTGTATTAAATCGTGATCAGAATCATTTAAAAATGAACCGCTACAATGCAGGCACAGGATTATTCGAAGAAACGATTTTTGAAGAAAAAGACGAAAAGTATGTTCAACCTTTACATCCCATGGTATTCATGCCCGGTCGTCTCGATCAATTTATCTGGCAAAGCGAAGCCGAAGGATGTAACGCATTGTATTTGTACAATACGAAAGGGCAAGTAGTTAGTAAGCTTACTCCGACTCAACAAGCGGGCGGTACAGGAGGAATTATTGTTACCGACTTTTTTGGTGTTGATGCTAAAGGCGAATACGCGTATTACGAAGGCGTTCCGTTTGGTGATATCACACGGGTAATTTACAAATTGAAAATTGCAGACGCCACCAATATTCCAATCAGCAGAACAAATGGTGTAGTGCGTGCAGCTTTTAATGATTCGTACACCCATTTCATTTCCAACTTTTCGTCTCCGGAAACCCCAAGAGAAATAGATGTGTATAACAATAGTGGGAAGCTGATTAACAATTTAAAAACGTCTCGTAATCCGCTGCAAGATTATAAAGCCTGTTCCATGAAATTATTCACGATAAAAGCTGCGGACGGAAAAACGGATTTATGGTGCAGAATGTTTTTACCGGCAGATTTTGACTCCACGAAGAAATACCCTTCTCTAACCTACGTATACAACGGCCCCAACGCACAATTAATTACCAAATCGTGGTTAGGTGGAAGTGATTTATTTCTGTATTACATGGCGCAACAAGGTTTTGTTGTGTTCACTGTTGACGGACGTGGAAGTGAAAATCGCGGGAAGGAATTTGAACAAGCGACCTTCAGACATTTAGGTGACGAAGAAATCGCTGACCAGGAAAAAGGGAATGAATATTTACGAACCTTAAGTTATGTTGATGGAAAACGTATGGCGGTTTACGGATGGAGCTACGGTGGTTTTATGACAACTTCGTTGATGACAAGAACTCCCGGACTATATAAAACAGGTGTTGCAGGCGGTCCGGTAATTGACTGGAGTTATTACGAAATCATGTATACAGAACGTTACATGGACACGCCGGAGCAAAATCCGGATGGTTACAAAAACTCAAGTTTGTTCCGTTACGCCGATCGTTTAGAAGGAAATCTATTACTGATTCATGGCACATCTGATGACGTTGTGGTTTGGCAACACAGTTTGGCATACCTGAAAACATGCGTGGACAAAGGCGTTCAACTAGATTACTTTGTCTATCCGCTACATCTGCATAATGTACTGGGTAAAGACCGCGCACATTTGATGGAGAAGGTTGCACGCTACATTATTGAACACACGTAACAAAAACAAGTGCCTACAACAACTGGTACCACTTGTTGGATTTCAGTCGCGTTACCCATTTACGTTCTTTAAACGGAAAGCGATAACCGATATTAAAATCCACTGAAATAAAACGTGGTTCAATTCTGAAATTGATTAACTGGTACGAATTGTATTCCTGACGATACGTTAACGACATGAAAAAGTTTTTGGAGTTTAAACCTAAAGCAATACGTGTATCGCCGGCATAACCGGTCCTCCAGTATTTTTTCGTTAACGCATCCTCTTCACTCACCATTGTTCTATGCTGAAAATCAGGACCACCTATGAGTGTAAAGTTGGCATACAATCGTTTAAACAATACGAGTGTGTATGAGCCTCCAACACCCGCAGAAATTCCAATTACACCGTATTGATTCATACTATTCCAATTTCCATAAAATGGTCGTGCATTGTATGGAATGATAGACGAGTCGGACGCTACATTGTAATTGTAAAAACTTCCAACTGCCAGCCATGTTCCTGCCGACTTAATCTGCCGATGTGTATTGAAATATGCAGCGTTGTAGGAGAACTTGCGCTTATTAAAGATGTATAACGTTCTCAATCGAAATGACATCACATCCAGATCAGGACGTTGATAATATTTATTGTTCAACGTATCGAATCGAGCCGGTGCCATATCGTAAAATCCTTTGTAACGACGGAATGCTCCTTCGAAACGGAAACGATAGGCGCTTAATGACAAAGAAAATGTGCGGTACGTTGTCTTCCCTTTTTGTGCTATTTGATCAGCAGTTGGAGGTGTAGATTTTAATCCGAATGAGAAAGTAATCTTATCGAAATCCACTGTTAATCCGGTAACAACATTGGCATCCGCAATCAAGCGTGGTGCAGATAATCCTAATGTATCCTGCAACAAGTTTTGCGTAAACCGAATGTCGTACTGACGATACGACTGATACAACGTCAGAATTAAACGGTTCGGATATTTTCTGATGTAGTTGGTATCGGTAGTGTTACGATACGTAATCAACGAATCGCGTTTTGACTTGTACGTTACGGTTTGACCGGCAAGGTTACCGGCGCAGAAACTGATAAGCAGAAAGAGTACAAAACGTGACATGGAGGTACTAAAATAAGAAAAGCGAACATTACTGCTCGCTTTTCTATAATTTGAATAGTGTAATTACGCTTTAACGTTCGCACGAATGATATTCAACGCACCACCGGCTTTGAACCATTCAATTTGCTGCTCGTTGTACGAATGATTCACTTTAATCTCATCAGAAGAACCATCCGCATGATTCAACACCAGTGTTAATGGCGTGTTCGGAGCGAATGAAGTTAAACCGATAATATCGATGGTATCATTCTCCTGAATTTTATCGTAATCGGCTTTATCGGCAAATGTTAATGCCAACATACCTTGCTTCTTCAGGTTGGTTTCGTGAATACGTGCAAATGATTTCACCAATACTGCACGAACACCCAAATGACGAGGCTCCATCGCCGCATGTTCACGAGAAGAACCTTCACCGTAGTTTTCGTCACCTACTACGATAGATCCCACCTTAGCAGCCTTGTAAGCACGCTGCACCTGTGGAACACCTTCGTAAGCACCGGTTAGCTGATTCTTTACGTTATCTGTTTTGTCGTTGAAGAAGTTCACGGCACCAATCAACATGTTGTTGGAAATGTTATCCAAGTGGCCACGATATTTCAACCAAGGACCTGCCATAGAAATATGATCAGTTGTACACTTGCCTTTAACCTTGATCAACAATTTCAATCCTTTCAAGTCAACACCTTCCCATGCATCGAACGGATCCAGCAATTGCAAACGGTCAGAAGTTGGAGAAACGTTTACCGTCAAATTGCTTCCATCAGCTGCAGGTGCCACATATCCGGCATCTTCAACTGCGAAACCACGTGTAGGCAACTCATCACCTTTAGGTTCATCCAGCTTCACCTTCTCCCCCTTTTCGTTGATCAGGAAATCGGTTGCAGGATTGAACGTTAAATCACCGGCAATAGCAAGCGCGGTTACTAATTCAGGTGAGGCAACAAACGCGAACGTATTCGGGTTACCGTCAGCACGCTTCGCAAAGTTTCTGTTGAATGAATGTACGATCGTGTTTTTCTCCTGCTTCTCTGCGCCCATACGATCCCACATTCCGATACATGGTCCGCATGCATTGGTAAATACAGTTGCGCCGATGTTATCAAAAATCTTCAGGAATCCGTCGCGTTCGATGGTGTAGCGAATTTGTTCAGAACCCGGATTGATGCAGTATTCCGCTTTAGTCTTCAACCCTTTATCAGCAACTTGCTGAGCGATAGAAACAGCGCGGGAAATATCTTCGTAGGAAGAGTTGGTACATGAACCAATCAGACCAACTTCAACTTTTGTAGGCCAACCTTGTGCGGCAGCTACTTCTTTCATCTTGCTGATTGGTGTAGCCAAGTCCGGAGTAAATGGACCGTTCAAATGCGGCTCCAACTCCGACAAATTAATTTCAATTACTTGATCAAAATATTTTTCAGGATTTGCATAAACTTCCGCGTCGGCAGTTAAATGTTCTTTCACGCCATTCGCCAAGTCTGCAACTTCATTGCGTCCTGTAGCGCGCAAATAACGCTCCATTGAAGCATCATAACCGAATGTTGAAGTTGTTGCACCAATTTCGGCACCCATGTTACAAATTGTGCCTTTGCCGGTACAGCTCATGTTGATAGCACCTTCACCGAAATATTCAACGATGCAACCGGTTCCACCTTTAACGGTTAAAATTCCAGCAACTTTCAGGATCACATCTTTCGGAGCAGCCCAGCCGCTTAATTTACCGGTCAATTTTACACCGATCAACTTCGGAAACTTAAGTTCCCAAGGCAATCCGGCCATAACGTCGCATGCGTCTGCACCACCAACACCAATAGCCACCATGCCCAATCCGCCGGCATTTACTGTATGCGAATCAGTTCCGATCATCATACCGCCCGGAAACGCATAATTTTCTAAAACTACCTGGTGAATAATTCCTGCACCCGGCTTCCAGAAACCGATTCCGTATTTATTGGAAACAGAAGCGAGGAAATCGTATACTTCTTTACTCTCTTTATTCGCTACTTCCAAATCTGTTTTAGCACCAACTTTAGCCGTGATCAAGTGATCGCAATGCACAGTAGAAGGAACCGCAACTTTTTTACGTCCTGCCTGCATAAACTGCAACAACGCCATTTGCGCAGTAGCATCCTGCATCGCCACACGATCCGGATTAAAGTCTACATAATCCTTACCACGCTCGAAAGCCTTTGCAGGCATATCGCCGGTTAAGTGCGCATACAATATTTTTTCAGAAAGCGTTAACGGACGCCCAACGAGTTTACGAGCGGCTTCTACTTTCGAAGGGAGGTTTTTGTACACCTCGCGAATCATTTCAATATCAAATGCCATATGAGCAAAATTTGGTTTAAGTATGACGTTTTTAAGGAGAACAAATTTAGCTGATTTCATGGTTCGTAACTCCTGCAATACCGCATTTTTGGTATTTCACGGAAACGGGGCGCAATCAAATACCTACCTTTGAAATCATGCAATCGCATTTGAAAGAAAATATACGTATTGCTCTTAACGCCATTAAGGGACAAATGCTGCGTACAATTCTGACCGCATTAATCATTTCGCTTGGAATTGCTGCGTTGGTAGGGACATTAACGGCTATCGATGTAATCAAAGCCGCGTTGAACAGCAATTTCTCCAGCATGGGCGCCAATACATTTACAATTCGTAATCGCGAAACCGTTATTCGTATCGGGCGAGGAGGCAAACAACCCAAACGCTATCGCAGCATTACCTACCGTGAAGCGATGGAGTTTAAAGAACGTTACAATTTCTCCGGCACCGTTTCGGTTTCAACGATGGCTTCGATGGCGGCTACCTTGAAATACAAATCGATCAAGACGGATCCCAATGTGCAAGTATTCGGTACGGATGAAAATTATATCGAGACTTCCGGATACAGTTTAAGTCAGGGAAGAAATTTCACTGCTAACGAAATTCTGGATGGCGCGAATGTGACGATACTTGGAGCCGACATGGCTAAAAAATTATTCAAAAATGAAGATCCGATCGGGCAAGTGATTAGTGTTGGCTCGGGCAAGTACAGCGTTATTGGTGTATTAGCGTCAAAAGGCGCCAGTATGGGGTTTGGAGGCGACAAGATTGCATTGTTGCCGGTTGAAAATGTTCGACAATATTTCTCGCGTCCCGACATGACCTTTACTATAAATGTGCTTGCAGAAAACGCAGCATTAATGGAAATGAGCATAGCAGAAGCCACCGGAATTTTTCGAATTATTCGCAAATGCGAAATTGGTGCAGATGATAATTTTGAAATTACCAAGAGCGATACCATTGCAGCCACTTTAATCGATAACCTTAGTTATGTAACTGCCGGAGCGACGATTATTGGCATTATTACATTATTAGGCGCTGCAATTGGTTTGATGAATATTATGCTCGTAAGTGTAACCGAACGTACACGGGAAATTGGTACACGAAAAGCTTTAGGTGCTACACGAAGTGATATCCGAAATCAGTTTTTGGTGGAAGCTGTGGTGATTTGCCAGGTGGGAGGATTGATGGGCGTTTTGCTCGCCTTGTTGCTGGGATTGGGAGTTAGCGCAGCTTTTGATAGTGCTTTTATAATGCCCTGGGGCTGGATATTGTTAGGTCTTGGAATTTGTCTTGCAGTAGGACTTATTTCCGGATTGTATCCTGCTGTTAAAGCTTCTAAGTTAGATCCGATAGAAGCATTACGTTACGAATAGAACGATCAAGTAATGGACAAAAAAACGGCGATCATTTTCATGACCGCCGTTTTTATTTCATTGAATTCGGATTATTCAGCAACTACTTCGAATTTGAATGTTGCCACTACTTCTTTGTGCAAACGAGCTTTCGCGTTGTAAGTACCCAAAGTTTTCACGGTGTCTTCGTTTTCGATAGTGATATTGCGACGGTCCAGGTCGTAACCTGCTTTGCGCAATGCTTCAGCTAACTGAACAGCAGTAACAGAACCGAAAATTTTACCGTTATCGCCGGCTTTAGCGCCAACTTTAACAGTAACGGTTGCCAGTTTACCGGCATTCGTTTCAGCTTCAGCTTTAATTTTAGCTTCTTTGTGAGCACGCTGACGCATGTTTTCTGCATGCATTTTCTTTGCTGACGCATCAGCAAGGATAGCGATACCACGAGGAATCAGGTAATTGCGACCAAATCCCGGACGAACTTTAACTACGTCATTCGCGTAGCCTAAGTTTCTTACGTCTTGTTTCAAGATTACTTCCATGATATTGTCCCTCCTGATTATTTAAGTTGATCTGCTACGTAAGGCATCAATGCCAAGTGACGAGCGCGCTTAACAGCGGTTGACACTTTACGTTGAAACTTCACGGATGTACCGGTTAAACGACGTGGAAGCAATTTACCTTGCTCGTTTACAAACTTCAATAAGAAGTCAGCGTCTTTATAATCGATATACTTAATGCCTGCTTTTTTGAAGCGGCAATACTTTTTCTTCTTTACCTCAACCGAAGGCGGGTTCAGGTAGCGGATTTCTGATTGATTTTCTGCCATGACTTACGCTTTTGGTAGGTTAATTATGCATTTTCTTTTTTCGCTTTCATCTTGGTCTTACGCTTTTCAGCGAAAGCCACAGCGTGCTTATCCAAGCTAACGGTTAAAAAGCGCAAGATGCGCTCATCACGCTTGAATGCCAATTCCAAAGCAGCAACTGCGTTGCCATCCTTAGATGTGAATTCAAACAAATAGTAATGACCGGTGGACTTCTTCTGAATCTGATAAGCCAGCTTTCTTAGGCCCCATGATTCTTCATGCGCAAGCGTAGCGCCTACTTCTTTCAGCAGCTTGCGGAACTTGCCCACCGCCTCCTTTGCCTGTTCCTCAGACAAAACGGGAGTTAAAATGAAGACGGTTTCGTAATGGTACATAAATGATTTATTAAGTTTTCCCCATTATTGGGACGGCAAAGGTAAACAAAATCGCGGCACGTGAAACACTATTATCTAAAAAATCGGTAAGCACCCTATAATTTAACGCACTAAAAATGAGTGATTTATAAATTTTAGTGAATCGGACTCCAAGTAATTCCGGTATTCCAACGCCAACATCCTCACAAAAATCACAAATCTCTTGCATTACCGTAACCGTAAATGGAACTTTGCCACATGGGATTTTGGAGTGACTTAGGAAGAGGTATCAGCTCACACGGCAAAGCGTTCGAATTTATAGCCAAACACAACCTTTGGCTTTACTTTTTGTACCCTGCATTAATATTGACCTTACTATGGCTTGGAGGCTTTGCAAGCACTTTTGCACTCGGCGATTACCTGGCAGAAGAATTAATGACCGCAACAGGACTTGATTCAACCAGCGAAGACTGGACAGGAATGTTGGGTACAATTCTTCGCTTAGTGGCCAGTATTGCATTAAAAGGATTGTTGTTTTTCCTATTTGCATCTTACATTAAGTACATCGTATTGATTTTCTGCTCACCAATAATGGCACTGCTTTCAGAACGCGTAGAAGAAATCACTACAGGGAAAACATACCCATTTCATTTCGGACAATTTATTAAAGATATCGGTCGCGGGATTTTAGTTACACTTCGCAACATGCTTATTGAAACGGCATGTATCGTTGCCTGTCTTTTTGTTGCATGGATTCCGGTTATCGGCTGGTTAACGATTCCATTTCTTTGGATAATTGCGTGGTATTTTTTGGGATACAGTATGATGGATTACACGTTCGAACGAAAACGTTTGTCGGTAAGTCAGGGAACTTCATTTGTGCGGAAACATAAGGGAATTGCCATAGGGAATGGGTTTGTATTTTCCTTACTGCTATACATTCCATTTCTTGGAGTTATTGTAAGTCCGGTTCTGAGTGCAACTGCAGGAACATTAGCGACGCTGGAAACCATGAAAGAAGAGGAAAAGGTATGAGCGAAGTAGTGCGTGTTTCCGCAGTTTCGTATCTCAACACCAAGCCGTACATCTATGGACTTCAGCATGCCGTGCAGCAAGGTTTGTCGATAGCTGTATCAGAAGATATTCCGGCTGTATGCGCGGAAAAATTAATTCACGGAAATGCGGATATCGGATTACTTCCCGTCGGAGCATTGCATCAGGTCCCGAATGCGGTAATTATTCCGGGCTTTGGCATTGGTGCTGTTGGTGCCGTACAAACGGTGATGTTATACTCGCAGGTACCTGTTGAAGAAATTACATCTGTTGTCCTCGATTATCAGTCGCGTACATCTGTTCGTTTGGCGCAACTCCTATTTCGCGATCACTTTAAAAGTAAACCTGCATTTATTCCTGCGCAGCCCGGTTTTGAAAACGAGATTACGGGCACAACGGCAGCTGTTGTTATCGGCGATCGCACATTCTCGTTAAACGGAAAATTTCCGCATGAATACGACCTTGCCGAAGAATGGTACAAGCATACAGGATTAGGGTTTGCATTTGCCGTATGGGTGACGACACGTCAATTATCGGCGGAAGTAATGCAGCAATTCATTTCCGCGTTGTCGTTCGGTGTTGATCATATTGATGAAGTTATTGCAGCTTGGCAACCGAAATATCCTGCCGTTGATTTGAAAAAGTATCTCACTCAGGATATTAAACATCGATTTAGCAGTGACATCGATCAAGGCATGAAGTTGTTTCTTCAACAGATCAACACATAGAATACTGCGACAAACTTGTTGTATTTCGCGGCAAATCCTATATTTGTTCATCACACAAACCACATATGAAGAACGTTTCCGTTGTTGTAGTGCTTCTTGCACTCTTGGCTACATTTAATTTATCAGGACAAAATGTTGTTGCCAAAACCGGCGATGAAGTCAAGTTGTTCAATGCTTCGCAAGCATACAATGCCGGCGATTATCTGAAAGCATTGAACCTCTACAAAGAAGTTCAGAACACTAATCCGAACGATGCGAGCCTTGCTTTTCATGTTGGGGAATGTTTGTTTTATCTTGATGAATTGGACAAGGCACAAGCGGAGTTTGAAAAAGCGAAGTCGCTGAACGAAAAAGCAAATCCCGGAATCCGATTTATGTTGGGACGTTGTTACCAAATTAAAGGAAGAACCGATGATGCGATCAACGAATACATTGCAGCAAAAGCAGTGAATGCAGCGAATGCGCCAAAGACAAAAGAAATCGACTATTACCTGAATCAATGTCAGACAGCGAAGTCGATGATGGCAACTCCAAAAAAAGTTACCGTAACGAATTTGGGTGCTGTTGTAAATAGTCCGTACGACGATAAACGTCCTTCCATTACTGCTGACGGTAAAACGATGATTTTTACATCACGTCGTCCTGATGGAAAATCGGCGCAAGTAGACAAAGAATCGGACAGCGGATACTTCGAAGATATTTATGATTGTGCTTGGGACTCTGCTAAGTCAACCTGGGGCGAAGCGAATTTGGTGCGTGGTTCCGTTAATTCGGAAGGACATGATGCGGCGTGCAGTATTTCTCCGGATGGCAAACAAATGTTTATTTACATCAACAATGCAGAAGAAGCGCGAGGCGGAGAAATTTATGTTTCAAAACGCAGCGGTTCCGGGAAATGGGGCACTCCAAAAAATATGGGGCGTGGTATCAACACCAGCTATTTTGAAGACGGTGCTGTGCTTTCTCCTGATGGCAATACCTTGTATTTCATGAGTGAACGCGGACAAGATTTACCTTACAAAGGACAAAAAGGATTTGGTCGTTCAGATATTTGGATGTGTAAAAAAGTAGACAAGAACAAGTGGAGCGATCCTGTTAATCTTGGCCCTACAATTAATACCGAATATGATGAAGGTGGGATTTTTCCGGCAGCAGATGGTAAAACATTGTACTTCTGCTCTAACGGTCACAACAACATGGGCGGCTATGACATCTTCATGACACGTTTTGAAAATGGACAATGGTCAACACCGGTAAATATGGGCTACCCGATTAACACTGTAGCAAACGAGCGCATGTTTGTGGTAACGAATAACGGTAAAACTGCTTATGTAGATTCTGATCGTGAAGGTGGCTTGGGCGGACGCGATTTGTGGGTTGTGGATATGACCGAATTGTTGCCGAAGAAAAAAGAAGGCCCTGTAATGTCATTGTTAACAGGATCAGTATTCGATGGTAACGGAAAAGCAGTTGCGGCAGAAGTGAAAATTTTTGACGCATCAGGAAAGCAAGTCGGATCAACTACTTCCAGTGCACAGGGCAATTATCAGATAGAATTGGAAGGCGATAAGAGCTACGAAATTCGCATTGAAATTTCAGGCTTTAAAGCCATCAAAGAGTCCGTTAAGTTGGAAGCAGACAAATCGGGAGGAACGTTTGAGATGGTCAAACATTTCATCATGTACAAAGAGTAAATCTTCTACAAACTCTTTTTGAGTTCCAGTAAAAAGGATTTCACGCGCTCCAAAGAAGCTATCATATCTACATCATTAAAAACTTCGTCTTTATTTTGGCGAAGTTTTTCTTTTGCGCCTTGAAGCGTGTAACCACGTTCTTTTACGAGGTGAAAAATGCGGCGGAAATTATCAATGTCGGCTGCGGTAAAAGAGCGATTGCCCTTACGATTTTTCTGAGGCTTAATGATGTCGAATTCCTTTTCCCAAAACCGAATTAACGATGCGTTGACGTTAAACATCTTCGCCACTTCTCCAATGGAGTAGTACAACTTTTCGGTTTCTTTCTCTTTGTATGGCATAGACGGAATAAAGGTAGGAAATTGAAGGAAAGGAAAGAGAGAGAAAGGTGATGTTGATGATTATGCGAGTGATGTTGGGAAAATTATTTCAGGAATCAAGATAGAACGCGATAGTTTTGAGAAAGAAGACATGCAGTCTACGATTTAAATCGTAGACTGAGGTGCGGAAGGTCGCTTACTGTTCAAGTTGTTAAGTTGTCCGGTGCGACACCTAACGGAGTCGTGGTGACACTGTAACCGTGTTCCGGTTACAGGTGTTGGACTACTATCGGAGTCCAAATGAATACAGGTAAAATCGCTGTGAAACTCCGGCAATTAAGGATATGCTGTAGCCGTAATTAACCACCGTTAATAACTAATGTGTTGACTTCGACATAATTATCCTATTTTCGCACCCGCATGAAAATGTTATTCATCTATCTATTCCACCTGCTGTGGTTATTGGCTCCCGAAAAAACGGAGCAGCCGATAATTGCCTCTGTGCCTGCGTCCGGCGCTGTAGTGGCAGATAGTGTAACACGCGAAATGATTACGGACAGCGTGATCAACTTCTCAAAAAAGTTTATCGGCACACCGTACCGTTATGGAGCCATGAATCCGGGAAGCGGATTCGATTGTTCGCACTTTGTTTCCTACGTGCACGGAAATGCAGGTGTAACATTACCAACAAGCAGCACGGCTTTAGCAACACAGGGTGAAGAAATCAAATTTGAAGATATCCGCAAAGGCGACCTAATGTTCTTCAAAGGACGTTCACTTTCCAGTCCCCGTGTTGGCCATGTTTCGTTGGTGATTGATGTTAAACCGGGTTCCATTAAAATGATTCACGCTACACATCGTGGTGTCATCATCGATGAATACTACAACATGAAATACTACCAGCAGCGTTATCTGCAGGCTCGCCGTATTTCATACTAACTCTACGTTTCCGATTATTGTTTTCTGCGAATGTCACCTTCATCGCTAACGATGATGGGAGTTTCAGGAAAATCTTCCTTCGTCAATCGCTGCATTTCGAAGATGGCTTGTTTGTTCGGATCAATTGTAGGACCACCCTCGCCCAGTTGCACGATGGGAATTATTTTCCCCGACATAAATTTTCCTGTGGAATCAACATCAACAATTACGATGGGCGCATAACCTCCATTGCCGCGTAAATTGAATCGAGAATACGTACAGAAGTTCCCCATGCTGTATGCAATGAAACGATCTTTGTACAACTCTATAGCGCGCGGAACATGAGGGCCGTGACCGAAAACGATATCCGCTCCCGCATCAATTACAGCGTGTGAAAAGGCATGTACATTCCCGCGATTTTCACCGAGAAATAATTCTGTTTCGCGAGTAACGTGATTTTTAGTGGCGCCCTCTGCTCCACCATGAAATGATACGATCACAATATCGCAGGTACTGTCCAACTCCTGCACGATAGCTTTTGCTCCCGGAATGTCACGAATATCGACAGTTCCTGTATTCGGCGCAAATGCGCAAAAACCGTATTTCACGCCGTTCTTCTCAAACTTTACGGAAGGCTGATATAATAATCCTGCAAAATGCAATCCTGCATTACGTAATGTGTTCGTTGTAGAAACACGCCCTTCTTCTCCAAAATCACCAACGTGATTATTGGCAACACTTACCACATCAAATCCGGCGTCCACCAAATATCCGGCGTAACGAGTAGGTTGACGAAACGCATAACACTTTTTCGGATCTGAACATTTCTTCAATGCGCCACCCGAATCTAAAAATGTGCCTTCACAATTACCGAACGTGACATCCGCATTTTGCAAATAGGATTTTACCGGATCAAAAATATCTTTGCCGTCATTGGGCGGTAAATGCTCTTTGCCCGGAAAGTTGGTTCCGATCATGATATCGCCAACACCAACAACTCGAATCGTGTCTCCCGCGATTAATGCTGAAGAAATAATGAAAGCAAACAGAAAAAAAAGATTGCGCATTAGTCGAAAGATTGATTGGATTGCTCCGATTGTTCAATGATTTTCAAATATTCTTCCGGCGTTAAATCCAGGAAGTAATAATTCACCGGATTTACTTTTTCACCGTTACGAATCACTTCATAATGCACGTGTGGTCCGCTGGAAATTCCGGAATTACCAACCAATCCAATAATCTCGCCACGTTTCACCACTTGTCCCGGCTTTACCAACATTTTACTCATATGACCATACAATGTTTGGTAACCAAATCCGTGATTGATAACGACGTGACTTCCGTAACCTGCAGCTTCCGCATCCGCACGATCCACCACACCATCACCCGTTGCATAAATCGGTGTTCCGATAGCAGCGTTGAAATCCATGCCGGTGTGCATTTTCACAATTTTATAAATTGGATGTGTACGATATCCGTAGCCCGAAGGAGTACCTTTCAAATCCTTAGCGGAAATGGGCATAATGGAAGGAATTGAAGACAACAACTTCTCTTTGTTTTTCGCCAACTTAATCACCTCATCGAACGATTTCGACTGAATATAAATTTGTTTGGAAACGCGATCTATTTTCTGCGTTAGCATGATCATGACATCCGAATTGTCATAACCTTCCAATTCCTTATAGCGATTTGCACCACCAAAACCCGCCATACGAATCTCGCTTGGAATGGGCTCCGCTTCAAAAATTACACGATAAATATTATCGTCCCGCTGTTGCAGATCGGCCAATACCAGATTCAAATTATCCAGGCGAGAACTCAGGAGTTCGTATTGAAAACGCATCTTGTCCA
>CALJIF010000097.1 GCA_937974275.1 uncultured Flavobacteriales bacterium
TAATCAGAACCGGGGACTATTAAAAACCTGTCAACTTATTTTAGGACGCTACAGTTTTTAACCACGCTATTGCTTTTACTCTGTCGGTAAACAGTTTTGTTGGCATTACGGGTTTGTTAAAGTTGAGATAGAAGTTGCCCACTAATTTCGTGGCGCTGTTATGCACCAGCAATGCTTTACCTTTTGTGTTGCGCACGAACTCGGCACTTGCCGACAATTCGCGTGCTTTTTCACTGATGGCGTTAAAGTTAGAGGTGGTAACTAATAATACCGCATAGCGCCGTGCGCCAAACAAATGTTCATTCACTTGTTTAATCTGATACAGCGCAGCTTCATCGATGAATGCACCTTCGTTCATGCGCGTTTCACTGATGTCTTCCGCAATTTACAAAACCACACATGTTGGCAGCACCACACACGGATATCCGTCCGGAGACTGTTCAACAATAATGTTGTTTGCTAATGCTGCTGTCATCCTATAGTTTAAACGACAAGCCGAAGTTGATCATTGGGAACCACGAGCCATAACCACCTTCTACAAGCGCGCCAATGTTGGACGTGAAATAGTAGTTGGCGCCGCCGTGAATTGCCCAACCAAAACCACCTTTCAGAGGTTCCTGAACATAGTTGTATTCGCCGAACGGTGTTGCTTTAGTTGCGTTCATCCCAAATGGAATAGCCACGTAAGGATCCAGTTTCGGATGACCCATGGGCACGTGGAAAGCAGGGCGCAAGGCCAATTGTGTGAATTTATGGTCGTATCCGAAAGAGTTGGTTGGCACCGTAACGTCCTGGATAGTTACTTTTTCCTTGTACATCCCGTACCAAATACCAATTCCTAAGAAGTCGGTAACGCCGTATTCTGCACGGATATTAATTGGAAATCCCTTGTCGAATTCGTTAGTTCCGTAAATGGAATAATCGGATTTAGAATAGTTCCCGTTTACTACAAAACCCGCGCCGGCAGAAGCCCCGATTTGTCCGGCTTTGAAAGCAACTTCTTTGCCTTTCTTTTTCTTTTTCTTCTTGCGACGCTTCTTCAGCGATTCTGCATCAGCGGAGCCAACGGCAACCACCAACGCCATAAGTATCATGATTATTGAGCGAAAATTCATGTGTTGAGCAATTTAATGGTGAAAAAACACCCGCCAACTTTGCAGCAGGCGGGTGCGAATGATGTTCGAATGATTAGTACATGTTGGAGTTCAACACGTCAGTTGGCTTGTTGTCGGTACCCATTTTGTAGATAACCGCCACAACCTGCAGATTTTCTTTGTTACGAACGTCGTTAGGAATCGCAATCGTGAAAGTGTTGTCGATTTTGGTGCCCTTTGCAGGATTAGCAGCTACAGAAATACCAAAAGCTTTTCCGTCAGCACATGCACGAAGAATGTGGTCGAAAGGAACTTCTCCGGTTTGGCCGGATTGTGTTTCCATAATGCCGTTTTCTACCATGTACACGGCCAGGTTGTAATTACCGCTAACCTGATCAAAGAATACAGTTTTTGTGGTAACAACCAAATTATTGCCTTCAACCTTGTGCGCGATACCAACACCAGCTTTTGCAGTTGGGTTAGCCGACAGAGCTTGAGTAATTTTTGGCTCCAAATAAGTTGGATACGTGTCCGGACCTGCGTTAACCGCAGATGATGGAGTTCCGCTGAATCCGAAAAAATCAATGATATCTTCCTGTCCTGCAGGCTCGATATTAATGATGTTGTCATTCGGGTGCATCAACACCGCAGTGATCTGGTTTTTATATTCTTCCAACAAGCCGTGAATGGCAGGATAGCCATAAACACCACAAGGATTACACCAGGTAGCTGAATACTCGAACATAACCGGCTTGTAACGGGTAGAAACCGAAATTACCTCGCCGTCAGTTCCGGCAGATTCTTCTTTCTTACAGGAGCTGAAACCCGCAGCAATAGCGAATGCCGGGATTAAAAGAAGTGCTTTTTTCATGTTTATTTTGTTTTTGTGTTGAGTCTTATTGGGAGAATATTACACCAATTTATGAAAAACTTTTCACATGATTCGATTTAGTCGAAAAAAATTTTATTCCGGGCCATTTTGGTGTTTCCTTTGCAGCCCCATTTACGTTTGATGAGCATGAAAGTTGCAAGTTGGCCTTTTTTGATTTTTGCAGGATCGCTGATTCCTGTGTTTGTGCTGGCAAGCTTTATTCAAAGCCCGAATAGCGTCGACAAGAAGAATGTCGCTATTCAGGACACATTGAACGATGATACAACGTCAGTCACCTTCAGCTTTATCGGCGATTTGATGTGCCACTCTCCGCAACTTAATAATGCCCGCCGGCCGAACGGAACGTATGATTTTACACCGTCTTTTGCGGAAATAGCGCCATATCTCTCTTGGGCCGATTTTACCATTGGGAATTTAGAAACCACCTGCGCCGGAACGAAGCGAGTTTATGGCGGTTATCCTGCATTCAACACGCCGGATGAATTTGTAACGGCAATAAAAAATGCGGGAGTTGATTTTTTGGTCACGTCCAACAATCATTCGATGGACACCGGGGAAGAAGGGCTTTTGCGCACGATAGACGTAATTAAAAAAAACAATTTGGGTTATACGGGAACACATGTTTCCCGGCACGATCGCGATTCGATTCGGGTGTTGCGTAAAAATGGAATTGCAACTGCGGTATTGAATTACACGTATGGAACCAATGGCGCGTATCCTTTAGATACACATCGTTACATGTTAAACGTTGCCGATAGCGCATTGGTAACAAACGACATCAAACGTGCGCGTGAACAAGGGTGTGACCTAGTTATCGTGTTTTATCATTGGGGTGAAGAGAACAAAGCAGAGCCAACAAGCTACCAAAGAACAATGGCAAAATGGGCCAGAGAAGGCGGCGCGGATCTAATCATTGGAGCGCATCCGCACGTGATTGGGCCGGTCAATTATTTTCAACCTTCGCCGGACAGCAAAATAAATGGAGGGCTTGTCGCGTGGTCGTTGGGAAATTTTATTTCCAATCAATATTGGCGCTACACGGATGCCGGAGTTATTCTGAACGTACGCATCACAAAGCTTCCAAATGGCAAATTAACACTTAATCAGCCCAACTATGTTCCAACGTGGGTATATCGCGCATACGACCCAACAATGAAACAACATGTGGTTGTTCCGGCAAAATGGTGTTCCGATACTACAGCTCGTGTGTATAGTGCTGCCGGCTCCAAAGTAAAAATGTGTGAAGCAGCAGCTGACACAAGAGCGATTATGACGAAAAGTATTTTTATTCCGGAAGATACTACGACTCGAAAATAGTAAGCGCGGTTACAATTGCTTCACTTTGATTTTCTGTCCCGTCTTTAAAACGATTTTATCACCAAAGCCGTTTAGTTTTTTGAGCTCATCAACCGTTGTTCCGTTGGCTTGTGCGATTTTCCAAAGATTGTCGCCGGTTTTGACGGTATAATACTTATACTGGCCAGTTGTGCTCACCGGAGTTTTGTTCTGATTCGGATCAGATGGTGTCGGTTGTTTTACAACAGGACTTTGTTGTGGGGCAGGTGCGGGCGCATGAACGGGAGTGTAGATTGTCAGCTTTTGGCCCACTTTCAAATAATTACTCTTCAGATTATTCCAGGAACGCACGTCCGTAACCGAGCATTTGTAGCGCTTCGCAATGGAGTTAATCGTTTCCCCTTTTTTGACCGTATGAATGGATTTCTTTTGCTGAACGATGATTGCAGTCGCCGTGTCTTTCTTGACGTGATCGTAAATGGAGTTTTCATTTTGCACGAAATTGCCCGCATGTGCAATGGGTAATACCAATTTGTAAGGCTCGTTAAATGAAACCGGTATTACACCCAGTTTGTACATCGGATTTAGAAATTGCACTTCGTCGTAAGCAATTCCTAAAACGGATTGTAACTGCATGAAGGTTACTTGTTGCTTTACGGTAACGGTGTCCACATCATAAAATACTTTTCGCGGAGCCACTGCATACAGGTTGTGTTCAACGTGAAACGTCATCACGTAGTTGGCAGCAATAAATGCCGGAACATATGCTTGCGTTTCTTTCGGCAAAAACGGACGAATTTCCCAATACGTTTTTTTGCCGCCACCGGCACGGCGTATGGCTTTATTGATCGTTCCGGGTCCTGCGTTATAAGCGGCTAAAACAATTTGCCAATCGCCAAACATGCCATATAAAAATTGTAAATACTCACATGCAGCAATTGTTGATTGATACGGATCGCAACGTTCATCTACATAAGACGTTACTTCGAGTCCGTACATTTTGCCCGTTGTGTACATGAATTGCCACAAACCGCGCGCTCCTGCACGGGAAGTTGCAGTTGGATTCAATGCGGATTCAATCACCGCCAAATGTTTTAATTCAAGCGGCAGATTGTATTTGTCCAATTGTTCTTCGAAAATGGGATAATACAATTGTGAAAGTCCCAACATGCGCTCTACAGAACCGCGACGTTTCATCGTGTACATGTTAATGTAGGCTTGCACCTCATTGTTGTACACTAAATCAAAGGGCGACTGGGAATTTAATTTCGCGAGACGACCTTCAATTACGAGCGGATCGTACACGGGAACAGAGTCGGGAGCAAAATTGTATTTGTTCGTGCGCTGGGTAGTTTGTTTGGGAATTCGATTGACGTACGAATTGCGCATTAATGAATCCAGCATGGCAGCAACAGGATCATCCACGAATGAAGTGCTATCCTGAGCACCCAGAGGCGACCCAAGCAGTACGATTAACAATCCGATGACGATTCGCTTTAGCTGCATCACGTATTCCCGCTAATGAATGAACGCACCACTTTAGAAAAAAGTGCGAACGCGTTTTACAAAGATCGAATCCTGAGCGAGAATAGCAAGAAAATGGGACGCGAAGTGCCTTACAGTTTTTCACAAATGTCCTGCACATGCGCAGACATCGCTAACAGTGCGGGTTCTGTGAAGTTGGCGCTCATCAGTTGAACACCGAAAGGCATGCCGTTACTTGCTTTTCCTGCAGGAACAGAAATTGCCGGAACGCCGGTTAAGTTAGCCTGAACAGTGAAGATGTCTTCGAGATACATCTTGATCGGATCTGCAGAGTTGGCGCCGAATTCAAATGCTGTTCCGGGCGTTGTCGGCAGTAAAATAAAATCGTACGAGGATAAAATCTCTTCCGTTTTATTACGCAACAAACGACGAACCTTTTGCCCTTTGGAATAATACGCATCGTAATACCCTGCGCTGAGTACAAATGTTCCCAGCATTATACGACGCTTCACTTCCGCACCAAATCCTTCGCTGCGCGATTTCTTGTATGTTGATTCCAGATCTGTTGCATTGGCGCTTCTGTAACCGTAACGAATACCATCAAAACGCGCTAAGTTGGAAGAAGCTTCCGCAGTAGTTAACACGTAGTAAGTTGGAACTAAATAATCGAGGTAAGGAAATTCAACCGGTTCAACAACGTGACCTTCTGCACGCAAGCGCTCCATCAGTTGCAACAATCGGTTTTTAATTTCCGGATCGAGCCCGTCTTTTTCCAAACAATCGCGCAAATATGCAAATCGCTTTTTCTGTGGCGCTTGCAGTTGCTGTGAATAGGCCGGAACGGGTTGCGTGGCCAATGTTCCGTCGAATTCATCCACACCGCTGATCACTTCCAAGATTGCTGCAGCATCTGCAACATTATGCGTAAGCGGCCCAACCTGATCAAAAGAAGAAGCATAAGCAATAATTCCCCAACGCGATACGCGGCCGTATGTTGGTTTTAATCCCACAACACCGCAAAATGAAGCCGGCTGACGAATAGATCCACCGGTATCGGTACCTAGCGCAGCAAGACACAAGTTAGCCGCAACCGCAACGGCAGAGCCGCCGGAAGAACCTCCGGGAACACGTTTGTGGTCCAATGAATTCAGCACATTTCCGTATGCGGAATTTTCATTGGAAGAACCCATTGCAAATTCATCGCAATTGGTACGCCCGATGATGATGGCATCTTCCTGCAACAAACGCTCTACAACCGTTGAACTGTATGGAGAAACGAAATTTTCTAAGATGCGTGATGATGCAGAAACTTTATGACCGCGATAGCAGATGTTGTCTTTCAACGCGATCACCATGCCGGCAAGTTTTCCTGCTGTTCCGGATTTAATTTTAGCATCTACTTCTTCCGCTTTTGCTAAAGCAGAATCCGTAAAAACTTCGAGAAAAACGTTAAGATTCTTGTTGTTTTCGATACGCTCTACATACGAGCGCGTTAAATCGACGGCAGTAATTGCTCCTGCACGAAGATCATTTTGAACGTCAGCTAAAGAACTATATTCCTTCACCACAATTGCCTGCAATTAGGTAAAGTAATTAGTCTTTTTTCTCGGGAGTATTGTTTTCAATACCCTTTGACGCGTCTTTAAATTCTTTGATGCCTTTGCCCAATCCGCGCATGAACTCAGGAATTTTGCGTCCGCCGAATAACAGCAACACAATAACCAAAATGATAATCATTTCAGGTCCACCGAGTCCAAAAGGTCCAAGAATGATGAATGGAGTCATCTGATGTAATAATTAGTTGGACGACAAAGATAGTAAAATCCCTAGTTTTTGGTGGTTATTTAGCACCGGCTTTCTCGAAAAGCGCTTCTACTTGTGCCCAATTCACCACATTCCACCACGCGCTGATATAATCAGGACGCTTGTTTTGATATTTTAAGTAGTACGCGTGCTCCCATACATCCAGCGCCAGAATTGGGGTTCCCTTCACTTCGGCAATGTCCATCAAAGGATTATCCTGATTGGCGGTAGAGCAAATGGCCAATTCTCCGTTTTGTACAATGAGCCACGCCCAACCCGAGCCGAAACGCGTTTTTGCTGCGGTTTCAAATTCGGTTTTCATTTTTTCGAAGCTGCCGAATTTGGCGTCAATACGCTCTTTCAATTTTCCCGAAGGCGACTTCGTTCCCGTGCTGTATGCCGGCATCATGATACTCCAAAACAACGAGTGGTTGTAATGCCCACCGGCATTGTTGCGTATAGCATCACCATACTTGCCTGCGTTTTTCACCAAATCATCCAGTGTATAAATTGTGCCAGTTGGAGCATTGCGCTTATCCAGGGCGGCGTGTAAATTATTGATATAAGCCTGATGATGTTTGGTGTGATGAATTTCCATCGTCTGTCGATCGATGTACGGCTCCAAAGCATCATACGCGTAAGGAAGTGCCGGCAACTTGAACGGGGTTTTATCGCTCAGATCAACGGAGCCTGTTGCAAATGCGTCGCGACCCAACAAGGTAACAGCGGCAGCGCCCATCGCACTTTTCACCAAAAAATCTTTTCTTGAAATACCCATCTTTAGTTGAATGCGATTAACACTTGATTTTTTTCTACCGCACTTCCTTTCACGGCTGCTACTTTTTTCACGACACCATCTCCAGGCGACTTTAAAATGTTTTCCATTTTCATGGCCTCCAAAACGATTAATGCGTCTCCTTTTTTCACGGCCTGACCTTCGCCCACCAAAATATTCAATACCATTCCCGGCATTGGCGCTTTTAATTCGTTCACTTTCGATGCACCTACTTTATCCATACCCAGGGACTTCAGCAAGGCATCGTACTGATCGCCGATTTGTGCGGTATAATTTCTTCCGTTCACCATCATGGTGATGGTTTTTGCCACGCGATCATGAGCAACAATTTCTACATCATAAGACTGATGATCTCGTATTACGTGAAAACGATTGCCGTCTTGTCCGGCAATATCCAATTGAAACTCCTTCCCGTCCATTATGCCGGACGATGTGTTGTTGCTTTCCATTTCCAATTGGTGCGTGGTGGCGTTATTTACGGTAATCGTATAAAGTTGCTTTTCCATAGTCCAAAGTTATTGCCTTTCGGTAACTATTGTTAAGTGCCGGGTTTAATATTTTATGGTCGGCTGTTTGACGACATGCGAAAATAAACGATCGCAACGGCGCAATACAGTACGAAAAGGTGAACTATGCTTGTTACTTCAGCAAGACACCGCAGAACAACAACGACACTGTGCTATTCTTTCGATTTTTTCATTTTCCAAACCAGCAAAGGAACGGAAACACGCAATGCCATTTGATGCGGTGAAACGCGGTAGGATCCTGCAGCATAGCTTGTGGTACGAGCCGGAAAAAATTCGTAATAAATAGGATTAAAAACAAAATCGCAATACTGGTATTCCAAACCAATAAGGATGGCGTAATTTCTCCATACCGGAATTGCATATTCTGCACCTACGGAATACACCGTAACACGACTGTCTGGAGTAAAAAGAGATTCTTGATACAAGCGTACTCCTTGCCCGTTATCAAGTCCAATTGAAGACGAATAGCGGTGCCTAGTAGAATATATAGTTCTTTTTCCGTATCCCGCGACTATAAAAATAAATTGGTCTGAGCATAGCCTTACTTTATAGCCTACTCGAAGTTCTAGCTGAGGAGCGGTAAACCAAAAGCGATTTTTTGAATATGTTGGGAAAGGCACCTCAGGTTGTTTGTCCGGGTCAAAATCAATTCGCACTCCGTAGTTGATGCCGGTATGCTGTGCGTTGGCGCGAATAAATAAACCTTTTGCCAATTCAAAATTCAAATACGGCCCACCTTGTGCCATGTATTGCGGCAATGTCCGTGGTTTTAATTCGCCATAACTACTTACTGCCTTTGGTGCAGCCATGACACCACTTGCACCGGTGAACCCGAAGGACAGGGTTTGTCCGTTGAGGTTATGCCAGGCAATAAGCGAAAGCAAAAATTGAATTATTATTCCTTTCATAAAATTCACTTTATCGCATTTAACTTCTGACCGTATTCAAATCTCGTCTTCGCACTTAATACACAAGCATCGTTCTCCTATTGTTGCAAAAATAAAATCACACCACACCCTGACGTTTTCCTCTCCACATCCCAAATAAAAGATAAAATAAACATCCTTGATCTCCGAAAATTCATGTTCTATTGCATTTGATTTTTATGCAACTTTAACATCAATGAAAAACACACTAGTACTGTTGCCATTGCTGAGCCTGTTATTCGCAGGATGTCCGAGATCGGGAAAACAGATTACCCAAACTTCCGGCAACACGGCAGACACCGCAACACGATTTGTGAATGACGCAACGATGAATAATTATCGTGCGGCGGATCCGTTGACACACGATTTGTTACACACTTCACTGGATGTGGTGCCCGATTTCAAGAAGCGTCATCTTTTGGGTAAAGCTGTTATTTATTTGCGCCCGTATTTTTATGCTACGGATCGCGTAACATTGGATGCACGAGGAATGGATCTTCATCGTGTAGCGTTGATTCGCAATGATGGAGATACTGTGAATACGCCTTTTACTTATGCGAATGACAAATTGCTTATTACGCTGCCGCGCATTTTTAATAAGTCGGAATCCATCGCACTGTTTATTCATTACACCGCAAAGCCGGATGAATTGAAAGTAGGAGGAAGCGCTGCGATCGGCATGGATAAAGGATTGTACTTTATCGATCCGGATAGTACAGATCCGAATATTCCGACACAATTGTGGACACAAGGAGAAACGCAAGCTTCCTCGGCATGGTTCCCGACCATTGATCAGCCGAATCAGAAAATGACCAACGAAATTCGGATTCGTGTTACCAATAAATTCAAAACACTATCCAATGGAACATTGGTGAATTCACAACAACACGCCGACGGGACAAGAACGGATCATTGGAAAATGAATTTGCCACACGCGGTGTATTTGGTGATGATGGCGGCAGGAGATTTTCATGTTGCCGGTACAACCTGGAGAAACAAGCCCGTGAATTATTTTATTGAACCTCAATTCGCACCCGACGCGAACGCCATCTTCGGTAACACGCCGGAAATGCTGGAGTTTTTCTCCAATCGTTTAGGTGTTGAATATCCTTGGGACAAATATTCCCAAGTGTGTGTGCGCGAATTCGTTTCGGGTGCGATGGAAAATACTACCGCAACCATTCATGGTGATTTTGTGCAATTGGATCGCAGAGAGTTGCTGGACAGAACGTACGAGGACTATATTTCGCACGAACTGTTTCATCAATGGTTTGGTGATTTGGTGACGTGTGAGTCGTGGTCGAATTTACCGTTGAACGAGTCGTTTGCGACATACGGAGAATATTTATGGAACGAGCACAAGTACGGTAAAGCGTACGCCGATCATCATCATTTCGATTCGAGGAGAGGTTATTTGTCGGAAGCACGTTGGGTGGGCAAAGTTCCTTTGATACGTTATGCGTATGAATCGCGGGAAGACATGTTCGATTCACACTCGTACAATAAAGGCGGACAAGTGTTGCACATGTTGCGTGAAGTATTGGGCGATGATGCTTTTTTTGCGGGAACACGTTTGTTTTTGGAAACAAAAAAGTTTGGTACAGCAGAAGTTCACGATTTGCGAATGGCCTATGAAACCGTTACGGGGCAGGACTTGCATTGGTTTTTCGATCAGTGGTTTATGTATCCCGGTCATCCCGAGTTGTACATTACTTATCAGTATGATGCTGCCGCGAAGAAGCAAGTCATTTATGTCAAACAAAAACAAAATCGTAAAAAAGGAACGCCGCTGTTTCGTTTACCGATGAAAGTAGACTTGTATCTGGACGGGAAAGTAGAACGACATGAAATTGTGATCAGCAAGGAAGATGAAACAATAGAAATTCCTTGCAACACGGCACCGTTGTTCGTGAATGTGGATGCCACGAAAAGAACATTATGTACTAAGACGGATCAGCACACACCACAAGAATGGTTGTATTTGTATGAACATTCCGAGCTGTATGCCGATAAAACGGAAGCATTGATGAATCTGATGCCATTGGCGGACAATCGTCCGGAGTCGAAGCGCGTATTGGAATTGGCGTTAAAAGACAAACAGCCGGAGATTCGTGTCATGGCCGTTTATCAGTTGAATAAGCGTGCGACAGATTTCCGTGAAACGTTAAAGACCATGATTACCAATGATGCTTCGCCATTAGTTCGAGCAGCAGCGATGAATCAATATGAACTGTTTACACCACAAACCGGTGATGATGATTTGGCAGAGCGTGCGTTGCAGGATTCTTCATTCGAAGTCATCAAAGCATCGTTGCGTTACCTGATGATCAATTATCCCGGCAAAGGACAAGCGCAATGCAAGAGCAGAGAAAGCGATTCGCATCGCAGCATGAAAGTGGCGGTTGCCAATGCATATGCATCTGCACCTGACGAGAAAAATCGATTGTGGTTTGAACGCACGATGACGACAGTGTACGGACGTCATCAGTTTCAAATTATCGGTTTATACGGAACGTTTCTGTACGGTATTTCGCCGAAAAATATTCCCGGAGCATTGCCTGCATTGGAAGATCTTTATGCAAAATCATTTTCTCAGGCGACGAAAGGAGTTATCCGAAATATGCTACGACAGTTACGAAATAAATTGGATGCAAAACGTAATGGCAAAACGATTGATGCGGCATCTGATGAAATGAAAGACATCACGGCAGCTGTCATGGCTATTGATGTTACGTTAAAGCGAATGCCTTAGATTACGGAGCTTCGTGTAATTCGTACCAGGCATCAGCTTCCAGGTTGTTGGTGAGTGCTGCTGCAACAGCCAGTTCGTCACAACGATTGTTGTATGGATTGTCGGCATGACCTTTCACCCAAACAAATCGCACACGATGTTTCCTGTAGATGCGTAGAAACCGTTCCCACAGATCAGGATTTTTTTTCCCTTTAAAATTTTTATTTTCCCAGTCGAACACCCAACGTTTCTCTACGCTATCCACCACATATTTCGAATCGGAATACACGGTAACCTCGCATCCCGGAAACTTCAGCGCTTCCAGCCCCACGATAACGCTTAGCAGTTCCATGCGGTTATTCGTTGTTAATCGAAAACCTTGGGAAAGTTCTTTCCCTTTCGATCCGGAAATTAAAATCACACCATAACCTCCGGGTCCGGGATTTCCGCGCGATGCGCCGTCGGTGTACATGATGATTTGGTGTGACATGAATGCGAAGGTAAAAGGAATTCGTGATGAGCGAAGATTGAACTAAATTTACGCATGGAAGTTTTGAAGATAACGGTAGCAGGTGGCTCGTGGGGCTTGTTTCTGCTGTTGCGGTTAATTGAACTTGCAGGATTGTTGACTATAACGATTTACTGGTTGCGAACTATGCAAAAAGCAATAGAAGCATGTCAGGCGGTTAATCGTACTACAAATCCATCGGGTGCGCTGTTGGTATTGATTCCCGGTTTTGGTTTGGTATGGCAGTTTGTGATGATCGGGCATGTGAGTGAATCGTTGAAGAAAGAATATCAAAGCAGGAATTGGTTAATGGATGAAGACATGCCCGCGTATGGCAAAGGAATGACGGCTGCAGTCATTATGAGTGTTGTGTTTTTGGTACGAGGAATTTTTTGGGTGCAACCGTGGTTAGGATTTTTAGCCTTGGTGATAGGATGTTTCGCCATGTGGAGTCACGCCGAGCGCGTGAAAGCCTACATGGAACGACCGTTGAAAGAGCCGATGTTTTACGGGAACCGGAATCCTATTGTGCAAACACAACAAGAGCCGGCGTATACGTACGTGCCAACACCAACAGTTAGCGCCACTGTTAACACGGAAGAAAAGAAGGAATCGGATTATTCACGCTGGATGCCAAAATAAATTAACATGGGAATATTTTACGGCGCATTTTATGTAATGGTTTTTGGTGTAATTGTGTTGGGCGGAGTGGGCGTTTTAATCGCATGGTGCATGGCCACATCAAAATTATTGGAAGCCATTCCGGAGTCGTCGCGCACGATGAAACCAACGCAGCCGTATTTAACATTGATACCGCTATTTGGTTATGTGTGGCAGTTTATAGTGGTGAATGCTGTTGCGAAAAGCATGGCCAACGAATTCGAACGACGTCAGGCATTTTCTACGGAACCCAAACCCGGATACAATTTGGGACTCACGGGTTGCATTCTGATTTGTTGCATGTTTATTCCCGGTGTTGCTGGTTTGTTGTTGGGTTTAACGGGCATCATCATTATGTTGATATACACGTTTCGTGTGCATGGATTTGTACGTATGATCAGCACCGGCGATGGATGGGTGGAAAGCGTTGTGCAACAAACTTCGTATGCACAACCGGAAATAAAAAAAGAAGAACCTACACCCTACGTTCCACCTGCGTCAACCACCGGCAATTATGATAAATACATGCCGCCGCAGCCCGGAAAAACCAATGATGCGGATGGATATGACCGTTGGAAGCCGAAGTGAACGAGACGGGTGATGAGACGCTCTTTATGCCACCCAATCGAATAAATATTTTTCGTCATAAGGCACATCGCAGTACTGCAGTTGTTGAATGTATTCCTCTTTAAAGGAATTCTTTTTATGATGATCTTCCTGGTTGTTGATGTAATTAATGACAGTGCCGAGGTGTGAGTGAGAGCAGGAGAATCCTCCGAATCCTTCTTGCCATCGGAATGTTCCACGTGTAAGTTTCTTCTCGTTAATCCATTTAGAAGAATTCGCTTTAATGTCTCTGACAAGTTCGGAAAGAACAACGGTCGGTCTGCAACTGATTAGAATGTGGATATGATCTTCTATGCCGCCAATTGCATAAATCTTTTGGTCTTTTCCGTTAGCGATGCCACAGATGTATTTGAACAATTCCTCTCTCCAGTTTTTATGAATTAAGGACTGACGGCCTTTTACGGAAAAAATGAGGTGGATATAAATTTTTGTGTACGTGTTTGCCATATTATGTTTTGTTTATTGTTCTGTTGAAACGACCGGATGTCGCTCCTACGGAGCTGGGTCAATAATTGAATTTTGATATCTAAGATGATTTTGCTCCTACGGAGCTCAGATAATGGACGCGAAGAGAAAGGAATAGTCTCTGTGTCTACGCCGTAAAAATAGCACGGGAACAACGAGAGAAAAAAACCGAGTTACCAACATCACTCCATTGATGTCTGAAGGAATTAAAATTTCGGAGGATGTGTTATGAGAATAAGTTGAGGAAAAGAATAATTACTCGGGGTTTGAATATTTGAAAAGCTCCGTAGGGGCGGCTTTCAATTAGATAACGCATTTGAACGAATAGCTAAACAGCTCCGTAGGAGCGACATTTTCATCCCGAAGTAACTTTTTATAAGAGATCGCATTATGCCGGTGTTTCCTTGTTAAATGAAACTGCTACATTGCGCACGCTCTAATCAATACACATTTTGCATGAAGTTGAAATCGTTTGCCTTATCGCTTGTTTTTATAGTTATCGGCTTAACTGCTATGGCACAAGTGGGGTTGGTCTATATCAGCCCCACCTATCAGCACATTCGCTCGGCATCGTTTTCGAGATTCACTTCGGGATACGCTGTTGTAAATAACGCCGAGCTTTCCGATGAATTGAATGAACAACCGGGTATTGGTTTTAACGTAGGGTTTGGCTTACAGGCAACCAACAGCATCGCAATATTGGGAGTGGAATATTCACGAGCCAAAAGCGCGGCAACGTTTCGATTCAGAAATAATGCGGAACGAAAATTTACGTTGCATTCCAATTTGTTAATATTCAAGTTCATGTTGCCTATCGGAGATGTAGAAGAAAGCCCCTTTTTCGGACTTATTGATCTAGGTGCAGGATTGGGACGTGCGGTAATTAATTCTTCGTTTACTCAGGGAAATACCCCTATTAATTCGTCAGCTTTAGATGGAAAATATACAGGGTTCCACGGCGAGGTTTCTGCCGGTCTATCATTGGTTTATCGATTTGGTCCGTTAGGAATAAAAGCGTCCTGTTTACGTAACTGGTCTATGTTCCCAACTCGATTAGACGACCAAAACAAAGACATGGATTATGATTCGTTGCCTCAGGACTATGCATCTTATGTCGTAAACCCTGAAACATACATGGGCGCAGAAGTGAAAGACGATTTTAAATATTTCACCTTTAGTTTAGGCGTGGTGCTGGTATTGGAGTAGCGCTTCCGCCTATTGCTTCCCGATGTGTATCAACGCATCTCCCTGATTAACCACCGGCAGATGATTGATTCCGATAATATAACCACCATGCGGGGCTAAAATCTTGTGTTCCACTTCACCGTACGGATCACTAATCGTCCCTAAAATATCTCCTTTGTGCACCGCAGCTCCATAAGGAATTGTTTTATGCCACAGTCCGGAACTTTTCGCACGCACCCACGATGATTTCGTGATGAAAATAGTCGGATTCGGAGGTAACTCCCAATGTATCATTCCGAAATGATGCAACAGACGCAAACAACCGTTGATGCCTTCATTCACACTGTGATAATCGAAACGAAAAGATTCGCCGCCTTCAAAAACTAAAATAGGTTTTCCTTGTTTCGCAGCTTCTTTACGCAAAGTGTTGTCGCGAAAAGAAGAATTGATGACCATCAACGGAGAGAAAATGCGCCCCAGTTCCAGATTCTTTTCATCGTTAAACACGCAACGTAATTGCGGATAGTTGGAAATTTTCGCACCGCCGGTATGAAAGTCTACACCAAAGTCAATTTGAGGAATAATGGTTTCCATCAAATCGTGTGCAATACGACTTCCCAGCGATCCGCCTTTTGAGCCCGGAAAGCAACGATTCAAATCACGTCCATCCGGCAAGTCGCGCGTACCTGCCAAAAACGAAATGATGTTGATGACAGGAATTGCTATAACACAACCGCGCTTCAGATTTCGTACATCATCGCGCATGATGACTTTACGTACGATATCGACACCATTCAATTCATCTCCGTGCATTCCGGCTAAGAACAAAATCGTAGGACCGTCTTCTTTGCCGTTAAATACAAAAACAGGAATTTCAATCATGGTATGTGTGGGCAATTTGTAGATGTTCAGAAACACCTGCGCATTTTGCCCGGCCTTGATTTCTTGTCCTTGTATGTGAATGGTTTTGCCCATGATTTACGACAACGCGTTGTGGTATTCGTTGCGCTCCACAAACTCAATTATTTTTCCTGCAATATCAACGCCTGTTGCACCTTCAATGCCTTCCAACCCCGGAGAGGAATTCACTTCCATCACCAAAGGACCGCGCGCACTCTGCAACATATCTACACCTGCAATACTTAATCCTAATTTCTTCACGGCTTTAATTGCTGTCGCCTTTTCTTCCGCACTAAGTTTAATCAAAGATGCTGTACCACCACGATGTAAGTTCGATCTGAAGTCGCCTTCAGCACCCTGACGCTTCATTGCACCAACAATTTGTCCATCTACAACAAAAGCACGAATGTCTGCGCCTTTAGCTTCGCGAATAAATTCCTGCACAAGGATGTTTACTTCAACATCCAAAAACGCTTCAATAACAGACTTTGCAGAGTTATGTGTTTCTGCGAGAATTACGCCAATGCCTTGCGTGCCTTCCAACAATTTAATCACTACCGGCGCGCCTCCAACTTGATTGATCACATTATCAATGTCTTTCGGACTGGCAGCGAAAGCTGTTTTCGGCATTCCTAAACCGGCCTTTGCTAATAGTTGCAGCGAACGTAATTTGTCGCGAGAACGCACCAGTGCTTGCGATTCCAATGTAGAAAAGACTTTCATTTGTTCGAACTGTCGCACTACAGCAGAACCGTAAAACGTAACGCTGGCGCCAATTCGCGGAATGATAGCATCAATGCCGGTAATCTCAGCACCTTTATAAAAAATGTGCGGGCGATTTTGCTCGATGACCAAAACACATTTCTGATGGTCTATCACCGTCATGTCATGGCCCCGCTGCTGGCCGGCTTCAATAAGTCGCTTGGTCGAATACAAATTCGGGTTACGCGACAGGATTGCAATTTTCATAGGGTTGGTTGGTTAGAAATCAAATTGGTGTGGGATACATCAACAACGAAACGTCCGCGTAAAAATCGTCTTCCGATGAGCACAGGATATTTCATGTTTGCACGATCCGATAAAGAAACGAAGCTGTGAATAATACGTTTCCCGATTTTGATTCGGGTTCGTACAACGTAACGTTCTTCCGTTTCGCCAAACGAACTCTTGATCATTTTTTTCTTGAATTCCGAAAAACGATGTTCGCGATCCTGATATTCCGGATGTGTTTCATCCAATAGACGAAAATGCAATACGCCGTTCTCTACACGCACGTGATGGCAATGCAGCGCCGTTGTTGCAGCACCGGTATCAATTTTCGCAACGAGTTTAAATAATCCCAAATCGGGGAAATCAACAAGTTCGCGCTTGCCGATAAGTTGTTTCTCCCGAAGTCGTCTGCGAACAGTTCTCACCCGAAATAGTAATCGCGGTTATTTTTTCTTCACGTCCATCTGGCCGATAGCCATCATTTCACGTAACGTTTTCTGCATGCCCTCTGTAGAACCATCAAGGAAAATAACATTTCCTTCTCCGTGTTCCGCAAAGTTCTTCACGGCTTCTGTCCACATGCTGAATAATATCAACGAAGCGTCAAGGTTGGAATCCTGCATCATCTTCGCCGCGTGACTCATACCCTTGGCCACCTCTTCACGGAACAACGCAACACCCTGGCCACGTAATTGTGCCGCTTCTTTTTCAGCTTGTGCCGCGATCTTAATTGCATTACCTTCTGCTTCTGCAGACTTGGTTTTGGTGATTAATAATGCCTGACCTTCGTTCTCTGCCGCAGCTTTCAAATTATTCGATGCAACCACCTTTGCCATCGAGCGCATTACCTCATCATCAAACGTAATGTCGTTCAGTTGCAAGTCGATGAGGTGATAACCCCACGATTCCAACGTTTGATCGAGTTGATCTTTTACTGCTTCAACAATATCACGACGCAATGAAAGCACCTCGGATTGTTTTTTAGTTGCAACATATGCACGAACACTTCCTTCTACGGAACGCACTAATGCGGCCATAAAATTTTGTTCGTTCACAAATTTGAAGGCTACGTTTTTAATAGTGCCTTCTTCGTTGTTCAGCACCGAGTACAACAACATCGCAGTGAAATTGACATTTGCCTGATCGACGGTAACGGCCTGGAAACCTAATTCCACCGAGCGATTCTGAATAGAAACACGACGAAACACGCGTTCGATAAATGGGATTTTAAAATTCAATCCCGGATACAAAGAGCGGCTATACTTACCAAAGATGGTAGTTACGCCCACCGTGCCTTGTTGAATTGTAGTGAAGCTCGAAATGAGCAGAAGGAAACCTAATGTTCCCAGAATACTGTAAAGTACAACGCTGTCCATAGTTATTGGGTTATTTTCCGAAAGGTAGAAAAAACCAACACACGGAAATCGGTGTAATGCCGACTATCCGCTAATTTTAGGCACAAAGTATAAGTTGTGAAAAACACCGAGGTTATTATCGTGGGGCAGGGCATAGCAGGATCTGTTATGGCGCATGAGCTGTGTAGCAAAGGCGTAGAGTGCCTTGTGGTTGATCTTCCCGGAAAATCCCGGTCTTCCCGTATAGCAGCCGGCGTGTACAATCCGATCAATTTTCGGACGGCGCGTTTAACATGGAAGGCGCATGACTGTGTGCAGGTTGCTGCAGCATTTTACGAGTCGGCAGAGCAAACTACCGGAGTACACTTTCACAAACAACTTCCTATTGTCAGGGTGTTTCAGTCGGAGGAGGAAAAGAGATTATGGAGCAACTCTTTGACACAATTGGCGCCATTCGCCGGAGTACCGATAGAGCAGTACAACGAAGCGCATCAACCGTTCGGAAGCGGGCGAGTTACCGGAGGAGGGATGATCGACGCGGCAAAATTTTTACAAGCAACGCGAGAGTTTTTGATGACACGTGGATGTTTGATCGAAGAAGATTGGAATTGGAACTTAATTAGCGAAACGAAAGAAGGCCTTGTTTATGACAACAGAATTACGGCACGAGTTGTAATTTCTTGTGAAGGCTTTTGTGCGGAACAAGTGCATCGTCCGTTTCCCGTTGTTCCTACACAAGGAGAAACATTGCTGTTAAAAAGCGCAAGCTTCAGATCCGATGTAATCATCAATGGCGCGGTGTATCTGGCTCCGGTTGGTGATGGCTATTTTATTTGTGGCGCAACTTACAAGCCGGGACTTGCCGAGGAGTTGATAACAGAAGACGCGAGAATCGAGTTGCAGCAAAAGTTGGAAGCGATGATGCCGGGCGATTATGAAGTTGTTGCACAGCGAGCCGGAATACGACCTGCAGGACGCGACAAGAAGCCGGTTTTAGGGAAAATGCGAGGGTTCGAAAACGTATACGCATTCAACGGTCTCGGCAGCAAAGGAGTGATGCAGGCGCCGTTATTGTCTCAAATGCTCTGGTCCCACATTCAGGACGGAACTGTGTTACCGGCAGAAGTAGACATTGCGCGTTTTCGCAAATTCATGAGCGCATAAAAAACGCGACCCAATTGAGGATCGCGTTTTAGTAAGCACGGTTACTATTTAGAAATTAAACTGAATTCCTTGAGCTAATGGTAAGCTGGTGGAATAGTTAATCGTATTGGTTTGACGACGCATATAGGCCTTCCACGCGTCAGAACCTGATTCACGGCCGCCTCCGGTTTCTTTTTCACCGCCAAATGCGCCACCAATTTCTGCGCCGGAAGTTCCGATGTTCACATTAGCAATACCGCAATCGGAACCTTCGTGTGAAAGGAATAATTCCATTTCGCGCATGCTGTTGGTGAAAATCGAAGAAGAAAGCCCTTGCGGAACACCGTTCTGAATAGCAATAGCTTCTTCAATGGTTTTGTATTTCAACACGTACAAAATTGGAGCGAAGGTTTCCTCTTGCACGATATGGAACTCATTTTTCGCTTCAATGATGCACGGTTTTACATAGCATCCGCTTTCGTAGCCGTCGCCGGAAAGCACTCCTCCTTCAACGACAATGTTACCACCTTCTTGCTTCGCGCGCTCAATGGCTTTCAAATAATCTTCTACTGCTCCTTTGTCAATCAGCGGCCCAACGTGGTTGTTTGCATCCAATGGATTTCCAATTTTCAACTGACCGTATGCATTCTTAAGCACGCTTATGGTTTTGTCGTAAACGCTCTCGTGTACGATTAATCGGCGGGTTGAGGTACAACGTTGACCTGCAGTTCCAACTGCGCCAAACACTGCACCAACCAATACCATATTCAAATCAGCATGTTCAGAAACGATGATTGCATTGTTGCCGCCCAACTCAAGAATAGAACGACCGAAGCGTTGCGCAACCGTTGAAGAAACGTGGCGACCGATACGTGTGCTTCCGGTAAACGAAACCAAAGGAACACGAGAATCGTTATTCATCATGTCGCCAACAGGATTACCGATCAACACGCAACTAACACCTTCCGGCACATTATTTTTCTTCAATACACTCGCAATAATATTCTGACAAGCGATAGCGCACAACGGCGTTTTAGATGATGGCTTCCATACGCACACATCTCCGCAAACCCATGCTATTGCAGCATTCCAGCTCCACACAGCAACCGGGAAGTTGAATGCGGAAATAATTCCTACGACGCCCAGTGGATGCCATTGCTCGTACATACGATGCTTTGGACGCTCGCTGTGCATGGTTAAGCCGTACAACTGACGCGAAAGACCAACTGCGAAATCGCAGATGTCAATCATTTCTTGTACTTCACCTAAACCTTCCTGCAATGATTTCCCCATTTCGTAAGAAACCAGTTGCCCTAACGGCTCTTTGAATTCACGCAAACGATCTCCGATTTGACGAACAACTTCGCCTCGCTTCGGAGCGGGCATCATACGCCACACCTTAAAGGCTTCAGTTGCGGCCTGCATTACTTTTTCGTAATCTTCAGCAGTAGCTTGATTCACACTACCGATGTATTGTCCGTCTGCGGGAGAATAAGAATCAACTTTCTTGCCGGATGTATTCCAGTGAACGGTTCCCGTTGAAGCACCAAAGTTGGTTTCTTTAATGCCGAGTTTATGAAGAGCATCTGCGATGCCGAATTTGTCAGTCAGTACTTGTGTCATATTCCTTGAATTAATGGAACACGAAGGTACAAAAAAGACCTGCGAGTGCATGTGATTTCAGGCACCGGTAATGCAATTAATAAATTGTAAACAGCTTATTTTTTCGGCTTCACAGCAGCCGCGTGATTGCGGTAAATAGTTTGTGAGATCGTGTTGAGAGGTCCATCAACAATGCGTTTCGGCGAATTCACCGTGTTTTCAAAACGTTGCGCCACTTTTCCCATGGCTACGCGCTGGCTTGTAGCGCAAGAGAAAATGGTATAATGTATAACCACCATACGCTTAAAGTTGGTGTTGCCTTGCATGTTCAACGGATCAGCGCCCAAATCGTTTTGTAAGTCCAGTTGATTCAGAAAAACGATGTATTCGCATTTGTATTTTTCCTTCAAGTATGGAATCAGATTCGCACTGAGAATCTTTGTATTCATGAACTTTTCGCCTTCATCGGGAGGAGCAACAACTTGCCCTTTCTGAATACCGCCCGGATCTTTAGGGTTTTTATTGTCTGTTTTAGCAACAGGCGCGGGATTGAGCGGAGAATTCACGGGAATAAATTCGGTAGCGGTCATGTTATACACCAGTCCCAAATCTTTTTTCATTTTCACCGTATCATCCAGCAAAGTGATCACTTCGTATTGTCCTGCAAAAGCGCGACGCATCTGATCAACGGCACCGCGACGAAAAGCGCTTTGCATCTGCTTATAATTTTGACCCGTTTCTGCGCTGATCGATCGGGTAATATCCGATTCTGCATTGAACATGCGTTCATCGTAAGGCACTACCAGAATTTTCGCTTTCGCACTTGGCTTTTGCTCGCCCGGATCTGCGCCATCGCGCGTGGTTTGCGCCACAACACCGATTCCTTGCAGAATCAACAACAATACGATGAAAGCGTTACGCATAGATTTTACTTAATTAAGAAGCGATAAATATCGTTGCCATTGGCAAACACCAACAATCCAAGCACAATATACATGCCAATATTAAGCGCAGTAGCCATTACCTTGTCGCTTACTTTTTTCCCTGTGATCATTTCCCACAAGACAAAAAGAATGTAACCGCCATCTAAAACCGGAATCGGCAACAAATTCATGAAAGCCAAAATTAAACTGAGGTAAGCGGTTAAACTCCAGAATGCTTCCCAGTCCCAGGTAGAAGGGAACAAGCTTCCGATACTGGCAAAGCCGCCCATTTTGGAAGCGCCTTCTTTCGTAAACAAGAAACGCAACTGCTTTACATAGCCTACCATTTTTTTAACCGAAAGGTCAAAACCTGCACCCCATGCAGCAAAGAAGCCATATTCACGACGATCGAATGTGAGGTAATTTTCTGCGCCTTTTTGCAAAACCTGCATCTTGCCGTTTTCGTCCAACGTGACATTAACCGTTTGAGGAGCTCCGTTTCGAACTATGCCCAAAGCAATTGTTTTGCCTTTGTGTTTCGGCAATTCGCGCAGGAACTGCTGAAAATATCCTAAAGTATCGCCGTTGAGAGAAATCAAACTGTCTCCTTTTTTGAGGCCGCCTTTTGCGCCGGGCATTCCGGGAACAACAGAGTCCAGAACAAAAGGGATTTGCGGAGTAATTAAAAATGCGGCTTCGCGATCAATGACTTTGGTGTCAAAATCATCTGCAATATCAATGGTTACGTGTTGACCATTTCGATCAACCTCAACGGTTTTGGCTTTATCTAAAATGATGGATAATACAGCGTCCTGAAAGTTGGGAATTTGTTGTCCGTCAACGCTAACTATTTTATCGCCATCCTGAAAGCCCGCAGCAAGCGCCAGTGAATCACAGGCGATGCCGTACTTCGCATTCTGTGTGGGCAGGTATTCTTGACCGTACGACCACAACATCATACTGTAAATAACAACAGCGAGCAATGCATTTACAGTAACGCCTCCTGCCAGAATAATTAAACGTTGCCATGGTTTTTTTCCGCGAAACTCATCCGGCGCAGGAGCTTCATTCGGCTTGTCCGGATCAGCCATCATGCCGGCGATATCAACAAAGCCTCCAAAAGGGAACCAACCGATTCCGTATTCTGTTTGCCCGATTTTCTTTTTGAAAATGGAGAACTTCAATAAGTTAGAGAACGGAAATAAGAAGTCGAAGAAGAGATAGAACTTGTCTACTCGCGCTTTAAACCAGCGAGCAGTAATGTAATGTCCGAATTCGTGAAGGACGATTAATAGGGAAAGACTTAAGAAGAATAAAGTGAATTTTACCACAGTGTATAAATTATTGAAGGACCAAAGGTACTAAAACCGAGTCTAGCCTGCGATTAAACTAAGCGCCATTGTTCGCGCAGTTTCGTCTGAAGCTACCAGATCGTCATACGTGAAGGTTTCCATCCGCGTAACGGCTGCTAAGGTTTCGCCGATGATGTCCGCAATTTGCAAAAATCCGATTTTGCCCTCAAGAAATTGTTGAACCGCGACTTCATTCGCTGCATTAATAATACACGGCGCTGTTCCTCCCATATTCATGGCATCGTATGCGAGTTGCAAGCAACCAAACGTTGTTTTGTCGGGGGCGTGAAAAGTGAGTTCGGGATATTTCATGAAATCAAATCGCGGGAAATCGCTCTTTAATCGATGCGGATAACCCATTGCGTATTGAATTGGAAGCTTCATGTCCGGTAATCCCATTTGCGCTTTCATGCTACCATCCGTAAACTGCACAATGCTGTGAATGATACTTTGCGGATGCACGACAACGTCAATTTGTTCGGGTTGCAAGTGAAACAACCATTTAGCTTCGATAACCTCCAGCCCTTTATTCATCAGTGTTGCAGAGTCGATGGTGATTTTCGCGCCCATGCTCCAGTTGGGATGTTTTAAGGCTTGCTCTCGTGTTACATGTGCTAATTCGTCGCGTGTTTTACCGCGGAAAGGACCGCCCGAAGCCGTTAAATAAATTTTTTCAATCGGATTATGAAACTCTCCTGCAAGGCATTGAAAAATGGCGGAATGTTCAGAGTCGACAGGGTATAAATTCACGCCGTTTTCACGGGCTAATTTGGTCACCAATTCACCTCCAACAACCAGCGTTTCTTTATTCGCCAGGGCAATTTGTTTGCCTGCTTTTATTGCTGCAATAGTTGAACGAAGTCCGGCGTATCCTACAATTGCGGCGAGCACCATGTCCACCGCTTCCATCTGTACCACATCACATAGCGCATCTTGCCCGCCGTATACTTTAACGTCGAGGTCGCTTAATAATGTTTTTAATTCAGGAAGTTTCGTGGTGTCATTAATCACAACAAAGTTGGGTTGAAACTCCCGCGCCTGTTGTGCCAGAAGCTGTACATTGTTCCCGGCTGCAAGCACCTCCACTACAAAACGATCACTGTTTGCGCGAACAACATCCAGCGCTTGTGTTCCGATAGAACCGGTTGATCCGAGAATTGCAAGGCGTGTAGGCTGAATGGTGGTGGAACTGCTCATGGTGTGCAAAAGTACAGGTATCAAACACCTGCGCGAATAGAATGTTTATTAAAACGTCACGTAATCCTGCGGATCAACCGGCGCTCCGTTATACCACACTTCAAAATGCAGGTGCGGACCGGTGCTATTTTCCCCCGTATTTCCAACAATGGCAATGGGCTCTCCGGCTTTTACGTATTGACCGTTTTTCTTTAATACCGCCGCGTTGTGTTTATAGACGGTTACCAAATTGTTGGCGTGTTGAATCATTACTACATGACCGTCTTCCACCGACCAAGAAGAAGATACTACAGTGCCGTCCAATGCCGCCTTTACAGCTTCGTTTTCTTCTGCAGCAATGTCGGTTCCGAAATGTTCTTCTCTCGGATTAAACGAACTGGTGACAGTACCACGTATCGGGGCAAAAAAGAAAAATCCTGCAATGCCGCCGCGCTTCACACCACCCAACTCCAAAGCATATTTCTCATTCATGGCTTCAATTTCTGCGCGGAGCAAAGAATCTTCTTTGGACGGGCGGAAATCGATGTTGTCGTAGTTGCGTGTTGTATCACGGGGAACAACGGCGCCGCCGCTAGAATCAGCGCCGGTGAGTACTCTTTTTAAATTTTCGAGATATACTGCTCGGTTTTTTTCTACCAGTTCTAATGAATCGGCTTTAACTTTCAACGTGTATAAGTCGCGTCGCATATTAACATCCGCGTAACCGGGAATGTATTCACGAATCGGAGTGAAAGCCACCAGACTCACCAGCAGAGTAGTCATTACAATGGTAATCGCGCTGAGTAAAACTAAGATCCCCAGTGGCGTAAGTCGCAACGACACGCGCTCCTCGAAGGTGTCGTCGTTCATTACCACCATGCGGTATTTTACCCGCAGACGGTCGCGCCAGTTGCGTTTTTCTTTCTGTTCAGCCATTGCTATGCCCCAAATATCGTAATAATAGCGGTGGATTGGGCAACCATCCGCATTTCGGTACGTCAAACGTGCGGTTAATACACTATTTTTGTCGTCTTTCCGTTATACGGAATGCTGAAATTCGTGAATCGCATACGCACATATCATATTGCTTTCGGCTTGTTTGTCGCCTTTTTTATGGTGGCCTGCACGACGAAGAAAAATACGTTTGTAACTCGGAGTTATCACAACCTGACTTCTCGTTATAACGGCTATTTCTACGCGAAGGAAAGCATGAAGGACGCCAAGTACAAAGTGGAGCGTTCTTACATCGACGACTACAGTCAGCTGTTGCCACTGTTTCAATTGCCCGGTTCTCCCGAAACAAAATCCAGCTACACGGATCTTGAGAAGGCAATAAAAAAATCAACAATGGTAATTGAGCGTCACGCGATCACAGATCGCAAAGGCGTTGAGATTGCCGGCGCAGTGAAGTGGATCGACGAGAATTATCTTATCATCGGACAAGCGCATTATTACAAAGGAGAAAACGCTGCGGCGATGGAGATGTTTGATTACATCATCCAGAAGTATCCGAAGTTTCCGACACGTTATGATGCCGTAATGTGGAAGGCGCGTACGCTGGTGCAGATGGGGGCATATTCACAAGCCGAGTCGCAATTGGACGTTATTGCTAATGACAAGAACTGTCCTGAAAAATTGAAAGTGCATATTAAGTTATCGTACGTCGATTTGTACATGCACACGGGTAACAAACAAAACGCGATTAAATATCTGGAAGAAGCTTTGCCGGATGTGAAACGCAAACGCGATCGTGCCCGATACACGTATATTCTTGCGCAGTTGTACGAGTTTTCCGGCGACAAGAAAAAGGCGTCGTCCTTGTATTCTAAAGTTATCGAGTTGAATCCGGCATACGAAATGTTGTTCAACGCCAAGCTGGCTCGTGCGCGTTTATCAGGCGCAGACAGCAAAGGCCGAACTGCTGCGCGTAAAGAGCTGGATAAAATGTTGGAAGACGAAAAGAACAAAGAGTATCAGGATCAGATTTATTACACGCTCGGACAACTGGAATTGAGTGCAGGTAAAAAAGAAGCGGCAATAAGTTTCTTTAAAAAATCTGTATCCGTAAGTGTAGCAAACAACAAGCAAAAAGCATTGTCGCATTTGGCTTTGGGCGAATTGTATTTTGGAGATCAGAACTACAGAAATGCACAAGCGTATTATGATAGTACGATGATGTTCTTGCCGAAAGAATATGCCGACTACAATAAAATCAAAGATCAGAAGGAGAGTTTGACAACACTTATTCGGTACCTGAATGTAGTTGCTCAGGAAGACAGTTTACAAATGGTGGTGAATCGTTATGGTGGAGATACTACAACATTGTATGCATATATCGATAACATCATCAAGAAGTTGAAAGAGCAAGAGGAGAAAGAAAAAGAGTTGAAGGAGCAGAACAATGGCGGGCCGGGAATGAACAACATCAATCAGGGCAATGCAATTAATAATAACAATCAGAACAATGGAGCATTGTGGTATTACTACAATCAGTCTGCGGTCTCGTTTGGGTTGAATGAATTCACGCGCAAATGGGGAAATCGTAAACTGGAAGATAACTGGCGCAGAAACAATAAGGAGTCCATGATGATTGAGCCGGAAGGTGAAGATGGCGGTGATACGGCTGCGGTTGTCGCGAAAGGAAAGAAGGGCGGAAATGATAACAAGTCGCGCGATTTTTATCTTAAAAACCTTCCTACTACACCTCAACAAAAGGCAACTTCCGACGAGAAAATAGCAGAAGCGTTGTACAACCTGGGCTCTATTTTTAAAGAGCAAATGCGGAATAACGCGAAATCGATAGAGTCGTTTGAGGCTGTGTGCACGCGCTATCCCAAACACAAGTATGCATTGCCTTCACATTTCCAGTTGTATAAACTCTATGGTGTAACGGGAAACAAGTCGAAAGAAGAGGAGCACAAATCGTACATCTTAACGAATCATCCGAATAGTGAGTACGCAAGTATCATTCGCAATCCGAATCATGAAGTGAGCGTGTTGGCGGAGAAAGATAAGATCAACAAATACTACGACGAGACTTATCTGATTTACCGGCGTCAGGAATATGCCAATGTAATTACACGTTGCAACACTGCCGATACAATGTTCGGGACTAAGCACGAACACGCTGCCAAATTCGCCTATTTGCGTGCCACCAGTTTGGGTAAAACTTCCGGCAATGCCGCGATGGAAGCAGAGCTGATCAAGATAATTGCTAACTACCCGAAAGATCCGGTTAAAGATCAGGCACAGGCTTTATTGGATGCATTAAAAAAACAACGCGGCGAAACAGTTGTCGCAAAAGACAGCATTCCCGTTAATGTGGCACAGTTGTATACCAACATGCCGAATGCCGAACATCAATTGATGATCGTTGTAGAAACCGGTAAAGGCAACATCAATCAGTTTAAGATTGCGCTTTCCGATTTTAACTCACAGAATTTCGCGTCTTCCGGATATCAGATCAACAGTGTTGTATTGGATAATAAACGCCAGGTAATTACTGTAAAGCGTTTCACCAATCAAACCAAAGCATTGGAGTATTACAACATGCTCAAAGCGCGACCTGATATTATGGCTAATTTGTTAGCAGGCAGCTACGAAGTGTATCCGATATCTACGGATAACTTTGGCGTGTTTTATAAAGACAAGAATACCGCGCCATACAAGACATTTTTTGAGTCTAATATTTTGCCGAAGAAATAGATCGAACATCCTGATCGTGTGCTTGTTGCAGAATGTTGTATCTTTACCAAAACAACAGCCATGTTCAACTCTAAATCAGGAAGCACCATGCGCAATGCCACAGCCGATTCGGCCTCTGTTAATATTTTGGGCGCAGGAACGACTATCGAAGGCGATATCGTTTCTACCAGCGACATTCGTATTGACGGCGCTTTGAAAGGAACACTCAAAACCAAAGGCAAATTGGTGATCGGACCAACGGGCTCTATCGAAGGAGAAGTGTCTTGCTTAAACGCTGATATCTCCGGGAGCATTCGTGGTAAACTCACGGTTAATGAGTTGTTGGCGTTGAAATCAACAGCTAAAATCAACGGCGAAATTTCAGTGGGCAAATTGTCTATTGAGCCCGGCGCAGATTTTTCAGGTTCTTGCAGTATGGGCGGCGTTGTGAAAGACATCAAGAATGAAAAGCCGGCCCTCGCCACCGAAAAAACCGCTTAACAACTACGGTAAATATTTGTCGATGGCCACGTATATGGCAGTCATCATTACGCTCGGAACGCTGGGCGGCAAATGGCTGGATGAATATTTTGAGTTAAAAAAAGTCCCTGTTTTTACACTAACACTCTCCCTCTTTTCTGTTGGTGCTGCAATGTGGTATTTCGTGAAGGATTTCATCAAAAAAAAGTAAAGTATATGAGAGTGATTATTGCAATAGTTGCCGTTATGACGTTGAATACGTTGTCGGCACAACACACATGGGTTTCCAATCATGATGCGAATGGTTTATCTGCCGGTATCACAGAGGTGGATTTTTCCGGATTAAATCAAAGCCTGATGCAGCAAGGTGTTCAGGGGTTTGATAATCAAATTTTCATGGCCGGCTGGGATGCAGTGAAAACAGCTAATAGCGGCGCTACCGGATCGTTTGACGCTATGAGCAGCTTGAGTTTTATGTTGCGCGAAACACGCTCCAACGGAACCGGTCCAATTTCTTATCGTATGCGTGGTTGGCAATATGTTACCAGCACATTCGGGAAAGATGTAATTCCGGGCGATGCGATTGCTCTAGTTTTAGCACCCGGTGTGGTATGGGGAAATATTAAACTCGACAGAAAAGTCGGCAATGTGGAAACATTATACACGAATCCGGTTGTAGCGCCCATGGTGCGTGCGGAATTACGCATTAAGCTGTGGCGTGTAGTGCTGGGAGGACGAGCGTTTTACCGTTACGACCTTACAGATGCGAAATGGAAGCGTAAGGACGATCTGATGCCCGTATTAAATGGCACTCGCCAACACGGCTTGGGCATGCAGGTGTTTCTGCTGTGGCATAAGAAATAATTGCCACCGGAAAACTACCTTTGTGGCACATGACGGCAGCAACTAAATCCCTGATTACCTATTTGATTTTTGTAGTGGCAGGAGCCGTTGGTCTTTATGGCTGGAACGCGACACACACGGTTCCGCAAACACATGAATTGTCGTGGGTAATTTTTGGTGCAGTAGCCGGAATCACCGGGCTGATCCATCTCTGGTTGTTGAAAGCCGGTTCGGGAGATGTTAAAGTGTTCATTCGCATCTTCATGACCGCAACCTCCATCAAGTTACTCATATACTTGATGGCCATCGTTTTATACGCCCTGACGAACACCGAAAAAGCCTTTGTATTCACCTTTCATTTTCTAGTGTTTTATTTCTTCTTTACGGCTGTTGAAGTTATTCTTTTGTACAGCCATTTAAAGCCCAAAAAATAATTCCGACGAAGTGTATAATTTACCTGACCAAAATCTTTCTTTGGACGGGAATTATTGACTAAGTTTGCAGCCGAATTTGGAAAACGCTGTTGTTTCCAAACACTAATAGCTGATAACCAATGCGTTACAACGCTCTTCGGACTCGACTCGCGCTGCTTCTTATGGCAGTGTTAGTGCCATTCCTGGCACACGCTTACGATCCTGATGCTGTTCAGGCTCAAAAATCATCCAACGACTCACTCGCTGCAGCTGCTCACGGCACCGAAACGCACAAGGCAGGATTTGATCCCGGTCACATGATCATGGATCACATTGCTGATGCGCACGATTGGCACTTGTGGGGGCATACGCACTTGCCGTTGCCTGTTATTGTTAAGACGGACAAAGGTTTTGAGTTATTCTCTTCTTCACATTTCATCAATCACGAAACACATCACTTAGATGCTGTTTACAAGGGCACACATTACTCTTACAAGTTAGCGGAAGGAAAAATTGTTGTTGTTGATGAGGTTACCGGAATGGAGAATGAAGAAGCAACACATCAACTTCTTGATCTATCCATCACCAAAAACGTCGTAACAATTCTGATGCTTTTCGGCTTGATGTTGTTTGTTTTTATCTCAGTTGCGAAAGCATATCAGAAGCGTCCGGGTCAGGCACCGAAAGGTTTGCAATCTTGGGTAGAGCCCTTCATTATTTTTATTCGTGATGATTTAGCGAAAGCAAGCATAGGTCCGAAGTACGCGAAGTTTATGCCGTATTTGTTGACGGTGTTCTTCTTTATCTTCTTCGCTAACTTATTAGGACTTGTTCCAATTTTTCCTGGTGGCGCAAACGTTACAGGTAATATTGCGGTGACTTTAGTATTGAGTACCATTACGTTAATTATCACATTGATTAACGGTAACGGACACTACTGGAGACATATTTTTGCAATGCCGGGTGTTCCTGCATTCGTATTGATCATCTTAACGCCAATTGAAATTCTGGGCATCTTCTTGCGTCCTTTCGTATTGATGATTCGATTGTTCGCGAATATCTCTGCAGGTCACATTATCGCATTAGCGTTCTATTCGTTGATTTTCATTTTCGGAAATGAAGGACAGAATGTTGCTGCAGGTCTTGGTGTATCTGTTGTGTCTATCGCATTTACGGTGTTCATGTTTGTAATGGAATTGTTGGTGGCGTTTCTTCAGGCGTATGTATTTACGTTGTTATCTGCGATCTATTTCGGATCAGCAGTTGAGGAACATCATCATGATGATCACGCGCACGATCATGCACATGCAGCTGCGCATTAATTAGTAATTGTTTAACCTAAATAAAAATCAAAATGATGTCAAATCTTCTTCTTGAAGCAAGCCTCGGTCACGGTATCGCTGCGCTTGGTGCAGGTTTAGCTGCATTAGGTGCCGGTATGGGTATCGGTCGTATCGGTGGTAGTGCATTGGAATCAATCGCTCGTCAGCCTGAGGCTGCCGGTGATATCCGTGCTAACATGATTTTGACAGCCGCTCTTGTTGAAGGTGCTGCCTTCTTCGCGATGGTTGTTGGACTGTTGGTTACTTTCAAGTAACAGACACTCAAAATCAAATTTGCAGTAAAAACCGCCGACGGTTGGTCGGCGGTGCTACTGCGAAGGTTAAACACAAAAGAATAAAATCAACCAACAAAACAATACGTTATGGGATTAGTAATGCCGGATATCGGGTTAGTGATTTGGATGAGTATCACCTTCCTGATTGTTCTTTTCCTTCTTAAAAAATTTGCGTGGGGTCCTATTCTGAAGATGATTCACGAGCGTGAAGCATCTATTGAAGAGGCATTGAAATCTGCAGAGCGCGCTAAGGCAGAAATGCAGGCGTTACAGGCGGATAACGAGCGCATCATTGCAGAGGCTCGTCAGGAGCGTGATCGCATGATGAAAGAAGCTCGCGACATGAAAGATGCTATCGTTGGTGAAGCGAAAAGCAAAGCCAAAGAAGAAGCAGATAAAATGTTGGCTATTGCCCGCGAAACGATTCACAACGAAAAAATGGCTGCTATCACCGATTTGAAAAATCAAGTGGCGCAGTTGTCAATTGATGTGGCGGAAAAAATTCTGAAGCGCGAATTAGCTGCAGAAAGCAAGCAAAAAGAATTGCTGGGCGATTTAATGAAAGACGTAAAGCTCAACTAAGATCATGAGAGAAACACGGGTATCGCATCGTTACGCGAAATCACTGATCGACTTGTCTCTTGAAAAAGGGCAGTTGGAGCAGGTTTTCGAGGATATGAGCACAGTGCTTACGGCTATTCGCGAATCGCGTGAACTGGAAGTGATGCTCAGAAGTCCGGTGATTAAGACCGATAAGAAGCAGGAAATCCTGAAAGCGGTTTTCGGTGGAAAAATCGGCGTGATCACCAGCGAGTTCATGGACATCATTACCCGTAAGCGCCGTGAGTCACAGTTGGAAGCTATCGCGGAATCGTTCGTAACACAATACAACAAGCACAAGAGAATTTTGAAAGCGGTAATTGTAAGTTCAGTAGGTCTGGATGATCAATTACGTCAGCAGGTAATAAAGTTGGTGTCCGAAAGTTCGGGCGGCCAGCAAATTCAATTGGAAGAAAAAGTAGATGCTTCATTGATAGGAGGTTTCGTTTTAACGGTTGGCGACAAGCAGGTAGATGCTTCGTTATTGCGTCAGATCCGTAATATGGAGCGTGCTTTCAGTGAAAACCCATACATCAGCGAATTATAATTTTTAAAGACAAACGTTACTTAACACGTCAACAATATGGCAGAAGTAAAACCGGCGGAAGTATCCGCGATCCTGAGACAACAACTTGCAGGATTCAAATCAGCAAAAGAACTGGAAGAAATCGGAACAGTTCTTCAGGTGGGTGATGGTATCGCTCGCATTTATGGACTTTCTAATGTTCAATCCGGTGAGTTGATCGAGTTCGAAACCGGTCTTCAGGGCATCGTATTGAACCTTGAAGAAGATAACGTAGGTGCTGTATTGTTGGGTTCTTCTTCGGATATCCGCGAAGGTTCAACAGTTCGTCGTACCAATCGTATCGCTTCTATCAAAGTTGGTGAAGGTATGTTGGGTCGTGTTGTTGATACACTTGGAAATCCAATTGACGGAAAAGGCCCATTAACAGGTGATTTATACGAAATGCCAATCGAGCGCAAAGCTCCGGGTGTAATTTATCGTCAGCCTGTAAACGAGCCGTTACAAACCGGTATCAAAGCGATCGATGCGATGATTCCGATCGGACGTGGTCAGCGTGAGTTGGTAATCGGTGACCGTCAAACCGGCAAGACAGCGGTTTGTATTGATACGATCATCAATCAGAAAGAATTTTACGAAGCAGGTCAGCCTGTGTATTGTATTTACGTTGCTGTTGGTCAAAAAGGATCTACAGTTGCAAACGTAGTACGTGTATTGGAAGAAAACGGCGCAATGGCTTATACTGTTGTTGTTGCTGCAAATGCTTCTGATCCTGCTCCGATGCAGTTCTACGCTCCGATGGCAGGTGCTGCGGTGGGCGAATTCTTCCGCGATACCGGTCGTCCGGCATTAATTATTTATGATGACTTGTCGAAGCAGGCAGTTGCTTACCGTGAGGTTTCCTTGTTGTTACGTCGTCCTCCGGGGCGTGAAGCTTATCCGGGTGACGTATTCTACTTACACTCCCGTTTGTTGGAGCGCGCTGCGAAAATCAACGCATCTGACGAAGTAGCAAGTCAAATGAACGATTTACCGGACTCTATCCGTCCATTGGTAAAAGGTGGTGGATCATTAACAGCACTTCCAATTATCGAGACACAAGCCGGTGACGTATCTGCATATATTCCAACCAACGTAATTTCTATTACTGATGGTCAGATCTTCTTGGAGTCGAACTTGTTTAACTCCGGTGTTCGTCCTGCAATTAACGTAGGTATTTCTGTATCGCGTGTAGGTGGTAACGCACAGATCAAGTCGATGAAGAAAGTATCCGGAACCTTAAAGCTGGATCAGGCGCAGTACCGTGAATTGGAAGCATTCGCGAAGTTCGGATCTGATTTGGATGCAGCTACAAAAGCAGTATTGGATAAAGGTTCACGTAACGTAGAAATTTTGAAGCAAGGTCAGTTCTCTCCATTCCGCGTGGAAGATCAGGTTGCTATCATCTATTGCGGAACAAAAGGTTTGTTGCGTAACGTTCCTGTGAACAAGGTGAAAGAATTTGAAGCAGATTTTATTGCTTACATGCGCACCAAACACGCTGACGTGATGAATGAGTTGAAGGCCGGTAAGCTGGACGACAAACACACTTCAGCAATTGAAGCAGCAGCAAAAGAAATTGCAGCTAAATATTAAGCCACAAAACACGAGTGTGATTTTCGGATCACACTCTTTTAATGCATTGATATGCCAAGCTTAAAAGAAGTCCGTAACAGAATTACTTCGGTGTCATCTACACAGCAGATAACTTCTGCAATGAAGATGGTGTCCGCTGCAAAGCTTCGTCGTGCGCAAGATGCTATTACGCAAATGCGTCCGTATGCGAATAAGTTGCGTGAGATATTGGAGAACTTAAGTTCAAGCCTTGACAGCAACGAAGGCGTTTATTCACGTCAACGCGAAGTGAAAAAAGTTTTGTTGATTGTCATTACTTCTAACCGCGGATTGTGCGGTGCATTCAACTCTTCAGTTATTAAGCGCGCAGCACGTGCAGCACGCGAAGAGTATGCCGGCGCTCAGATTTCTTATTTGTGTATCGGTAAAAAGGGGAACGACATCTTCCGCAAAACAACGTACACTCCTGCATTTCCGGAGTTGGGCAACACCAGCGAATTGTTCGATAATCTGAAGTTTGTAAATGTAGCTCCTGTTGCCGAACGCATCATGAAAGGATTTGCGGATGGTGAGTTTGATAAAGTAGTGTTGTTCTACAATCAGTTTAAGAATGCTGCAGTGCAGGTTACGCAAGCAGAGCAGTTTCTTCCTGTTGTTCCTTCTGCAAGTGAAGGCGCTTCAAAAACAGATTACATTTTTGAGCCGGGCAAAGAAGAAATTGTATTGGATTTAATTCCGCGTTCGTTGAAAACACAGTTGTACAAGGCGTTGTTAGATTCGTTTGCATCAGAACACGGTGCACGAATGACTGCTATGCACAAAGCAACCGACAACGCAAAAGACTTGTTGCGTAATTTGAAGATTACATATAACAAGGCGCGTCAAACCGCAATTACCAATGAGATCCTTGAAATTGTTGGTGGAGCGGAAGCGTTGAAGGGATAATCTTAAAAATTCTAAAAAGTAAAGCCATGATGGAAACGTCGTGGCTTTGTTGTTTAGATGGAGTCGGCTTATTTAAGTATCTTCAACACCGAACATGAATTCAGCATTTGCACGTTTTATTATCAAAGCTTTTGTGCTAACAAAACTCAAAGTCGGACGAGACGGAGTGGTTAGTCGCTATCGCTTAGCGAAAGAATGGCGCGACTGGCGTATTTCTGTTTTTTCTGCATTAAAAAGTTATGGCCTCATCTTGTTGGGTGTTTGTTCTGCGGGATTTGGACTAAAAGGATTTATTTTACCCAACAACTTTGTTGATGGCGGCGCGGTCGGAATTTCATTGATCATAGCAGAGCTCACCAATGTTTCCTTGCCGGTTTTATTGATCGCGGTGAATATCCCATTTATCATTTTAGGGTATAGAACAATAAGTCGGGACTTCGCGATCAAAACAGCAATTGCAATCGGATTGCTGTCTGCTGCTGTAGCGTTCATTCCCTATCCTCAAATTACGCAGGACAAATTGCTCATTGCCGTATTCGGAGGGTTCTTTTTAGGATTAGGAATTGGCCTCGCCGTTCGTGGCGGTGGTGTGTTGGATGGAACAGAGGTACTGGCGATCAACATCAGTAAAACATCGGGACTTACAATCGGTGATATTATTTTAATTATCAATATCATCATTTTCTCGGTGGCGGCCTATGTATTGTCGCTGGAAATAGCCTTGTATTCGATATTGACCTACATGTCTGCATCCAAGGCAGTCGATTTTATTATTGAGGGCATAGAAGAATACACCGGCGTTACGATCATTTCCCCGAAGGCAGATGAAGTGCGTGAAATGATTACAGAAAAGATGGGGCGAGGTGTTACCATTTATAATGGTGAACGCGGTTACGGCAAAACCGGAGATCGCACCAGCATTAAAATAGTATTTACGGTAGTGACGCGATTGGAAGTAAGTCGATTAAAATCAGAACTCGAAAAAATTGATCCTTTTGCATTTGTTGTGATGAACAGCATTAAAGACACCAAAGGTGGAATGATCAAGAAGCGCCCGCTTCAGCACTAACGTGTACATTGCAACGGAGCCGGCTGATATAGGCCGTGCTGCATCTTGAAATACTTCGGATTTACTTGTTCATCATTCATCACATCCCAGCGTCGAAACAAGAAGCTATTTGCGTTAAGCGTTGAACGATTATTGCCTTCGTTTAAATCATCTTCAATGATGACGTTTGTCGTTGCAGGCAGCTGAAGCAATGAAGATCGCAAGGCAGTTTCCATGGGTAGCGACCAATCCACATAGTTGAAGCAAGTCGAATAATCGCTTTGTGCCAGAATGAACTTACTTCCACCGTTGATGCTGCATGATCGGATCAATTCTTCCGTTTGTACTTTGCGTTGAATATACAGTTGGGACAAATCGAGGTACAACCACATTCGATAAGCGACGATAAGTACGATAGTAATTGCTCCTGCGCGAACAGTCATTAGTCGTATGGTCCAAGTATCAAAAATAAATGCAATTAATATCATCGTTACAAACGGCAGGTACATGCGTTCGAAATACGGCGTGAGTTCCGGGTCCGGCTGATGTGTGAAGCTGATCAGAATGATATGTCCTCCGCAAAAACTCAATATCAGAGCCAACTTCCACCACGAACGCCGCATGACGTAGAACGCAACAAGCAGTGCGAACATTGTACCTGTAACCGTAAAATACGTGAAGAAAAATTTCAGCATACGTAAGTAATGCACAGGCTTAAACAAGTTTTCGTACGCTTTATTCCAGCCCGGATCGAGCATGGAAATTTTTCCCGCCTCGTATTCCGTGAGTGCCAGCTTTTTAATCAAGTACCAGACAATGAAGGAGAGCGCTACTCCGATCCACATGCGCCATTCTATTTTTCGCGAGCGTAAAAAATGAAAAAGGAGCGCAAAAAGCACTGCAATAAATAGTAGTGGATGTGAAAAGAGCGCGGTAATGAGCACACCGTAAAACAAGACAACATTTAGCGGAGTACGCAATACGTTTTTATGGAGCATGCTGTACAGCACAACAACAAGAGGAGCTCCATACCATATTTCGTACATGGGGGTGAATTGAAGGTGCAAAATTCCCAGAACAGTTAACAACACAATGCTCCATGCTGCGATGTAGTCTTTAAAGCGGATAACACACAGCATAAACAAACCGAAGAAGTATGCGATGTTGTTGAGCGAGTTCAACACAACGATGGCTTTCATTGAAAGCCCGAGCTTTATTCCCAACAACGGCAACAACTGCGAAACAGCAAGAATATAGCGCTGGTGTTCTACTCTGAACGATTCGGATTGTACAATATGCAATAAGTAATACGCGCCATCGGCCTGGAAGCGAATGTCTGCATAAACTACAGCAAACACGGTCCACAGCAACCAAACAACAGTAGAAATGATCCAGAAGAAACGCGGAGTAATGGTTTGGAACATTTACTGGAGAGGAATAAGTTGTCCGGAGCCGGTAATGTTTTGCCTTACAATTTGAGACGGTGCGCCCCGATATTTGATGTTGCCAATGCCGGTAATGCTATATTCCAAGGTATTATTTACGGTTACCTCGCAGTCTGCTTGTGAGCCGGTATCAACCAGGGCGTAGTTCGTTTGTAAGTCCAGGGCGTTAACTGCGCATAGGCCACTATTCCACAATTTTAATTCTTGCACCTGACCGCTCAGCTTCATAACTCCGGCGTTGACATTATTCCAATAGTAAAATGTAGTACAATCTAATTTTAAGTCGGCATCGAAGTAACGCGTTTCGGCAACGAGTCCAATTTCTCCTCCCGTCAAGGGATTTTCGCATGTTACCTTGGCGACATCACCAAGCAATATTTTTCGCAATTGTTTTACGCGTATCGTAACAATGGTGTTTTTTGTTTTAGGATAAAACATTTCACCTCGTTTATTATTCTTGATTGTAATGGTGCCGTTTTCTTCAATGACGGAAGTCTTTTCCATCATTTTCGGTACACCGTTTACCGTTACGCTGCACACGGTATCTTGTATCAGGAGAATATCGAAAACACCCCGAACAACGATGGTATGAATAGAATCAGGAGTGAAAGTTTGGGTGGTACGTTCGTCTTCACTCCATCCTTTACTGCAAGAAAAGTGCAATGTAGCGAGCGTCAACGCTACAATACCAACGAGATATATTCTAATACTTTTCATTACCAACAATAACCGATACCAAGTTCTGGAAAATCTAAAATGTAAATATGTGATTTCATGGAAACGCTCATTAAAAAATGTTTGCTGAACTTATAGCGCACCATAGCTCTGTTATACATCGGATATTCGTTCAGTCGATGCATGAGGCCGACATAAATACCTTCCTGCAATATAAAGGAAACCTTATTGTAAATAAATTCTTGTGATAAGTGAATGCCGCTCATGTACGCATACTGAGATTTAAACGGCTTATTCAGTTCTTCCATTTGAGGTTCGATAGAAGAGTCGTAAAAGAAATCTAAACCACCGCCTAAAGCAAAGCGGTGAGATATTCTACGTTTAACGGTTCCACCGACAGCAATTGCGGCATATTTAAACGACTCAAATGTGCGCGTATGTTTAAGGCCTCCGGCGAGCGTCAATTCATAAGTCCAAAACGGGTTTAAACGTTCCGGTTTGTCACGTTGCACCTTAACTTTCTTGCCGTATGCATACTGCATGCCTACGTTGGCAGTAACAAAATTCAGCCCAACATTGGGCTCAGCAAGGTTGGCATTGGAAATGTGATTGAATGCAATTCCGGTATTAACTGAAAGCCGATCGGTTAATGCGAAGCGTGCTAATAAGTCGGCATGGTAATGAATGTTAATATGTGATCCAATGGTCACGTTTTCCGGGTTGCCGGTCAAGCTGAATTTTTTGGTAGCATAACTGATACCTACGCCCATTTGGTATCCGAATGTGAATCGGGGGCGTTGAATGAAGTGGAGACCATAAAACGGATAGAGCGTGTATTGATCACCATACACCTCTTTATTGCCCATGGTGCTGTAGAAAAATGAAACGCCGTATACAGGATTGCGATATAACCGCTCCCAGATATTTTTACCGGTAGTTTGATGAATAAAGTTGACTTCAAATCCCCGAATGTAGTCGTTGGACGTATAGTTCATTACGGAATATTCGGGCAACAAAATACCGTAATGATAATTACCGCGCACAAACCATTGGTGCGTAGAATCTACCTGAGCGAAAGAAGCCATTGGGCATGTACACCACAACAGTATTGCGAAGAGTATTGATGTAGCTGCTTTACGTCGGTGTGCCATGAATTTAATTCAACTTGTCGGTTAGAATTTTAATTTCAATAGCGGGGGAAATCTTCTCGTACAAGATATGGTAAACAGCCGTAGTAATCGGCATATCCACTTGATGTTGCTGATTAATTTCATGAATACATTTTACGGCGTAATAACCTTCCGCAATCATATTCATTTCCAGTTGCGCCATCTTTACGGAATATCCTTTTCCTACCATGGCTCCGAACATACGATTGCGACTGAATTGCGAATAAGCCGTTACCAAAAGATCGCCGAGGTACGCAGAGCTTTTAATGTCGCGTTGTATAGGATACACCGCATTCACAAAACGATTGATTTCCTGAATGGCATTCGATACCAGTACTGCCTGGAAATTGTCTCCATAACCAAGTCCATGACAAATACCGCTGGCAATAGCAAAGATGTTTTTCAGTACAGCAGAATACTCCGTCCCGAAAATATCATCGGATACTATAGTCTTGATATACCGACACGCCAAACGATCAGCAACTAATCGTGCGATGTCCTGATTTTGTGATGCAATGGTTAAGTACGATAGTTTCTCCAGCGCCACTTCTTCTGCGTGACACGGCCCGGTGATTACCGCGATATTATCGAATGACACATCCATGATTTTATGGAAGTAATCGCCAACGATTAAATTGTGTCCCGGAACAATTCCTTTAATTGCAGAAACAATTGTTTTGCCACGCAATTGTTCGGGTCCGATTTCTTTCAGCGCATCTTCCAAAAACGCCGCAGGAACCGCCATGATAATAATATCCGTTGCCGCGATAAAATCTTTTAATGAAGCATACAGACTGATCGAATCCAAATGCAGTTCAACCGAACTTAAGTACTTCGGATTGTGCTTGTATTTCTTGATATAGGCAATGGTTTCCTCGCTGCGAATCCACCAATTGATAACGGGTTGCGTTTCCGTTCCCGTGTTGGTGTACAACATTTTCATGATGGCGGTTGCCCAACTTCCACTTCCCAGAATTCCTATCGTGCTGTTCATAAGGGCGAATTTACCAATTAAGGAGCGAATGGCGGTCGTGAACCGTATAAGAACGGGTGACCTTTTGTGGTGAATAATTCAATATTGTACACGGATGTCCGCGATTGATCAGGGGAGTAAACATAGCAACGGAATAAATCGTTGAGGTGCAGCGTAGGCGGAGCTTGTAGCACGAAGTATCCGGTATGGGTAAGTGTATCTGCAGGAAACTGTGAAGAGACCATCATTCCATTCCAAATGGGTTCAATCGAAGCACCCCCGGTACGTTTAAACTCTAAAACCGCCTCAAGTTGCGCATGAGGTGTGTGCCGGCGAAAAGTAACGGCCACGCCAAGCTGTTCATCCGGATGAAGTATCAGTCCTTGCAGCAGGCGCTCGTATGTTGGACTATACATGCAATTGCTGTCCAATATCAAAGCCTGTTTTGAGTTAAATGTTGCGCAAGGTGTACTCCACGATGTCGCTTGTTCGGGAAACTCAGCAATGGTTTGTTTTTTGAATGGATGATCTTGTATTGCGCCTGCCGGATTTTTTGAAAACAAATAAATCGCGCTGTTGAACCATTGATGCGAAGCAATGACGTGCGGATATTTTTCCAAAATGAAATACGGAATTTCCGGAGGGGAATAACGCGTGCTCCATCCGTAAATGAAATATTCTGCAGTGCTTTTGTTGATTGCCTTGCGAACGGCAAGTAATTCTGCGTAACCGTCGTTTTTATAAAACAGTGCTGCGGGAGGAGTCGCATTTTGTTGTTCGAAACAGTATGTTATGAAATATGGATCATCGATATTCCATGCCACTGAAACATTTTGCGGCGTATATTTTTTCTGCCATTCCGTGGTGAGATCTGCTAATTCCTGCAGTCGTCCGAAATGATCGGTAAGATGAAACGGTTTGTACCATGTTACATAAGACATCGAAACGAGAATGATGGCAATTGTAATTCCGCGTTGCATGGAAGCATGCAATTGAATAAAGAACGGCCCCAATATTCCCATCAATAACAACGGAGCAGCAAACAACAACACCGAATGTTGCAGCACAGGATTTACGTAAATGCTGTATAAGAAGCCGGTTGCAAATACAACAAACCAAACCACTACCAACGTTATTTGAATACGCGATGTATTACGCAAGTTTAAAACCGTATGCAATGCCGCCAAGGCTACAAACAGCCAGAGTACACCTTGAGACTGATTGAAAAGCGTGAAGAAATGTGCACCGATAAAACCGCTGTCCGGTTTTCCCAACCAGCCGCCCGGACCGCCAATGCCGCCTAGACTCAATTGATGAAGGAATATTGAAAAATGCGGAAGGAACAACAGCAAGGCAATTGCGGCTGTTAGTGCAACACGCAACAGTTGTCGTTTCGGAATAATAAATATTGCGCCTACGGCCAACACTACTGCTGTTAGTGCTGCGAAATAATGCGAGTATGCTGCTCCTGCAAAACCGAAAACGAGCAGTGCAAACGTTGCTCCGTTGAAATTTTTCGTTACGCGGGAGAGCCCATATACTAACAGGGCAATGAAAAAGAATCCTGCAGCATAGGGGCGTGCGAGTACACCGTACATGACAAAAAATTGCAGGAAAGCCAGCAGTCCCGCTAGTAATATCGCCGCATTTTCCGTGAACCAATTTTTACATGCATGAGCATATAGTCCGATAGCAACGGTGCTCATGAACACGAACGGAATGCGAATAACTCCAACACTGTCACCGAAACATTTCGTCCAGAACCACAGCAACACTTGTGTAAACGCCGGATGTCCATCAGGTCGTACACCGTTATCCAGGAGTTCGGAAAAGGAGGAGAATTGTAATCGCAATAACGCACTCACTTCATCGGAGGTGATGGAATCGGTGAACGCACTTTTAATACGAAGCAAAAATGCGCCGACCAGAATAGCGGATAAAGTAACCGTGTAAAAGTTGATCGTAAGTGCGCGGCGCAGCATGATAATCAAAGATACGAGTATGGGACGTTGGTGAGGTAGTGAGGTGGTGCATTAGTGCGATAGTGCGTTAGTGTGGTGGTGAGGTGGTGTGTTGGTGTGTTAGTGTGATGGTGCGTTGGTACGTTAGTGTTAACGTTGGTTTCGACTCCGCTCAACCAACGTTGATTGAGCGGAGTCGAAATCAACGAGCAGCTTCGTGGCCTCTTAACTGAAACGCAGAGTGCTACTAATTTGCACTAACTTTACCTCATGCGTTTTCTCAGAACGTGTTTCGTAATTGTACTGGCTATTGTTTCATGTACACATGAACCTCGCGGCAGTCGGCTGTCTTTATCGCCTCGCGTCGATAGTATTATGAACGATACTACACCGCTGCATGTGTTGGCCGACTCTATGCGCGTAATGATACGTGAATCAGAAAGTGATACGCAGGCGCTGCAATATTTGATCCGAATGACAGAGTATATGCCGGCGCACGTAATTCGTCCGTTTGCCGAAGATGTCAACCGCCTCACTAAAGAATTGAACTGTACGTCGTGTCAACCTGATGCGCTTTGCAAGATGGGCATCGCACTATTTAAAAAGCAGCTATACGATAGCGCAGCAATTTTCTTTCGTCGCTCATTGAGTCTTGCACAACAACAAAAGAATGGTAGCATGGAAGCCCAGGCTTTAGCGTGGTTGGGCGATTATTACAGGCTAACGTATCGTTTCGATTCCTGCGTGTACTTCAGTCAGAAGGCTGCTGATGTGGCCATACAAAACAAAGACTATTCGCGCGCATCACACGGTTTAACATTCGTAGGTGATATTTATCGCGTACAAGGCATTACCGATACCGCACGCATGTATTATGCACAAGCCATGGAATACGCCATAAAAGCGAATGATCCGTTCCGTAAAAGTTTTATCCTCACGAATGTTGCAGAAACGTATCGTTCACAAACGAAATTCGATTCAGCATCTATCTTTTTAGACAGCGCCTATCATATTGCTGCTCCGCTTCGCGACTACGTACGCTTGGGATTCATTCTCACCAATATGGGTGACGTAAGCCGAATGACGGGCGACCAACAGAAAGCCACCATATATTACAACGACGCCATTCATGCTGCGAAAAAGGGCGGCGATTTGCGACGGGAAGCATTTGCATATTAAGATCTTGCTGAAATTCGGGACGTTTTAGGTGATACAGCAGCGGCGCTACGGGAAGCCAGCAAAGCCAATGCTATTGCTATACGGATTAACGAAAAATCGCTTTATCATGCAACATTAAGTTCCATCGGTCAGGTCTATGCGCAGCAACGAAAATATGCTTTAGCCGATTCGTGTTATCGACTTGCCATAGAGCGATGTCGGGAAAGTAACAACCAATTACGTTTGGTGGTGAATTTATGCGCACTGGCCGAGTTGGAAATGCAGCAAAATCGCCTGGATAGTGCCATAGGAATAGCACAAGAAGCCCTAGCAGTAGCACTTGAGATTGAGGATGGTAACGAAATAGCAGATGCTTATCGGATTATGGGAAGGTCTTATCATTTAAAAAAAGATTATTCTAGTGCAGAGAAGTATCTTTTAACAGCACGAGATTCTGCGCATAGCTATGGTATCGCCTGGTTGATGATCAGTGCCGAACAATTCCTGTCCGAAACGTATGCGGCACAGAAGAATTTTGAGAAAGCCTATAAAGCAGAAACCTCCTGGCGAAAACTTAGAGATAGTGTTTCGGGTAACGAGCAAGTGCGACGTGTGGCGCAAGCTGAATATGCCGGTAAAGAGGCCGCGTTGAAAGCAGAGCAGCTTAGCAAAGAAATGATTGCTCGGGCGGAAAAAGCAAAGAAGGAAGAGGAGTTGAAACGACAAAGAGCCATAACAACCGGTGTTGCCGGTGGAGGACTGGTACTGGTTATCCTATTGTTAGTGGCGTATCGGGCGTACCGGAATAAGGTCCATTCAGAAAAAATAATTGCGCAACAAAAGCAAGAAGTAGAAACGCAAAAAGTGCTATTGGAAGAACGCAACAAGGAAGTGATGGATTCTATAACCTATGCGAAACGATTGCAAGAGGCCATACTGATGCAACCGCAGGTTATTGAAGAAGCTTTGGGCGAGTCGTTTATTTATTACGTGCCGAAAGATGTGGTAGCAGGTGATTTTTATTGGTTCGCCGAAACAGATGCATTTTACTTCCTTGCCGCTGCAGATTGCACAGGACATGGAGTTCCGGGTGCTATGGTGAGTGTGGTTTGTTCTAATGCTTTAAATCGTGCCGTATTGGAACAAGGTTTAACTGCGCCCGGTGCAATTTTAGATCGCGTGCGCCATTTGGTGATCGCTACGTTCGAGCGCAGTGCCGATATGGTGCGTGATGGAATGGATATTGTTTTGGTAGCATTTCCTAAACAGTTTGTGCCAGGACAACGTGAAGTTACTTTTGCCGGCGCGAATCGCCCTTTGTGGTTAGTAAGAAACGGAACACTGGAAGAGTTTAAAGGCGATAAGCAGCCGGTGGGCAATAGTGAACACCAACAAGCATTTAATACGTTGAGTATTTCCGTGAAGCAGGGAGATATGTTGTATTTAACTACCGATGGATTTGCGGATCAGTTCGGTGGTGACACCGGGAAGAAGTATAAAACAGCGCAGTTAAAAGAAAAGCTAATCGCGATTAGTAAAAACGCTGCAATACAGCAACAGCGAGAATTACAAGATATCTTCAATAGCTGGAAAGGCAACTACGAACAACTGGACGATGTTACGATAATTGGTGTCAGGGTAGAACGGGGGTAAAGAGTGGGTGAGGTGGTGAAGTGGTGCGTTGGTGCGATGGTGTGGTAGTGCGATGGTGTGTTGGTTTTCCCGTTGATTGAGCGGCGCCGTTGTTTCCGTTGATTGAGCGGAGTCAAAGCTACCTTTGATTGAGCGGAGTTGCAACCCACGGTGATTGAGCGGAGTCGAAATCAACGTGCAGCTTGATGGCCTCAAATTTTACATTCCCAGCGTGGTAATTCCGCGCAGTTCTTTTTTAATGGAACGCCGCTCTTCTTCCAGATCATAATCATTCTGCAGCCCTAACCAAAACTTAGGACTGTTACCAAAGTACTTCGACAGGCGTAAAGCGGTATCGGCACTAATGCGTCGATTTCCTTTAATGATTTCCGAAATACGTGTTTGTGGAATTCCGATGTCGTGAGACAAGCGGTATGCACTAATTCCCAATGGCTGAAGAAATTCAGCTTTCAGCACTTCGCCCGGATGTATATTTTTTAGTTTGCTCATCGCGTTAATGATAATCCACCAATTGCACTTCTTCTGCGTTTCCGTTTGACCAAATAAACGTGATTCGAAACTGATCGTTGACACGAATGGAATAGAAGTCTTTCAAGTTGCCTTGAAGTTTTTCCAAACGATTAGCCGGAGGAATACGGAGGTCGTTTAAGTCCTGAGAGCTGTTAATCATTCTCAGCTTTCTTCGCGCAGCCTCCTGAACGTGCAGTGAAAAGCCTTTCACCCGTTCACCGGCCCAAATTGCCCGAGTGCGTTTATCGCCAAAAGAACTTATCATAGTAACGTGTTGCGTTACTTACGCCAAACGTAAGCAATTTTAAGCTGAACTGCAAGGCTATGGTGATTTTTAAATAAGAGTCGAACGTAATTAACTCCGGAGTAGTAGTGCGTTTGTGTTTTCGAAATTTAACCGCGGAGGGCGCCACGGGCTTCGCATGAAAAATCCTTTGTGTCTTGGTGCCTTTGTGACCTCGTCCATTTAACAGCAAGGTTTCCGGTGTGTTTTAACCGCAGAGCCCGCAGGGTTGACACAGAGGTCGCGGAGAGCTTCGTATGAAAATCCTTTGTGACGCTTCGTGTCGTGGTGCCTTGGTGGCCTCGTCTATTCTAACCGCAGTCTCCGTGGGAGTCTTTCAGACTAAAGGACTCCTGCGGTCTGAAAGACTCCCTCGGAGAAAGTGCGCGAAGGATATTCAGAGAGCGCAAAAGGGCTCCGCTCAACCAGTGTTGATTGAGCGGAGTCGGTATTCCCGTTGATTGAGCGGAGCCGATGCTACCGTTGATTGAGCGGAGCCGATGCTACCGTTGATTGAGCGGAGCCGAAATCAACATGCAGCTTCCATAGGAACAAACTCACTCGCCACGATCACCACATCATTGTGCTTCACGCCGTTCTTGTCATGCCGGTTGCTGGTGATTAGGATCCTGACCTAAGTTTCCTAAAATCTGAACATTGTTACGAACTGAATTCATAA
>CALJIF010000098.1 GCA_937974275.1 uncultured Flavobacteriales bacterium
CATACGGAACCGATGGTATGCGCTATGTGTATGGAATTCCGTTGTACAATACCTACCAAAAAGAAGTCACGTTTGCTGTTGGAGCTAAATTATACGGAGGCTCGGGTCGTACCGGTAATTGTACCACCGGCCAAGTAACCTATCAAACTAACAGTGGTGAAGAAGATAATTCCGTTAACAATAAACTTGGCATTGATAATTACTACAACGCGGAAATCATTCCACCATACGCCCACAGCTATTTACTGACTTCCGTATTGAGTCCGGATTACATTGATGCCGATCAGGTGAAAGGGCCCAGCAGTGGAGATTTGGGATATTACACACAATTCTACTATCATCCGCAAACCAACTACAAGTGGAGAACTCCGGTAGGCAATATGCAGGCGAATTGGAACGAAGGATTGAAGTGTGATCCGAATGATGACAAAGCCAGTTATATCTATGGTGAAAAGGAATTGTGGTATATGGATTCCATTGTATCAAAAAATTACATCGCCATTTTTCACACAGAAGAGCGTAAAGACGGCTGGGGCGTGGCTAATGAAGATGGAGCGCTGAACACCACGGCCGGTCAGGGTATGCGTTTGTTACGAAAAATTTCATTGTATTCTTTACACGACTACCGCGCCAATGGAGTGAACGCCGTTCCGATTAAAGAAGTTCATTTTGAATACGATTATTCCTTGTGTCCTAATGCTCCGAACAACAATGGTGTTGCGGAAATGGTTAACAGTGTCAACATTAATCAGGCGCAAGGAAAGTTAACGCTTAAGAAAGTATATTTCACTTATCGTAATTCTAACAAAGGAAAATTAAGTTCTTATTCTTTTACTTACAGTTCAAATAATCCGTCCTATCATTTAAAAGGCTACGATCGTTGGGGCAATTATAAAGCTCCGGGCGGAAGCTGTACACCAAGCAGCGTAGGTCTTACCAATGCAGAGTTTCCGTATGTCGATCAAAATCAGACCACAGCCGACCAGTATGCTTCGTCCTGGAGTTTGGTGCAGATTAAATTGCCTTCCGGCGGGAAAATTAATGTGGACTACGAGTCGGATGACTACGCGTACGTACAACATAAACGAGCCATGCAAATGTTCAAGGTGGTTGGTGTTCAAGGATCGATAGGAAACTCAATTTCATCCGTTGAAACCGCTACAGAGTTAAGCCATTCCTCTGCCGGAAACTATAATAAAAAACTAATTGTAGAACTAACGCCGGGGTATACGCTGGATCAGTACCTCGACGGAATTGATCAGTTGTATTTCCGTTTTCTAATGAATTTTAATACTACCTCTGCCGGTAATGATTACGATTACGTTTCCGGTTACGCGACTATAGATAAAGCTAATTCGGCTATGGCCGGAATCAATTCCACAGCAGGAAATCCACTCGCATACATTGCGTTGAATGGTGTTAAACTGAATGATAACGGAATAAATTACTACAATCCGATTGTTAAAGCTGCTATTCAATTCGGACGTATGAATTTATCGCGTCTGGTTTTGGGAACTCCGGGATTAACCGGTGATGAGTCTTTCGGGCAAGATGTGTTAGCCTCTTTGATTGCATCTAATCCGGTGGCGAATCTCATAAATATGCTTCAAGGACCGAATCTGAGTATATATAATGAAGGACGAGGGCGGCATTTCATGTCGCATAAGTCATGGGTTCGTTTGAATAACCCGAACATGAAAAAATTGGGCGGTGGATGTCGTGTTAAAAAAATTCGGTTGAGTGATGAATTCTCCGTATTTACCGGAGGAGCTATGGCCGGTGCAGAATACGGACAGGAATATTTTTATACCCTTGAAGACGGCAGCAGTTCAGGTGTAGCCTTGTACGAACCACAATTGGGTGGCGATGAGAACCCTTGGAAGCAACCTATTTTCTTCAGCGAAGAACATTTGCTGGCTCCGGACGATCAGCACTATCTGGAAGAACCTTTAGGAGAATCCTTCTTCCCGGGTGCAAGTGTAGGTTACAGTCGTGTAACGGTTAAAAATCTACAACATAACAACGTCACTCGTACCGCAACAGGTAAAGTGGTACATGAATTTTTTACGGCAAAAGATTTCCCGACAATTGTTGATCGTACCAAACTCGACGCACAGCAAGACAAATCAGATCCTTTCTCGATTACCAGTATACTGTTTTCATATTCTCTTGATCAGATGACCGCGTCGCAAGGCTTTTACATCGAACTCAACGACATGCACGGCAAACAGAAGAGGCAACGTGTATATCAGGAAGGACGAGACGAGCCGATTACCGATGTGGAATATTTCTATGCGTCCGATCCGTATTTGCAGGAATCAAAACGTTTGAAAAGTACAGCCACCGTGATTGATCGGAATGGTAATGTGAATTCGGCGAGTATTGGTGTGTTTACTGACATGGCCGGAGATATGCGCGAATTCACAACGAATAATTGGGCAATTGCCGTTCAACTGAACCTCGACATGTTTGCGATACCCCCTATTCCATATATTGCTCTTCCGACAGTACTTCCGAAAGTTTCATATGATCTAACGCAATACCGCAGTGCAACGTTAACGAAAGTGATTCAACGCTTCGGCATTTTGGAACGCGTGGTAGCACGTGATCTGGGATCTGTCGTGGAAACACACAACCTCGCGTATGATGCTCATACCGGTGCTTTATTGCTGACTTCAGTAACTACCAATTTTGATGATCGGGTGTACAACTTAACAATTCCCGCGCATTGGTATTATGACGGTATGGGACAAGCCTATCGCAATTTAGGATTGACGAATACCCTCACAGTTACTGCAGGTGTGGCTTCCGTCAATCAGGCGGCGAAGTATTATGTGCCCGGAGATGAACTGGTGATGACTAACGGAAACGGCACCTTGCGCGGGTGGGTATTGGAAGTTACTCCTAACAGCATCATCCTTGTCGATCGTTCGGGGAACTACATGAGTGGTACGTATCTAACGAAAATTATTCGTTCCGGTCGTCGCAACTTATCAGAAACGCCGATCAGTACGGTGACTTCTTTGACCAATCCATTGAATACCATCAAAAACAACGTGTATGCGCAAGTGTTGCAAGCCGGTGCATCTGAATTTACAGATCAATGGAGAACGTTCTGCGATTGCTTCACGTTGAACAGTGCCGACCCCGACTACACCACCAATCCTTATGTTTTGGGCATTAAAGGTGTGTGGAAAATGAAACGCGCCTGGTTGCATTTATCTCCGCGCGATCAGTCTAATTACAATAACAATTCAAATATTCGTAAAGACGGCACCTTCACTTCTTTCCGACCGTTCTATCGTTACGGAAGCGGCAAGTGGAACATTGATGAACGCGATTGGACATACACCGCAGAAGTAACGGAGTTTAGTCCGTACGGACAAGAGCTGGAAAATCGTGATGCACTGGGTCGTTACTCCGCCGCTACATTTGGTTATCGACAGACCTTACCAACCGGCGTGGCCGCAAATGCCCGTTATCGAGATATCGGAACAGACAACTTTGAAGATTACGGCTTCAGTCCTTGTGCCGATAATCATTTCAAATTCCCGATACCGAGTAGCGCTATCTACAACTTGTCTTCGCATTCGGGCAGAAAGAGTTTGAAAGTTAGTGCGGGCAGTCCGGTGACGATGGAAAAAACACTCACGGTATGCGCACCGGCAGGATGTGCATTAACACTAAGCAGCAGCACTACCTCAGGACAAATTGATGTGACTATCAACAACGGTTCGGGCCCTTACACAATTGACTGGAACGTGCTGCAAGGCAGCACTACCAATGTCGATATCAGCGGCACTACAATTACCGCTACCGGAACCGGGTTAACTATTGAGGTTATTGTAGTGGATGCCAACGGATGCAAAGCAAGTATTATCGTTTCAAATTAATGATGATGAAAAAATTAATAATTCTTCTGTTTATAAGCGCGCTTACTATTGGAAAAAGCAGCGCACAAAACGATAATACGGATTGTGATCATCCGTTGTTTTTCTGCGACAGCACGGTATTTTACAGTACCCATATTCCGAATGGAGCGGTGTGTACAGCGGTTTACTTTCACTATTGGTTTCGTGTAGGAACACCGATTACGGCCCTGTCCATTTCGTCTAATGTCACGATTAACAGCTATTCCCTGTACGGACCATTTGTAGCTCCCCAAGATCCGGCGTGCGGCGCATTTAGCGGAACACCCGTAAGCAGCGGAGGTCCCGGGCCTGCATTCTCCGCCAACAATGGCACTAATCTCACTGCAGGTTATTATTACTTAAAAGTTAGTTTGAGCAATTGCAGCGGTGCATTGACTTTATATCCGGTAGGCGGAAACCTGGAATGCGAGCCACTGCCTTGCGAAAACTGTGTGGGTTCGTTCGCTCCGGAACAGGGTAAAACATACGTAGTGAGTTGTTGGGTGAAAGAAGTAAATGCAGCACAAGCAACAACTGCTTATACCAAACCGCAATTAACCATAGAATACAACGGCAGTGCCTATATCAAAGGACCATTAACTGCAAGCGGACAGATTATTGACGGATGGCAACGACTGGAAGACACCATTAAAATTCCTTCCGGTGCAACAGCTATCAAAGTGAAATTTTCCTGCACCAGCGGGGATTGTCTCTTCGATGATTTACGCATTCATCCGTTCGACGGTTCCATGAAAACCTATGTGTACGACCCTGTGACACTGTGGCTCGTAGCTGAACTCGACGAACGTAACTACGCTACTTTTTATGAATACGATGAAGAAGGAAAACTCATCCGTATCAAAAAAGAAACGGAGAAAGGCATTATGACTATTCAGGAATCTAAAACCGGAATTCGCAAAGACTAATGAGAACCATCTATTCCATAGCAGCATTATTCCTGTTGTGTGCCTTTACCGGTAACACTTCCTGGGAAGGTATTGATCGTAAAGCTTACGACAAAATAATGGCACGTTGCGATTCCTTTTATCGCGCGCAAAAAAATTACGAAGTGTACATCACGCACGCCTCCTATCGCGGACATGATGCGCTCGCTCCTTATGAAACCAGTTTTGGTAAATCGATTGTAATGGGTGAAAACTCCTACCACGGTGTGTTGGGTATTCATACCATTCAAACACCCAAGTTTAAAATTATCATCGATTCTACTTCCAAGCTTTTGTTTTTGGAAAATAATTCCACTGCTAAAGCCAACGATTTGCCTTCGTTCGCAGAATTGAACGTGCAGCAATTTATGACAGGTTATAAAAAAGCACAACGCAACAATCAGCTGCTGTTGCATGTAGATTATTCTTCCGGTCCATCGTATGAAGCACATGAACTGCATTTAAGTCCGCAGGGACGCATCGAACAAGTAACGGTGTATTACCGTAAAGCACATTCCATTGATCCGCAAAACCCTAATGCACCAAAGGTGAAACCGAAGTTGGTGGTGAAATACGATCGCTTCAGTACAAAGGTGAATCCTCCTTCGACATTGTTTACCGCATCCACCTATTTCCGGGAAAATAAAGGCGTTGCCACACCGGCACCGGCATACAACGGATGGGAATTCCACGATTTACGCATTAAGAAATAAGAACTGACCCATGAATATGATGAGCTCGTTTTTAAAATCAATTGCTGCCGCTACATTGCTGACGGTTTGCTGCACGTACAGCACTACTGCGCTGGCAGGACATATTAACGCCAATGAAATCATCAAGAGTACCACGTACGGTGATGTCATTGTCGGTACTGCTTCGGCTTCCAAAACAGTGGAGATAAATCCGAAAACCGGCAGCTTCTCCGATGCGGATGTACTCAACTTGCTGACGTTTGGTGTGAACCATCGTCATCCCGATTATCACGGCGATTCCATGGACGTGCGTGTGCGTTACACCATCAGTCCGTACGATGCCTCCAACACACTTGGACCATTACGAACCGGCTCGTTGGAAATTTTCTACCGTCCGAACGGCGTAATGGATTTCAGAGACAAAGCCAGCTTCAAATTCACCAATGCGTATAAGTTCACTTTTACTATCGACTCCATTATTGTTGATGGTGTTGCCAAAGACACCTTGCCTTCGCATTTGTATCTGGAAGGTAATATTGATGTGCTGCGCTGGTTCAATTTCACGGCGCAGTGTACAACAGCGGTGTCCTTTGCCTCTCTTGGTTTTGAAGATCTTGATTGCAATACACAAAATGATCATATTAAAGTTACCTGGCCTGTAGTAAGTGGTGCTGAGGAATATCAGCTGGAATGGACATTCGTGAATGACTATTTGAATAATCCTGCAGGACCCTACATTGCCAATACTGCTGTTCCGTACAATTTTCAGGGCAACGCTACGCGTATTACCACCACACAAACGTATTACCGCATACCACTGTTGTTTGAGCACGGATATGTCGTTTTTCGTTTGAGAGCTGTGGGCAGAAATTATCTGAATCCCACCGAATACGTGTTTTCTGTTTGGAACACCAATGAAAGCGGCATGGTAAATCCCGCGGCAGGCAGCAACTATGTCTGGATACAAACACCGCATGAAGCAGGTCTTAACTGGCAAGCCACCACCACTTTTGCAGAGGAAGGCAAGAAAAAAGATGTGGTAGGTTATTACGACGGCTCTTTACGCAACCGACAAACCGTTACTCAAATCAATACAGACACCAATATTATTGTTGGTGAAACAGTGTATGATCATCAGGGACGACCTGCCATCAACATTTTACCGACACCTGTTGATCCTTTAGCATGCACCACACAAGCGTCGCAACAAACTTTACACTATTATCCCGAATTCAACAGAAATCTTGCAGGACAAGAATATTCAAGAAGTGATTTTGATGTGGATTCCGTGACAACGTGCAACACAGGAACTGCGCCGTTAAATCCGCAATACGGTTCATCCAAATATTATTCGCCCAACAATCCGAATATGGACGGAGCGCAAGGTATGGTGCCCGATGCGCACGGTTATCCGTTTACACGAGTGGAATATACTCCCGATAATACGGGACGTGTTCGCCGTCAAAGCGGAGTTGGCAAAGAGTTTCGTTTAGGTGTCGACCACGAAACCAAATATTATTACGGCAAACCACATCAAATTCAACTCGATCGCCTCTTCGGGTCGGAAGTGGGCTATGCCGCGCATTACAAGAAAAATTTAGTCATCGATCCGAATGGACAAGTGAGTGTGTCGTACCTCGATCAGGAAGGACGAGTTGTGGCTACCGCATTGGCCGGCCCCGCACCATACAACCTCACAGCCATTGACAGTTCGGTGTTGAGTGCCAACCTTACTGAAGATTTGTTGGGTAAAGACATCAACGGCAATAGTGAAGTTAACGTCATCAATCAGGAATATGATGCCATTGTGTTTACTTCCGAAATGCCGGTGAGTTATGAAAGCGCGTATACCTTCAATTACGACGTACATATCGACACGCTGGCAGCTCCGTGTTTAGCGGCGAACGTATGTTTCAGTTGTGTGTACGAATTAGAGATCGCCGTTATTGATGAATGCGGCACTAATCTGGCATTGGTAAGCGGACAACCGATTAATAAAGTGATCGGGCATTTCAACCAAAGCGGTCCTAACGTTGAATTCCTGACGACATGCGACAGTCCGATCAGTAGTACCCACAACGAAGCGTTTAACATCAACCTTCCCGTTGGTTCCTATACGGTTCAAAAAATTCTACGGATCGCTCCGGGCGCGGTAGATTTTTATGTGGGACAATACATGGACTCCACAATTAACACGTGTTTCAAAACCTTGTACGATTTCCAAAGCGAATACCTCGCTAATGTTGATACGTCAACGTGTTATGTCGATTGTGACGACTGTCTGGCTTCTCTGGGAGATCGCGACGATTACATTGCTTCGGGTAAAGGAACCGGATTGGAATATGATTTGCTTGCAGAACAATGCGGTGCAAATTGTAAAGTGTACAGTCAGTGTGAAGTAGCATTTGAAATGATGCTCTTGGATGTAAGTCCTGCAGGTCAATATGGCGAATACATGAACATGACCACAGGCGTGGTAAATCCCGGCAATTATCCATTATCGGTATTGAACACCTCCAACGTGTTGCCGGTAAGTAGTGCTAACTGGAAAAATCCGAGCATATTGATTAACGGAACCTGGCATCCGTACTATTTGAATGAAGATGGCACACGTTCGCGGGTGTACTTAGAACCCAGCGGAACCAATTATATTCCCGCTGTTGTAAACACTGCAGGTACACATGTGTTTTTGGATGCCACCACCAATTCGTATTACACCTATCCCGAAAATTTAAGCGCGGTTACGGATTTTGTGGCCGCATGGAAAAGTAATTGGGCGAAGTCGTTGGTAAAATACCACCCCGAATATTGTTACTACGAAACGTGTCGTTCTTATTCGGAAAAGCCCACTGCAACAGATGTACGCAGTAGCGATGAGTTTGATGCCTTACTGATGGAGACCGGTACGTTTGCGGAAGCGATTACCAACGGTTTCATAAAATCCAATCATGCCACATTCGGTAATCCGAATTTACGCGTGAACGATTGGTTCACGTTCAGCAGCACATTACCCTACGATCCATTTGTAACATCATCGGCAACTTACGGAGGTTACGGTGCCAATTTGCAAAACAACTTCAGCACGTTTGTAACCAACGGTACTACTTCTTATTCAATGATCGAGTTAGCCGCGATTACCGTACGTTGCGGCACACAATACGGTGTATTGCCGAGTAACACTTGTATGAATTTTGGTGCCGACTTGTGGGTGGGCGGACCTGCTGCATACAACGACAGCATTCGCAATGCAGAGTGGTTGGCCTTACGCGCGTTTTATTTATCACGCAAAAAAGAATTGCAGAACAACCACATGGATAGTGTGGCCCTGCACGTGTGCGAACGCTTCAACAATTGTATCGGACAAGGCAGTGATTTTGATCCGGTAGCTTCCGGCATGTTTGAATTTAATTCTCTTTGGCTGAGCAATTCCGAATTCTTTAACACCGATCAAACCTGCCATAGCGGGCGCTATATGTTATTTGCGGGTAAACAAAAACGTTTCCCCGATCCGGAAGATGTTCCGCAAGTTTCTCCTCAGGATGCCGCTTACCAATTGTTCTTACAAACGGGAGAGTGTCCTGTTCCGTTCCAATTGGTGAACCTGCTGAATGCATTGGCACAAAACGACACATTGGATGGCACTGATGTTCCGTTAATCGGATATCCTGCTTATACGGCACTGTATCTTGCGCAACACAACTTCGCACCGGCTAATCCGATTACTGCTGAGAATTGGCATTGGGACGCCACTATATCAGGAGGAGGACATGTACTGACCACCAATTTTACATTAGGACTTAACGGCACAAATGATTGTTCGTTACAACTAGATAAAACAGGCACAGGAATTACCAGTTGGGATGATATTCTGGGCTTTGTGAATCTGGTACCGACAGGAGTAAACGGATTGGGACAGTATACGTTCACTATTCTCGCACGTATTCCGGCACCAAGCACTTCTACCCTGCCTTACACTTATAAAGAACTTACCGGATACACTACCTGCTTCCGTTTAGACAGTTGTATTTTCCCTGAATCGTGTCCGCCTACCGCGGTGTCTCGTGATCTTCAAATGATCATGACAGCTGTTGCCGCCAATGGTGATTTATTAAATACTAATATCGATCTCAGCAGCGCGCCTTATGATATTCTAATGACCTCCCGTTTATCGCATTTCTTCGATCCGACCGGAGGAACTGTGGCCTTGCAGTGGGATTATATAGGCGGTAACGTATTTACCATTACCGATAATAACTCCGGCAGTGTATTACGATTGGAAATTAAAAATTTCAATCCTGCCATAGCGTTATCTTCCATTGCCGGTTTCCGCAATATTCGCGGTGCACAAGAATCTTCATTTACCATTGAAGCACTCGACAGCAACGGTGATGTGATCTCCACGTTGAGAGTGGTAGGAACATTTACCGATAGTAAGGGCACACGCGGCGTGGCTTTCGGACATTGCGACCACCCCACTCCTATTGCGTGTAACGAACAAGAACATCAGGTGCGCACTGACCTGGAACGACTACTGCGTGAAAAACTTTTAGAAGTTCCGTTTACCGGAAACATCAATTTGTGGCAATCCACTACCATGACACCGTTGCTGCAATCGTATCTTCCCTCATCTACTACATCATCTTCATCCACGTATGTTGAAGACACCGAAAGCGGAGTGAATTACGACACACTGGCATTCAGCATGACGGGCTGTGACCTTACTTTAACGCAGTCGGATACGTACACCACACCGGGATTGAACATGGGTAACATTACCGCAGTTAACGAATTGCGCGGATACGGTGTTGCCAATGCACAAGGCGCGTATTATGATTTTATGTTATTCGTAACCTACACTGTGGGTACTACCGAATACCAAGACACTTTGTTTGGTACTTCTTGCTGGCCCATCAAGAATTGCGATGCCTGTCCCGACACTTCAATCAGTGAACTGGATCCTTTGCCGGGAAATCCGGAAATGATGATGAGCATGCAAAGTTTGCAGCAACAAGACAGTACCGAATTGGTGCAAGGCAAACTGCGTTACGATGATACACCGGATTTGTATGCCCGTTATGTAGCGGCGGTCGATTCCATGAATGCCATTAACGGCGCACAACCGCAAGATTCGGCATACGTGCAACCCGTTTCTTATCTGGAGTATAGCAGCAAAGGAGTAAAACACGTTCACGAATCGTATGTACAACATATGGTATCGTTTGATAGTGTTATTGACGCCCGCAATACTGTTGCTCACCCCGATTCCTTTGTGCGTCATTACGGTTACGGCACTAATGTGCAACTCGAATATCAGCGTTATGCTGCAGCACTTTCGGCATACAATATCCGCGCACAAGCCCAAAGCGCGGCGGCATTAAGCGCATTAAGCGACACGGCATTTTATCAGGCACGTGTGGCCGACAGTGTTTATCTGTACATCAATTACCTCAAGACACAACCGGTGGGGAACGCCGGCGCTGATGATGTATTGACCTATCTTGGCGGGCGCAATGCCTTGCATACCAACACCGATTCTTGTGCGGTATTGTACCAATCGTACATCAACACGTACATGGCATTCGAAGCAGCACAAACAGTGAATGCTACATGTGGCGATTACCAACAGCAAGCACCGCTATTGGCGTATGAAGATTTCGTGAAGCGCGGATTGTGCTGCGATGCCAACGGACGCAGCCTATTCACGTCATATATTCAAACCTTTACGGGCAACAACTGTCCGCAAGTGGCTCCAACCTACACGGGATGTAACTCCATCACTTCAGCTTCGTATCAAAAAATGATCACCGAAGAAAACGTGTATTTACCTGCCGGTGAAGAATCGTACAGCATGATGATGTCGCAGGAAGAATGCTACAGCCATTTTATTACGTATCGCAGTCGAATTGATAAATACAACATTTCTGCCTATGCCGATTCCATGAACTATTACCTCGATGATAGTTTGTATTACGATTTTCAGTCGTTCTACCGTGCAGGCAAGTGCGAATGTGTAGTAGCTTACAACAACTATCTGAAAGATTATTTAGGCAACCCGCCGAATCTGGCATTACCACTGCCTATGAGTATCGATGAGTTTTGTTCGGACACCGCCGATTTGCCTCAGGATACGTGTATTCACGCATATAGCACCTACTTGAGCGCAATAGAACGCTATAACAATTACGTCATTCGCAATTGGGACCCTTCTTTCCAAATTGAAGCGATTTACACATTGGAAGAATTTACCGCACAGGAACTTTGTTACTGCATAGAGTACCTGTTGGCACTGGTAGATGCAATTGAAGCCGGATTATACGATTCAAAACCGGAAGAAGCTTACGACAAAATGCACTTCCGTGACGCGTGTAAAGAACGCTTGTTACCACCGTGCGAACCAAGTGCAGTGTTGGATACGCTCATCATGCCCACGGTGCCGTATCATAATCCATGTGTGCAGTTCCTGATTAACTCTGCTTTGTCTAACGCACAACTGGCGTACGAACAATATGTGGATAGTCTGACCACCGTTATTGCGGGTGCTTATCGTGCGAAATGTTTAGGTACGGTGGAGAATTTCACCACCACCTTTACGGATAAAGAATACCACTTTACCTTGTATTACTACGATCAGGCCGGCAACCTGATTAAAACGGTGCCGCCCGAAGGTGTTGGTCCTTTGCAAATTACTAACACCACAAGCGGTGTAGGCTTGCAAATTGCAACCGACCGTGCCAACAAGACCCAAACCGTGTTTACCCAACACCGTCTGGCTACGCATTACGAGTACAACAGCTTAAACCAGTTGGTGCGTCAGAGCATGCCCGATCAGGATGATATGGACATTTGGAACACCACACTGCCTAACGGACTGTTGAGCACTTTACAAATAACATCCACACACTTTGTAAATAGTAACCGCGGTTACTTAACCGGATTTGTGGACATCGGTACAGGTGTAGAACGCGGTTATGTGTACATCACCAACGATGGCGGAGTAACCTGGCAGCGCACCGGAAATGAAGTTGGAGCCGACCTGCACGAGATCTTCTGGGCGAGCAGCAGCGTGGGGTATGCCGTTGGCGATTACGGAACCATACTCAAAACTTCAGATGGTGGAAATAATTGGGATCAATTAAATACGTTTGGCGTTACAACTACTTCTTCGGTTAATATTCAGTCTCACCTGAACGACTGCTACTTTACGAGCACAACAGCAGGAGTGGTTGTGGGTGACGGAGCGCTGATGTTGCGTACATCCAACGGATCATCCTGGACACAACTGGATTTAGTTGCCATGGGACTGAATCTTACCGACAACATCACTTCCATTACTTACGATGGCACACAGTATTACCTCACGGTGCAACGCAGTGGTGGAGCGGGCAATCCGGACATCGGGTTGATTTATAAACTGGATGCTTCATTCACGGCATTAACCTTGCAAAACCAATTGTCCACTACTGCCAACTTAACAGCAGTAAGTTATTATGCCGCTTCTTCGGCGTATGCTTGCGGAGCGGATGGAACGTTATTGCGCACCACCAACAACGGTGTGAAATGGAATGTAGTTCCTACAGGTACTGCGGGCACATTTACCGATGTGGTGTTCCGCTCGGTTGATGAAGGCGTAGCCATAATTGAAACAACACCAGGAACCGGCAGCTTATACCACACTACCGATAAAGGACAAACCTGGAACCTGATTGGTGCTGCGGGTGATGATTATGTGGATTTAGAGTTGTACGAAAACTCCGCCTGGGGCGTAAAAGTAATGGCTGTTGGAGACAACGGCCTGGTAAATCGCGTGTTGTTGCCGAGTAGCGGCGGTGCAGGAGTTGATGTATTAAGCGCTCCTACCACCACTTCCCTATACACCTCGTGGGTAGCCACTGTCAGCAGTACACCTTGGGTATATGTGGCAGGCAGTAACGGTACGGTGTACCTCAGTAAAAATACCGGCACTTCCAATGTAACGTGGACTTCCATTACAACAGGCACTACCAACATTAAAAAACTGAACGGCAGTGTTACAGGCACGGGTGCTGATCCTGCAATAAGCGGAAGTTTTGTAACTACCGCAGGAAAGTTATACGGATTCTTCAAAGCCAATAACAGCAGCAGTTACAGCGTAAGCGCATTTACTGCTCCGGTTAACGCTTCACAAAATTTCAGTGATATTACCACCTCCAATACGGCGAACAACTTATTGGCGTATAACAACAATGATCAGAAGTTGTACAAGATTGTACTTAACAATACTGCTGTTACCACATCGGCAACTGTTATCGGTGCCGGTACGGGAACTGCGGCTACATTAAATCGTATGGCGGTTTGGAGCGGTGATGTGGTGTTAACGGGTCCTGCGGGAGCTGCGGAACACGTGAGTTACAGCATTGGCGGCAACACCACAACCTTCACCGATAGAAGCAAAAATTTAGAGAACGTAGCCTATAACACTATTCGTTATTCGGGAACACAGCGTTATGCTGCCGGTGCCGATGGGGCTATGGTGCAGTACGTGAGCGGTAACCATTGGCAAGTGCTGGTAAGCGGAACGGCTCAAAATGTGAACAGCATGTCGTGGTACGGTACAACCGATGTAACGGTGGCCGGTGATAACGGAACATTGATTTCTTATGCCGTAAGCGGCAGCACACTAACACCTACAGTACACGCCACGCCTAACAGCGAGCACCTGTATGATGTGGAACGCAGCGGTAACAGCGTGTATGTGGCAGGAGCCAACGGTACATTGTTAGTCAGCGGCAACATTACCACTACAGCGGTAAGTGCAGCGCCTGTGAGTACTGCCGGCGATTTATATACCGTGGCCTTTATTCCTTCCACTACACAAGCCTACGCTATGGGTGAGCATGCACACGTGCGTCGCTGTTTCGGTGCCACTACTATGGTACAAAAACAAGTGTACACACATGGTTTGCGGGCAGTACATTTTAGCGATGCGATGAACGGCATTGTGGTGGGCAACTTGTTTACCGCACGTTACACACAAGACGGAGGACAAACCTGGCAGGTGATTACCACTACAACGCCCAACACCGTGTTGGGCGGCAACGTGCCCCAGTTAAACAGATGTTATTTAAAAGCCAACGGCACAGGATTTATTGGAGGAACTACAGGGCACTTGAGTACGGTAAGCAGCGCTGCGGTTGCCACAACCATAACGCTTTCAGGAATGAGCGGCAATGCACAGGTAAATGGTTTTGATTTTACCGATGCCAACCGTGGTGTTTTTGTAGGAAGAAACAGCAGCTCTGAAGCTATTGCTTACACCACTACCAATGGAGGAACCACATGGACACAAGCAGGTACAACCGTTGCCGGAGTTGCGCTACGATCTGTAAAAGCATTTTACAGAAATTCCACCTTCCAGTTCATAGCTGTGGGTACACAAAAAACGATACGTTATTGGGACGGCACCACCTACAATACGGCTATAACAACAGTTCCGGGAACAGTGCCTGCCGGTACCGCCTTTAATGATATTTATTTTCATGACGATCTGAACGGTTACATTGTGGGAACCAACGGTGCCATTATCAAAAGCTCCAACTTCGCCTACAACCAAACAACAGGCCTTTATACCACAGGATCGTGGGTGGATAAGTCGGCAGCGGATAATTTGAATAACCAAACTACCGTAACCAACATTACCATCAGCACGGTGTATTTCCCGAACCGCTATCACGGATTTATAGGTGGTTCGTATAACAACACTGTTCAAACTACCGCGTGGCGCAGCTATGCGCGCGTGCTGAATGATGAATCGGGAATTTTTAGCACCAAGTTTTATTATGATAAACTCGGACGAATTGTGCTAAGCCAAAACAGCAGGCAGTACAACGGTGCAACGAAAAAGTACAGCTACACTACCTACGATGCGCTGGGCCGTGTGAGCGAAGCAGGTGAAAAAACGGAGAACAGCTCAGGGACCGCATTTCAAAGTGTGTTTGGTACGATGGTAAGTACATATTACAACCCTCAAGTAATAGACGATGCCAACCTAAACAGTTGGATTACCGGCAGCGGTGCGCGTAAAGAAGTTACTAAAACCTATTACGATTACAGCAATACCGCTATTGCAGCTAATTTACCGGGAAGCTTTACGCCTACGCATTTACGCAAGCGTGTGGCACACGTCACCTACGAAGAAACATTTGATAACAACGATGCCACGTATGATGCCGCAAGTCATTACACGTACGACATACACGGCAACGTGAACACCCTGTTGCAAGAAAACAACAACACGGGAGTAACAGGACAAGACATTAAACGAATTGATTACACGTACGATTTAATTTCCGGAAATGTGCATGAAGTAAAATACCAAAGCGGATTTGCAGATGGTATGATACACAAGTACCGATACGATGCCGATAATAGAATTACGCACGTATATACGAGCACTGATGGCGTACATGAGGATTTGGATGCTAAGTATTTTTATTACGCACACGGGCCTTTGGCACGCACAGAGTTGGGTAACGAAAAAGTGCAAGGTGTGGATTATGTGTACACGCTGCACGGTTGGATTAAAGGAGTAAATTCAAATACACTCGACAGCACGCGCGACGTAGGCCGCGACGGCAACCCTATAGCCAACAACCCCAATGCAGGATTTGCACCGGATGTGTTTGGATATACATTAAACTATTACGACACCGTTGGCATTAGCGACTACCGCCCCATCGACGCCGCCAACCGCTGGAACACCGTAACCACAAGGTTTGAGAGTGATAAGACAGGAAGTGATGCCTTAGCCGCAAGAAAAAACCTTTGGAACGGAAACATCGGCATGATGGTAACCGCCATACAAAACCCGAGTACGTATGCAACCTTGCCTCAGGCCATGTCGTATGAATATGACCAATTAAACAGATTAAAAGTTGCAAAAGGTTTTGTAAATTTAAATATGGCAACGAACACCTGGCAGAATGGAAGTACGTATTCAAATAGATATTTGAATCAATTCACATACGATGCGAATGGTAACATTCTTACGCAAGTTCGCCATGCAGAGAACGGAACGCAAATTGAAAATTTAAGTTACAAGTACGAACGCGATGCTAATGGCAGATTGCTGCGCAATCGATTATATCACGTCAATGAAACTGTTAGTGCAGGAGCATTTACAGACGACATTGACGACCAAGGCGTGTTCTCAACAACAAACATCAACACGAGCAATAACTACGGCTACGACGAAGAAGGACGTTTAGTGCGTGATGATGCCGAAGATATTGCACAAATAAAATGGACGGTAACTTCGAAGGTGAAGGAAGTGATACGCAGCAATGGTTCTCCGAAGAAAAACTTAAAATTTGACTACGACGCAAGCGGTAAGCGAATTGCGAAGCATGTTTACAACAGCAGCAACGTATGGGAAAAAAGCTCGTATTACACCTACGATGCGACAGGCAATGTGATGGCGGTGTACGAAAAAGTAAGCACCGACCCGGATGATCCATCGATGATAACGTATCATGTGATAGAACGGCATATGTATGGCAGCGCTAGAATTGGAATGAACACTGCGAAAGCAGAACTTTCCGCGGCCACTGCTCTACCCGACACCGGAAACTACGTACACCTTATTGGCAAAAAACAATTTGAATTATCCAATCACTTAGGAAATGTGTTGAGTTCAATTTCAGATAAGTTAATAGCTAAAGATTGGAACAACGACAATACCGTGGATTCTTATAAGGCGGAAATTCTATCAGCTACTGACTATACGCCGTTTGGTGTAGCTATGGATGGAAGGACGTTTACTGCGGACAAAGCACGGTATGGGTTTAATGGCAAAGAGAAAGACGACGAATGGAATGTTGATGGCGGCAGCTATGATTTTGGTGCGAGGATGTATGATAGTAGGTTGGGGAGATGGTTGAGTGTGGATCCGCTTAACGCCTATTATGCGTCCTTCTCGTCATATATATATTCGATCAACTCTCCAATAATGTGCGCAGATGAAGGAGGCGAATGGGTGGATGTAAAGACAACGAGATATTACAAAGATAAAAACGGACAACTTCAAGTAAAGAAAGCATATCAGATCTGGAAGGCTACTGTTAAAATTGATCGTCAGGTCTACATTCACAATGCGAAATTATATAATGCTACAGATAAAGTATTTACAAAGGAACAGATGGAAAGAGCTGCCAAAAAGATGGAGAGAGACATTGAGAATGCTTGGGAAACGAAATCCCCCGATAATGATGATTACTTGCCAATTGGTAAACCAATAAGAGGCAACCCCAGTGAAAGTGTTGAAATGCGAATAGGTATCACCTTTGTTGGAGGTATTGAGGTAATTGATAATTTGGATAATGTTAATGCAAATGCTGGTAAACCTGACAATTTATATGTAATCGAGAAAGATGATAAAATGAACGAATATGGGGGGAATGCGCTCGCCTATACATTTGGAAACGGTGGTAATTTAGTTTTTATCAGAGGATCAGTAGCAGTTAAAGAACTCGGCTTAAATGTCCCAAGTGACGTTCCATTGGAATCACTTCGATACAAGTCAACTATACCGCATGAATTTGGTCATCAAGGAGGAGTAACCAAAGCACTAAAACATCTCGGAACTGCGAACGGGCAATTAATGATTGCTGGAGGATATCCCGATGCTACTAAAACTGATGTTACAGCTAATGCGTATGAAAAGAGACGACTATTTCGTTCAGGTGCTTCTAAAAATAATGGATTTAGTCAAAGTACACATTACAAAGATCTTTTAAAACGTTCAAAAAAATAGGATTATGAAATTCAGTAAATTTATTCTCACTTTACTTGTAATAAAGCTGACAGCTCTTCCGAATACTTTAATTGCTAATGACACAACATTGACCTTGCATTTTAAGTTTTCTTTCACAAAAAATCATTTTGAATATAAGATAAAAAATACCGAAGGAAAAGTGGTTATGGTAAAGAATAAAAATGAACCTAACGGGATAAAAGAATTTCAACATATAGTAAAATTGAGAAACGGAAAACTTACACAACCTATTGGTTTTGAAATTATTAGATCTAATAAAATTGCTTTTTTTAATACATATCATTATCAATATCTTCCAATTCAATATTTAAATAATTATTCGTATATTCTTATAATTGAACAATTTGTTCGTAGAAAAATAATAGCATTTGAAGTTAGGTACTACACTGAGCCGTTCGAAATAATTAACTATGATTGATAAGCGGTAATGCATCAAACCACCACCTCCATCAAAAATACCTTTTCCAAATGCCCTATTTATGGGGCATTTGTTGTAAAAACAATAGCATAGATATGACCAATTAAATAGATTAAAAGTTGCAAAAGGTTTTGTAAATTTAAATATGGCAACCAACACGTGGCAGAATGGAAGTACGTATAACGACCGTTATTACAACGCGTTTAGTTATGATGCTAATGCGTGCCCGTCCGGAGCAAAACGTAGGCGGGGGAATATTTTAACTCAAGTACGCCATAACGAAGCAGGAACACGTGTAGAAAATTTAAGTTATAAATACGAACGCGATGCAAACGGAAGATTGCTGCGCAATCGATTATATCACGTCAATGAAACTGTTAGCGCAGGAGCGTTTACAGACGACATTGATGACCAAGGTGTGTTCTCAACAACAAACATCAACACGAGCAATAACTATGGTTATGATGAAGAAGGTAGATTGATTCGTGATGATCAAGAGGATATACAAGAGATCAAGTGGACTGTTGGTTCGAAGGTGAAAGAAGTAATAAGAACGAATGGTTCTCCGAAGAAGAATTTGAAATTTGATTATGATGCTTTTGGTAAACGAATTGCAAAACATGTTTATACCAGTGCGAATGTTTGGGAATCTTCAACATACTACAGCTACGATGCCACCGGCAACGTAATGAGTATTTATGAGAAGAAAAACGATGGAGCCGGAATTACGTACCATGCTGCAGAACGCTACATTTATGGTTCTTCGAGAGTCGGAACAATCAAAGAGCGTGTAGAACTTTCCGGTACAATTACATTATCTGATACAGGAAATTTCGTGCATCATATTGGAAAGAAACAATATGAACTGAACAATCATTTAGGAAATGTTTTAAGTACAATAAGTGATCGCTTAATTGCAAAAGACTGGAATAGTGATAATACAACTGATAGTTATAAAGCAGAAATTCTCTCTGCAACGGATTATACACCATTTGGTGTAGCGATGGATGGAAGGACTTATGCGGGCGGAAATAGTAGGTATGGGTTTAATGGGCAGGAGAAGGATGATGATTGGAATGTTGATGGCGGTAGTTATGATTTTGGGGACAGAATATATGATTCACGTTTAGCACGATGGATGTTGCAAGATCCGTTTTCAAAAAGATATGCAAGTAAAAGTCCGTACTCAACAATGTCAAATTCTCCCTTAACAATAATCGATTTAAATGGAGATACAATCACTAACGTTTTCTACAAACAAATCTATACTTACAAAGAAGATGGAACCTTTCAAGTAACAACCTGGAAAACTATTTACATTAATTTTGAAGATGGAGATCCTAATAGCAATACAACCTATTACTGGGTAGAGTATGAACAATATTTAACCAATGGATGGTCTAGCAGTGGCAATTACAGAGTTTCTGGAGAAGCGCAATGGCAAGTTGAAGAAGACTATAGATTTTCCTATAACGAGCGCCATCCCAAAGGTGTTGCAGCAAACGAATATGATATGACAAAGGGTAGTTCTGATGGTGGATTAATGGGGAAAAATAAGGGTAACAACGGGGAGTCGATTGGCGAAACTTGGGAAAAAATGGGCGGCAGTAATGGATATGCGCCTTGGAACGTACTAGAAGAAGCTCTAAAGGAATTATTAGATGGTAATGGTGGAACCAATGGATCGGAAGAAGCGCCAGATAACTCTAGAAAAGATGAATTCCGGGACCCCAAAACGATTAAACATGGAGATACTGCCATTATATTAGATCCATCACAACAAGACGGACCTGGAAACGTAGTTGTAGGAGATACCACGGGGGAGAAAACAGGATCTAATGGCTTAAAGAATGTTCCAGTTAGAATCATCAGACAAGCATCTAAAGCAGATCATCAGCGATTTGGTTCTGGAGTAAATAAATAACTATTTATTATGAAAAAGAAACATCTGTACGTAATATATATTTTAATAATCTACCTACCTATCACATATTGTACCAATAATGAAGATAGCTATACCAAGACATTTTCGCTAAATGATAGTACTATATTATATATTAAATATAGAAATGACACCATCATTGATTCTTTTGCTAAACAAAATGCACGCATTGAAGGTTTACGCAAGTTGAAACTGGATGATAGTTTTTACCGTTACGTCCAATACCATGATGGAAAAATTAATGGCCAAATTGTAGAGATATCTCTAGATAATAAAGAAATATTCCGAGGGTATATTCGTGATGACAGCATACAAATAGAAGACTGGTATAACTTCTATCCTAATGGGAATATTGCTGTGTTTCAATATTTTGATAATAACGGGAAAAGAGTATTTTATACAGAATATGACACCTCAGGCAAAAGACAAAAAACAACAGGCAATCCCATTGTTTCTGTAAAAGGAAAAAAGGAGAGAGGAATGCTTGGAGAAACTTTAACACTAACTTGGAACGTTGTGAAACCGCCAGAAGGGAAAGTGTATTACTATGTTGCAACACAAGATAACGATTCTACGACAACCAAAGATCTCACCTTGATTAAACCGCTAACTGATGTTTATGGAGTGTATTCAGAAGAAAGAATTTTAAGCAAGAAAGGATGGAACTACGTAGCTCTAAAATATGTTTGGAAAGATAATTTTGATAATATAATACATGAAGGGCATTCTTATTTTAAATGTTTTGCTGAGTAGCCATGGTAATTCGGTATTGCATCAAACCACCACCTCCATCAAAATTTCCTTTCCAAATGCCCTGTTTACGGGGCATTTGTTGTAAAAAGAATAGTATGAATATGACCAATTAAATAGATTAAAAGTTGCAAAAGGTTTTGTAAATTTAAATATGGCAACCAACACGTGGCAGAATGGAAGTACGTATAACGACCGTTATTACAACGCGTTTAGTTATGATGCTAATGCGTGCCCGTCCGGAGCAAAACGTAGGCGGGGGAATATTTTAACTCAAGTACGCCATAACGAAGCAGGAACACGTGTAGAAAATTTAAGTTACAAATACGAACGTAACGCCAACGGACACTTGTTACGCAACCGTTTGTACCATGTTAACGAAACTGTTAGCGCGGGAGCATTTGCGGATGACATTGATGACCAAGGCACATTTACTACCACCAACATTAACGTTAACAACAATTACGGCTACGACGAAGAAGGACGCTTGGTGCGTGATGATGCCGAAGATATTGCACAAATAAAATGGACGGTAACTTCGAAGGTGAAGGAAGTGATACGCAGCAATGGTTCTCCGAAGAAAAACTTAAAATTTGACTACGACGCAAGCGGTAAGCGAATTGCGAAGCATGTTTACAACAGCAGCAACGTATGGGAAAAAAGCTCGTATTACACCTACGATGCGACAGGCAATGTGATGGCGGTGTACGAAAAAGTAAGCACCGACCCGGATGATCCATCGATGATAACGTATCATGTGATAGAACGGCATATGTATGGCAGCGCTAGAATTGGAATGAACACTGCGAAAGCAGAACTTTCCGCGGCCACTGCTCTACCCGACACCGGAAACTACGTACACCTTATTGGCAAAAAACAATTTGAATTATCCAATCACTTAGGAAATGTGTTGAGTTCAATTTCCGATAAGTTAATAGCCAAAGATTGGAACAACGACCAAACTGTTGACAGCTATAAAGCTGAAATTCTCTTTTCACAAGATTATACTCCTTTTGGAGTAAAAATGGATGGAAGGACGTTTACCAATAGTTATAGATACGGTTTTAATGGCAAAGAAACCGACGACGAAACCGGCATACAGGATTACGGCTTTAGGATGTACAATGTGTTGTTAGGAAGGTTTTTGAGTGTGGATCCGTTGGCGAAGGATTATCCTTGGTATACGCCGTATCAATTTGCAGGTAATAAAGTTATTTGGGCAATTGATTTAGATGGAGAAGAGGAGTTTATAGTGACTGATTTTTACAATGCAGCTGGGCAACTAGCGAGAACAGTAATAACTGTGGTAAATACTAATGCAAACGGCGTTATGGTGCATAGGTCGGAAGTACGGCCTATAGCACCTGGAACTGCAGGCTTTGCAGATCCTAATGGCGGCGCTGTCGTGCAATATGTAGGGACCACTAATCAATTCAGAGATGCTCAAGAGCAATCTGTTGCATTAGGAACGCTCACTATTGCACCAATTGGTGCACCAAATGCTACATTTTATCAACCAATTACGACTGCCTACCCCCCACATTACCAGAGTAATGTTGTAATTGCAGGAGCAGGCGTTGTACAAACTAGTCGTGCTGGAAATACAATAACAATAACAGACCTTGCGGTTCCGCAACCAGTTTTACCGTACATGCCAGTTGGCATTAATGCCGTGCCAGCTAACATATCACAGAGAACAGATGGGAACGGTAACATAATACCTTGCCCAGGTGTGGCTCCGGGATCATGTGCAGGAACATCAGGTACTCCTCCTCAAACTGGAAATGTCACATCTAACGGCACAACAGCAGTAGCCAATTCAACAGTTCCAATAAATATTACTAACGTGCCACAACAAAACGCAGCAAATTCGCCGCCCCCGATTGCGAATACTGGCAACCAAACTGTCGTTATTAATGGTTCTTTTGCCCGACCAACTGCAGGTCCATCCATCATATCAGCAACACCAGGCACCGCTAATGTCGCACCTGCAGGCGATGCGAACATATCTCAAATCTCAAATTATGCAAACAATAATTATTAAAATCTTAGCAGGAACAATTTTAATTCTATCCAGTTCACTTGAAGAATTAAATGGACAATGCACTGTAATATTTAATAAGTCGGATTCAATTTATTATATAGATAGTTCCTTTGTTAATAAGGCGAACTGTTTTGTCAAATATCCTAATTCCTCCATTGGAGATACTATTATGTTGACTTTTAAAAATGGTAGGATTTCAGAAATAACAACATATCATCCTAACGGACAACTAAATTCACAAACCAAATACACTATAGACGGTAAAATTGAGAATGATTCGATAATAGTGTATCGAAGTAACGGCACTATTGATAATCTTTCTTACTACGATACTTTAGGGCAAATTACCAAAAGAATTGTGTACGAGCGAACGGGAACAATTCCTCAAATAATCCAGTATTTCTCAAATTATCAAACAATAACACGCGAGTACATTTCAAAGGATGTTCTACTTTCAGAAACCTTTTCATATACAAACAGTTATAGCATTAAGTTTAGCTATTATCCAACAGGACAATTAATGTTTGAGATGGTTACTTTAAATGGTTTTACCACATGGAAAACTTTTGAATACTATGCAAATAATAAGATCAAGGTGATTTCGTATTATCAAGGTAGTGAAGTAAATGGATATCAACTGTACTACAATAAACGAGGGAAGCTAATAGGTAAAAAGTATTTCGGTAGTTGTGATGTTAAATAATGTTCGGTTCACGTTCTCCAGGATTTCCGAAAATGAATCCTTTCCCGGAGGGATCCTGCGTATAAATATTTATAATCCGCTCTTTTATACTGCTTTATATAGAACACGTCCCGTTCTCCACGATTTCCGAAAATTAAACCTTTAAATATTTGTAACCCCCTGTTATACTGCTTTATATAGAACCCGTGCCGTTCTCCAAAATTTCTAAAAAAAACATTCCCGAAGGGATTCTATAGATGAATATTTATCATCCTGTGTTGTACAGGTTTTCGGTAAACAAAAACTTAAGTATTCTGCTTCCCTTACTCCGGGTCGTTTACTTCTTTATTGGTTGCAATTACTGCACTTTCGCAGCCTCGTATTGCTTTGCATCCAAAGTTTTTGTTTTCCCAAATACGAATTTGTCCGGCCTCTGCTATTTTACTCGCAAAACGGTGCCGATCGGGAATAGCTCCGCGTAGTACTTCATTGCATGTGTAACCATAATGTTCTAGCGGATAGCGTTCGTTATTGTGATACGTTACGAAGCGAGCAATTGCTCCGTGAATATCATCGGGCACCTTGCCACGCAGAAACTCATGCTTCAATATGTGGTGAACACTTTCAGACATAGAATTCGATTTCACATCAACTCCTGCAGTTAACTTTTTTACATGCGGCACTACTTGTTGCGCCATCCATAACAACAATTCACCCTTATTCTCCGAACCTCCATCACAAACAATACTGATTTGTTCCGGGTTGCCTGATAAACTGTATTTTTCAAATACACATTCAAATAACGAACGAATATTACCGGATGAGCGATTGCTAAAAATGCCGTAGTCCAATATAGCTTTCGAAAAATTATCCTTAACAAAAGCTATGTAATGTTTAACGTACGGAGGCTTGGTGGTTGTCAACAGAGTAATATCTACATGCAAATACTGAAAACATCGTACAGCGCGCAATGCCTCGCGGGTCACAACACGTTTCTTGAGCACCGATAAACCCGTTTTGGTGTAGTGGTAAAACGTGGACAGGGAGCAATACAACTTCCGCTTCCGCAACAAGCGATAGTATACCGTTGATTTAGGAACACCGAAGTTACTTGGGTGCTGCATCGCCGCATCAATAACCTGAATTTCACGCAGGGACAGTTGTTGTGGTGTGCTGCGAAAACATCTGCCCCGTTTTGATTTCGTACAATGCCACTTGTTTTTATATCGATAATAAGATTGATACGTACTATTCATTATTCGTGCCGCAACGCGCACATTAACGTATTTATTAAGCTTGCTTACAGCCTCTACTACTGCTGCTGCGTACTCACGACTTTGTTGTTGTACTTTTTTCATTTGCGACAGCATTCCCGCGTAACCCTTGTACATATTGCAGATCATCACCATAAATCGAAACAATTGTTTGGATTTATACACCGTCAATAAATCCAGATTATGGTCCATAAACTCCCGCACTTGCTCATAACCAAACTGTTCTTGCTGCATCGTTTTTCGCCAATAACAGCGTGTAGCGTAAGGAATTTGTTGGAGCAACTCCTTATCAAGAATATTCAAATGAAATAGAACAATCACTAAAGGGTGGTACGAGCGTTTGGTTCCGCCTATAAAAGTCTTCATGGTCATACTTTATGCAAACGGGCAAGAAGTTAACCACAAAATGAACGGGATTTTTCACAGCAAATAAGCGGGATTTTTCACGGGACAAGTTGTTCCGTTTTCGTAGAAGTAGTCACCGCCAATAGTGAAATGTTATTTCGATATTGATATTGGCTGTTAATTAAGTGATGTTGAAAAGCGATGTTAGCAAGTGATGTTGGAACTGCGATGCTTCAACTTAGAGAAATTAAATTTACCGGAACCGGAAGTGTTGATGTAGATAAACAAATAAGTGATGTTGGAAACTTCTGTTACGTGGTATGTAACTAACACGGTATTTTTGTAATCAGTCTACGATTTAAATCGTAGACTGCCACTCCTACTCCACCCTTAATTCCCTTCAAAAACTTTTTGTACATTTAATCATGCCGCGTTGCCAAAATATATTTGAATTATCCGGAACTACTTCAATTCCCGATACCGGCAATTATGTGCATGTAATTGGTAAAAAGCAATTGGCATTGAACCACGGTTATGGCATACTTAATATTCATAAAGTTCATGGTTTTGTAATTGTTATTTACGAAGAGTAAGTGTTTTTCAAATCTTAGAAAGGTGAATAGTTTTCTTTTAAACGACTGAACGCAAAAATCTAAACTTCAGAACTCACCTTAAACGACTTTCCCGTCGTTCCATTTGCTTCAGTAGAAGTTTGGAAATACGGTTAGATGAGCGAGGCCACTAAGACAAAAAGGCTCGAAGTGTCACCAAGATTTTTCATACGAAGCCCGGTGAACTCAGCGTCATCTCTGCGCTCTCTCCATAGGAGTCCTTTGGACTGCGGTTAGATGATCGTATTCCCGTTGATTTCGACTCCGCTCCATCTACGGTAATACCATCACACCACCACACCATCACACCAACACACCAACACACCAACACACTAACACACCACCACACCACCACACCATCCCGAAGCATCGGGACACCATCACACCAAAAATGAAAAGCGCCCCAAGCCATTACAGCCGGGGCGCCTTCCTACTAACCAACAAGTTATTGCGACTTGCCGTTTAACAATGCTGTATAAATGTGACTTAAATCGCCGGGACGCACTGAAGGTGTATTGCCCGAATGACACGAGAAGCAGGAACCAAACTTATTGAATGTAATTCCGTTCTGCGCATAGGTTTCCATAGTGCTGTTCGCTAATTGGCTGGCTCCTATTGCGGCGCCTTCGGTTACATTAGACGGATTAAAACTCGTTCCGTCCGGTGCCGCCCCTCCGAATGTCCATGTAGCACCTACAAAGACATAATTCTTGCGAACATCGTTGCCGATTAATTGGTTCGAAACGGAATTATTAATACTGATAATTTCTGTATTGGAAGCAGCAGGTGTAGCATCTTCTTTATTCGGTTGTACATCGACTCCGCTACCAAAAGGCTTAGTGCGTGTTGTATTGCTTGGGGTGAAGCCGTATTGCATTACCGTGAAAATGGTGTCGCTGCTCATCGTCATATGATGAACGTTAGGTGTTGCTGATACGTTGCTGTTTAAAATCCACGCACCGTTATTGGTATCTGCAGGTTGCTTCACCAATTGCTTCTGCAAGTTGAAGTATTCATAGTTCATATTGGGACTGTTGTAGCGGTGCTCGAACGTGGCCCAAACCAGTTCCGGATGCCCGTCGATACTACCCACAATGTGCATTCCGATTAACGCGAGTGTGTCTTCTTTTTCGCCGTCTATAACCATAATGGAGTCGTTCACCTTACGATATTTCGGAACCATAGCGCGAATCGTTACAAACTGCTCGGTATTGGTTAATGATGTCGCATCAACCCAGGATGTTTTTAATTCCATGGCCAAGGTGTTTGTATTCAATACATTTTTCCCTTGAGTTTTAGCATAATCCACTATAGTATCCAACTCTGCTTTGGTAGTAGGAAACTTAGCCCCGCTCATTTGTTTGGCGGCAACGGCATCCAGATAATTGGCATATACATCGTTCACGAACGAAATGTAATACACCATATTGCCGTAACGATCCATCAATACATCGTCGGTTGCCTGACCTTCTTCGGTGTTGAACGTGTCGTTCTTTTGTACGTTAGCTTGTGCTCGCAACAATACTCCCGGCTCGTGTTTAATAAGGGTACGCGTTTTAGTAGATGCGTTGAGCGTACTTACTGTATAAAAGTCCGGTGACTCTAACACTGAACCGTAGGCTTGGTCTGCAGGAGAAGTAATCCACAAAAACATTTGCATAGACCAACGGTAAAAGTCGCAATTGTCATTATGAGGAGCCATCAGACTATTGGCAGGAGCAACTACCCCATTTTCGGTGATATTACCGCCTGCAAACCATGATTTTAAAGAGCTTGGGCTAACAGTACAGGTAGTGTCCGCATCTTGCGGCAATGTCCATCCGGCAAAGAAGGAGGGTACAGTCTCTACTTTATTTTCTTGAGGTCCGCAACTTTGCATAATGAAATATGCTGTTGCAAAAACGGCGAGTACGCCAATCGAGGTCTTTTTCATGGTGGCAGGTGTTTGGTTATGCACTGCCAAGTTTATGAGGTAAATACATTTCCTGTATCACACCGCAGTAAGAAAAAATATCACAAACCGCTGAAACCCTTTACCTGACAAGGTTACACAGACACAAAAAAATTATTCACGAAAACTAAAAGAGGAAAAAAACGTGATTTTTCACGTAAAAATTGACGTGAAAAATCACGCAAAACGCATCATTTGAAATGCACTTTTGTGATGTTGATTGCTCTACAATGAAAAAATTCACTTCAAGCAATCATCAATCAACATTGAACAATCGTAAATCAACAATCAAAATTAACCAACGCACAATCGCATAACAGGAAGGCTCTGCGCTCTCAGCGAAAATCACAGCGCCCTTTGCGGTTAAACCATGCATTTAAATCAACATTCAACAATCGTAAATCAACAATCAAAACCTACCGTTTCTTGAATTTATCCTTACGCGATCCTCCGCCCTCCTGCATCAAATTTCTCCAGTCGCCGGAATCTTCTTTTTTGAAAGGTGATTCACCGAATTTCTTTTTACCTCCGGGTGCACTTTTGCCTTTTGGGGAATCGCTGAAACGCTCCTCTTTACGAGGTTTCCCGAATCCCTTGCCTACATTCTCACTACGAGAATCACGACCAAAACTTTTGCCTCCACGAGATGATGAATCACTGCGCTTACCGAAATCTTTTTTGAATCCGCCTGAACTGCGTGGACCTTCATCGTCGTAACGTTTACGTTCACCTCTTCCACCCGATCCACCGCCCGGATTATCCGAAATTTTCACCGGCACACGACGGCCCATGTATTCAAAATCACGGAACGCGTCTTCCACCTGACGTTGCGTAAGTCCGATGGTTGACACAAAAGAAAAATTATGTTTCAGATCAATACGACCAATATGTTCGCGGCTGGTGTTTAACGTATCGCAGAACACGCGCAATAGCATGCTGGGGTCAATTTTATCCATTCGACCCAAGCCCACGAAGAACAATAATTCATCTCCGCTTGCGCGCTTTTCGCGTTTCTCCGGCTTACCCGGTTGCAAGTTAAGATCGTGCGTGTTTTCTGAAGTCTTGATAATACGCTGCAAAGACATCGCCACCAAACGATTTAATGCTTCAGTAGCATCGATATCATTCAGCGCCTCTTGCAACAACTCCATGTGTTTGGGGTTGATATGCAAATCATTTGCTTCACGAATTTTGGAAGCGAATGCAACAATCTGATTTTTCAAAATATCATCGCCACCCGGAACAGGCAAATACACCAACTTCTTATTGGTTGCACGTTCCAAATTGCGAATGCGTCCGTTATCGCGCGCACCGGCAATGATGATAGAAATACCGCTTTTACCCGCACGACCTGTTCGGCCGCTGCGGTGCGTATAACTTTCCGGTTCATCGGGAATTTGATAATGAAATACGTGTGTCACTTCATCCACGTCGATACCGCGTGCTGCAACATCCGTAGCCACTAAAATGCGTACTACTTTATTGCGGAAACGTTTCATCACGTAATCGCGTTGTGCTTGCGACAAGTCCCCGTGTAAAGCATCGGACGAATAACCGTCACGACCTAAATAATCGGCTACTTCCTGCGTTTCTGCTTTGGTACGGCAAAACACAATCGCATACATATTCGGATCAGCATCAATGAAACGACGCAATGCCGCATAGCGGTCACGCGCACTCACTAACGTATAGCAATGACTGATTTCGCCGTCACCTTGTTGTGCACCTTTTACGCTAACCGTAATCGGATTACTCATGTAGTTACGAGCGATACGCGCAACGCCTTCGGGCATTGTTGCAGAGAAGAGCCATGTGGCACGTTCTGCGGGCGTTTCAGCCAAAATAGTATCAATTGCTTCACGAAAGCCCATATTGAGCATTTCGTCGGCCTCGTCTAAAACAACGTAGCGAATGCGACGCAAATCGAGTGCGCCACGTTCAATCATATCGTTTACACGACCCGGAGTTCCTACGATAACCTGAGCGCCGCGCTTGAGTTCTTTGATCTGAACGCCAATGCTTGCGCCACCGTACACAGGCAGAATGTTAATTCCGCGCATATACTTCGCAAACTGGCGCATATCTTCCGAAATCTGCACGCACAATTCGCGCGTAGGACATAGAATAATGGCCTGAGGATGTTTATCCTCGAGTTGAACATAATGGAGCACCGGCAATCCGAAAGCTGCTGTTTTTCCTGTTCCGGTACGTGCTAACCCGACAAGGTCTGAGGGATTCTCCAGTAAAGCCGGAATTGCTTGTTGCTGGATTGGTGTGGGCTGTGTAAAGCCTAGATCCGCGACTGCGGATAATAACTCATTTTTCAGCCCTAAATCTGAAAAATTATACATGAAGAACGATAAATTAAGGCGCAAAGGTAGTTTTTAATTCCGTCGCTTTTACCGACTGACAATAATAAACTTCAGACTTGTCCGGGAATGCGTTCTTTGACCAAACGTAAAACAAACTCCAATTGCTCTTCCCTATTAAGTTCGGAGTTGTCCAGTACCACAGCATCATCTGCTTTAATGAGTGGGTTTTCTTTGCGATGAGTGTCTTCATGATCACGGCTCATCAAATTGGCGCGCACATCATCTTTAGAAATAAATTCACCTTTTGCAGTTAATTCGTCCAGGCGGCGTTGCACTCGCACATCCGGATCTGCTGTCATAAATATTTTCAATTCCGCATCGGGAAAAACATTCGTACCAATATCCCGACCATCCATTACCACGCCTTTGTCTTTGCCCATTTCGCGTTGCAGATCGACCATACGTTTACGCACCGCAGCAATTTTAGATATCGGGCTAACCATATTAGACACTTCCATACGGCGAATTTCGCGCTCTATATTAACACCATTCAAATACGTTTCCGAAGTTTTGGTATTGGCATTAAAATGAAATGTAAGTTGAATATCATCCAGCGCACGCACCACTTCACTTTCCACGAATGCGCCGTCTTTAATAATGCCGTGCTGCAAACAATACAACGTCACTGCACGATACATCGCGCCTGTATCCACGTAGCTGTAACTCAATTGTGCAGCCAATGCTTTTGCAATGGTACTCTTACCGCAAGAAGAATACCCGTCGATAGCGATCGTAATTTTAGATGCCGGTGCTGACATGTTTACAAAGTTACGAGCCTTTATGCATGAGCAAATCATTATTTTTGAACAGAAATATAAACCACTATGTACCACAAGCCCGTTTCACTGGAAGATTTACCGCAAGAAGAGAAAGACATTTTGGTTGCAGCAGCCCGTCGCGCGTTATATGCGGGATTTGTGGTGAACATTGTACCGTTTTTAGTGGCCGGTATTGGCTTAGCCTATTTGAACACGCACTATATTCAATTGGGTCTTCAAAACGAAGACAACATTTTGGGTTTTGTAAATTTTGTATTGGTGATACTTACGGTGTTGCCTGCACGTTTGTTTATCAATCGTGTAATTGCATTCAGCAAAGCTACCAATGCCTGGCAAAAGAAAGTAGTTCGTGGGAACATACAAGGTATTAAAGGCCATGATGTGTTTGTATCGGGTCAAAAAATTCGTTTATCTAACGAACAGTTGAGTCAGGTGGCATTGCAGGATAATGTGGAGATTGGCATGAATACGCAAGGCACCGTAGTGATTTATGTGCGAAAGAGTTAATAACTCCGTTTACTTCCTAATTTCTATCATGTTTTAACCTGATCGCTGTCAGGTTCCTCCTCTTCTTTCCGAGATACTTTCGTTTCATAAATTATTTGATATGAAACGTACGTTAGTTTTTGGAATTGTTTTATTGATAAGTGCGATGTTGTTTGGTCAGGCACCGACGTTCGGTTCATACCCGAATGTTACTGTACAGGCAGGTGGCAATACTACTGTGCTTCCGGCAAGTGCTCCGGTTAATACCACCACTATGGTGGCAAATACCAGTGCCTCTTTCTCTGGTATACTTACAGTTGATCCGGTTAGTGGGTTGCTTCGCATCACTGATGCCCAGTTGGCGGGCGTCTATACTGTAACAGTAGTGGCGTTTGGGCCAGGGGGCAACTTTCAGAGAACTCTGACTCTTACTGTTAATGATCCCAATTGTAGCTCCGGAAGTTTTAGTAGCGCAGGAACTTTAGTTGTTGGTGCATCTGCTTGGACTGTATCAGTAGATGTAGGAGATTTTAACAATGACGGGATTCAAGATCTGGCGACGGCAAATTTTTATGCCAATACTGTTTCTGTTCGTTTAGGAAATGGACTTGGGGGCTTCTCTGGATCAACGAATATTGCAGTTGGAACATATCCTTGGGATGTTGCAATTGGAGACTTAAATGGTGATGGAAATCAGGATTTCATCGCTGCAAATGCGAATTCGTCAAACGTATCCGTTTGTATGGGTGATGGTCTTGGAGGATTTTCGGCAGCGGTCAATTATGTTGTAACCAATTCACCCCGTGAAGTTGCAATAGGTGATTTTAATGGAGATGGTAATCACGACCTTATTGTTTCCAGCAGTGGTTCAAATTTTGTCTCCGTGCGATTCGGTGATGGTTTGGGCAATTTTGGCAATTTGTACACTACCCCACTGCCCGCAAATGGATGGGGATTAAAGTTGTGCGACTTTAATGGTGACGGAATAACAGATTTCGCTGCAACTATTGGAGGTTCAGGAGTTGCAGTTCGATTGGGTGATGGAGCTGGAAATTTCTATGTTTCAACTGACGTTAATATTGCAGGGTACGCTCTGGCAGTAGATGTGGGTGATTTTAATAACGACGGACATCAGGATTTTGTTGCCACTAACACGACGACAAATACTGCATCAGTTCGCTTTGGCAATGGCACAGGTGGATTCACGACTGCTACAAGTTTAACTTTGGGGACCTATCCCAGAGCAATTGCGGCAGCCGATTTTAATGGAGATGGAAACCTGGACGTTGTGTCAGCAAATACAACAGCAGGAACGTATTCCATTCGACTGGGCGATGGCACAGGTAACTTCATGACGAGGCTTGATGTGTCAACGGGAAGCTCGCAGCCATATGACGTTGCTGTTGGAGATTTCAATTCAGATGGCATTGATGATTTTTTCATTCCGCACTATAGCACCAATAATGTTACAATATGGAAAGGAGGTCAATCGGAAATTAACGTTACAGGCAATGCTAATACTATTGCGGATGGAGATATCACTCCATCATTGACTGACCACACCGACTTTGGAAGTGTCCTGACGTGCACAGGGACGATAGTCCGAACCTTTATGTTTCAGAATACCGGAAATACTTCGCTATGGTTGGGAGGAGGATCTTCGGTTTCTATTACAGGACCAGATTCCGGCGATTTTACAATGATTGGATTACCACCCGCCTCAATTGCAGCGGGTGGGGTTGGTGGATTCCAAATACAATTTAACCCTTCGGCCAATGGCCTGCGCAGTGCGAATGTTAGTATTACGAATGATGATTGCGATGAGAACCCATACACTTTCGCTATTCAAGGCATCGGTAATGCAGATGTAACGCCGCCACAAATCTACAATTTGGTGTGTCCTTCAACATCCAATGCAAATGGAACAGCATACAGCGACGGTTGGCAAAACGGAGATAATGACGGAACAGGATTTAATGCATGGTCACTAACGGCATCTACAGGCAACACCGCTCAAGCAGGATTCTTGAGAGGTTCATCCACTACTAATGGAAGTGGTGTTGATTCCAATAGTGATGGTGATATCAATAGCGGTGGCTTTGCACTAGGACTATATGCCAATACTGCTCAAGCCGCACAAGCAGTTCGTCCATTCCCGGTTGCACTTGCTCTAAATTCAGTATTAACACTTGAATTTGACAACGGAAATATTGATAACGGTCAAATTGTTGGCGTACAATTACAGAATGTAAACGGTAACAGTTTAGGTGAAGTTCGTTATCGTGGCGGACAAAGCACGTATGAAATTGTCGACGTCAATGGGATTACACCATTCACATTGATACCTGTTACCCATGAAGGTATCATTATCGCAATACGACGAATCAGTACAGGACAAGTTGAAATTACATTAACTCGAAAAGTTTCCGGAGTTTCTCAAACGCTGACTTCAACGCTATTTTCAGGTGGTGGTGATCAGCAAATCAGAAAATTCATGGCATTCAATTCCAATGCCGGTTCCGGGACAGACAAAGTTCTTTTTGTAAACAACTTTTCTATCTGTACACCAACTATCGGATGCCCTTCGAATATTACAACCACCGTTACACCTTCATCATGCACCGCAGTTGTCAATTATCCTTCCATAACGGCAGTTGATAGTTGCGATGGTGTTATTGCAGTAGTTCAAACTACAGGTCTGCCTTCGGGAAGTGCATTTCCGATCGGCACAACAACTAATACTTTTACTGCCACTGACGGTAGTGGTAATACAAGTACATGTTCGTTTGACGTTACGGTACAAGCACCCGAAATCAACGTCAAAGGAAACAACACCAACATTACCAACGGCGATCTTACTCCGTCATTCACAGATCACACCGACTTTGGAAATGTATTGGAATGCACAGGCACCATTGTTCGTACATATACTGTTGAGAACATCGGTAACGCAACTTTAAATACCGGAGCAGTAACCATCACAGGTACCCATGCTTCTGATTTCAGTTTGTTCTCAACGACCTTAGGCGGGCCAATGCCTCCCGGAGGAAGCGGAACAGTTACCATACGTTTTGATGCAACTGCAGTGGGTTTGCGCTCGGCAATGATTAACATTGGCAATGACGATTGCAATGAAAGTCCTTTCAGTTTTGCGGTTCAGGGAACAGGAAATGCTGATGTAATTTCGCCGGTGTTTACAAGTTGCCCTGGAACAACAACGGTTAATGCTATTTCCGGTCAATGTCATGCCGTGGTGAATTTTGCCACACCTGCTGCAACCGACAATTGCGTTGCAGGATTAACCGTAACACAAATAGCGGGCTTGCCTTCGGGATCTAACTTCCCTGTTGGTGCCAATACTGTTACATTCCGCGCTACAGATGCATCCGGCAACTTCACGGATTGTACATTCCAAATAAATGTACATGACAATACACCACCTACTGCAACATGCAGCAACATTACGACGTACGTTGATGCATCAGGTAACGCGACTATTGACTTATTAAATTTAGGAATAGCCTCTAGTGATAACTGTGCATGCATCGCTTTCCGTGAATACGACTTGAACAACGATGGCACATACGACATTTCATCACCGGGCAGTGTCAATCAAACGTTTAGTTGCCCCGCAGGTGTGCGTTTAATTCCGGTTAGAGTTACGGACTGCTTTGGATTGAATTCCGTTTGCGTAGCACAGTTAACGGTACTCGATACGATTCGCCCGGTTGCCACTTGTCAGAATTTCAACGCCTACCTTGATGCTACCGGAAATGTGAATGCATACATGCCGCTCGTAACCGGCAACTCGTTTAATGATAATTGCAACACAGTGTTAGTTTCACCTAGCGCATGGGTCTTCAACTGTAACAATATTGGTGCAAACAATGTAACGTTAACAGCAACTGATGTTAGCGGTAATTCAGGAACTTGCATTTCAACGGTTACCGTGATAGATACTATTCGTCCTGTTGCAAATTGTCAGAATTTAACCGTTCATCTCAATGCATCAGGCTCTACATTAATTAATGCAGCCATGGTGAATAATGGTTCTTCCGATGCTTGTGGCATTGCGTCCATGTCGGTATCTCCGAGCAATTTCACTTGTGCCAATGTTGGTGCCAACAACGTAACCTTAACGGTAACTGATGTCAATGGCAATTCTTCCACATGCACTTCTTTAGTAACCGTAGTTGATACAGTTCGTCCTGTTGCTAACTGTATCAATAGAACTTTCATGTTAAACAATACAACAGGAACACTAACGATTGGTGGAGCGTGGATCAATAACGGATCATCAGATGCCTGTGGTATTGCTTCAATGACCGCATCTCCATCAACATTCACATGTGCGAATGTTGGTGCGAATAACGTTACATTGACGGTTACAGATGTAAATGGTAATTCTTCCGTCTGCACTGCAGTAGTAACGATACTCGATACCATGAGACCAAACGTTATTACACAAAACATCACGGTTACCTTATCAAATGGTACAGCAACTATTACTCCTGCAATGATCAACAACGGCTCTTCTGATGCTTGCGGAATAGCATCGATGACTGTTTCACCGAATACTTTCAATTGTAGCAATCTGGGAGCAAATACGGTTACATTAACAGTAACCGATGTTAATGGTAATACTCAGACAGGTACTGCAGTTGTTACAGTATTGAGCGATCTCGCAACAGTAGTTCAAATTAATTCAAATGTGAATTGTTTTGGAGGATCTAATGGTCAGGCTACTGCCATTGTTACCGGAGGCGCTGCACCATTCTCGTACTCATGGGCACCGAGCGGAGGAACAAACGCTATTGCAACAGGACTCAGTGCAGGAGTGTATACGTGCACAGTGACAGATAATGGAGGATGTCAAGCATCTGCAGCTGTAGTGATTACTGAACCGGCTACACCTGTATCCATTTCGATTGTTTCGCAAACCAATGTTTCTTGTAACGGCGGTAACAACGGAAATGCAACGGTAAATGCATCAGGAGGCACTCCAAACTATTCTTACTCCTGGGCTCCGACAGGAGGCAACGCTGCTACTGCAAGCGGACTCAGCGCAGGAACATACACATGCACAGTAACTGATGCGAATTCTTGTGTGATGACACAGACATTTAACATCACACAACCGCCTGTGTTAACAGCAAGCGTAGCTGCACAAACCAATGTTTCTTGTAACGGCGGTAACGATGGAAATGCAACGGTAAATGCATCAGGAGGCACTTCAAACTATTCTTACTCCTGGGCTCCGACAGGCGGAACTGCAGCTACAGCAAGCGGACTCACTGCAGGTACATACACATGCACAGTTACTGATGCGAATTCTTGTGTTACAACACAAACGTTTAACATCACGCAACCGCCTGTGTTAACAGCGAGCGCAGCTGCACAAACAAACGTTTCCTGCTTCGGTGGTAACGACGGAAGCGCAACAGTGAATGTGAGCGGAGGCACTCCAAACTACACCTACTCCTGGGCTCCGACAGGCGGAACTGCAGCTACAGCAAGCGGACTCACTGCAGGTACATACACATGCACAGTTACTGATGCGAATTCTTGTGTTACAACACAAACGTTTAACATCACGCAACCGCCTGTGTTAACAGCGAGCGCAGCTGCACAAACAAACGTTTCCTGCTTCGGTGGTAACGACGGAAGCGCAACAGTGAATGTGAGCGGAGGCACTCCAAACTACACCTACTCCTGGGCTCCGACAGGCGGAACTGCAGCTACAGCAAGCGGACTCAGCGCAGGAACTTACACTGTTACCGTTACCGATAACAATAACTGTATGGCAACGCAAACGTTTACTATTGCAGAACCGACAGAATTAATAGTATCACATGCTGCTTCTACACTTTTGTGCAATGGAGATACAGCAGCTGTAACAATTACCGCAACCGGTGGAACTCCGAGCTACATTGGAACCGGAACGTTTTACGAAGTTGCAGGAACGTATAGCTATACCGTTACAGATAGCAATGGATGTTTAAGCACCACTAATGTTACAATTACAGCACCTGCAGCAATAAATGTGACTGTCGCAACAACCAATGTACTTTGTAACGGAGATTCAACAGGTTCAATCGACCTTACCGTAACCGGTGGCACAGGTTCTTATACATATGATTGGAACAACGGGCAATACATCACGGAAGATTTATTCAACATTCCGGCCGGCACATATTCGGGTATTCTTACGGACGCAAACGGCTGTCAGGATAGCGGAACAATAGTTATAAATGAGCCGTTACCATTGCAAATTAGCAGCAACACGATTAATCCTTCCGGTTGTACAATTGATGACGGTAGTATCAACACTACAATTTCAGGAGGAACACCGGGTTACACGTATCTGTGGAGTACAGGTGATACTACTGCTACCGTTTCTTCTTTAGCGGATGGAACGTATTCACTTACCGTGACGGATACTAACTCATGTGTTATCACATCATCCTTTACGTTAACCGACCCTGCTCCACCTGCAGTAACATATACCGCAGCGAATGATACCGTTTGCCAATCGACAACAACATCATTTGTGTTAACAGGCGGATCGCCATTCGGAGGATTGTATTCCGGAAGCGGTGTAGTTAACGATACGATGTTCGATCCGATGGCCGCAATTATAGGTTACAACGTGATTACCTACACGTACACAGACACCAGCGGATGTTCAGCTTCTGCAATTGATTCCATCTACGTTGATCTCTGTTTAGGGATTAGCGCTGCAACTGAAGAATTACAGGTGCTAATCTATCCTAATCCGAACAATGGAAACTTCACCATTCAAACTACATCCTACGCTGATGTCTTAATATTCGATGCGCAAGGTAAACTTGTGCGTACAGAGAAGGTTCAATCTCATATCGGTCATCAGATTACCATTGAAGCTTCAGGCATGTATTTGATTACGGTGATTGATAATCAAGGAAGACGGAACACGCAACGCGTACTGGTTAACAAGTAATATTTAGCGAAAGGGAGATGCACTCCTAAATAATTATTCCCGTAATTCAAAAGTTCAACTTTCGATTTACGGGAATAATTTTTCCGTTATCCTAGCGGAGCAAGATCATTAAATTGTCGTTCCGCGGACTTGATTTCACTTAACAACTCTTCTCGTTCCGCGATCAACTCTTGCAGCAATTGCTTTCGTTTTCGGAGCACGGTAAGAATAATCCACTTTTTACCATGAGCGCGAATGCTGCGGTAATAATACCATGACCACATTCCGGATAGCGGCCATGAAAGCAGGTACAACAGCCACCACCAAAAACTATCGAAATATAAATGACTAAGCCACGCTCCAAAGCTGTACCAAATTATAAATAGAAACATTCCTCCGGCTGCACCCACAGCACCTTTAAACTCGCGTTGTTTAACCTTTTTATCCGCTATATAAGTTGCGGTAAAGAATGGCAAGTAATTGTGCAGCAAGCCGTACACGTAAAACGGAAAACCGATCAGAATAAACAACCATTCGAATAAATAACGTCGCGCACTCACCCGCCCTTCTGCCGTAGCACGAATTGCTTTATCGCTTAGCCGCAACTGTTCCAACTTCCAGAAATAACTGCTCACCGTTGTTGCAAATGCAGAAAAACGTTGCGGTTCGTGATCCTTGTACCATGCCACGATTTCGGATATACGTTGTGTAAGTTGCCATTGCTGCGATAAATCGGCTGATGATACGCCCATTCGCAATAACAACTCTCCTTTGTACAATCGCTCTATTGCCCGCACTACCTGCTCCTCTTGATCATCACGAACATGAACCACTTGTTCCGTTAAACGTTTCGCAATTTCATCGGTAAGCGCTTTAACCTGTTCTTTGTCATTATCGGAATTATCGTAATCCACGACATCAATAGCTTCTGCTACCGATAAGAACGCATCTTTACGAAACGTGTGCGGATCATCATAATTAATACCGATGCAGGAAATCTTAACACGACAATTTGCTCCATATTTTTTCACCGCACCCAAGGCAATCCACGCAGCACCTGTTTTCAAAGGCTTTACCTTCCACTCCGTAACACTCACTCCTTCCGGAAAAATGATGATAGCTCCGCCATTATTCAAATGCTCATAACACTGCTCAAACGTTTCTTCATTCTTATGCATAAGATCCGGATTGTCTTGTTTACGGTATACCGGTATCATATTCAATCTGGGCAACATCCACTTCGCAAAAGAAGAACGAAACACTTCTCCTTTCGCCAGGAAATACAACTTGCGATTAATGGAAGTAGCAATCACAATCGGATCTAAAAATGAACCCGGATGATTCGCGCAGATAATCACAGGACCTTGTTCCGGAATTCGCGCCTTGCCTGTAATTCGTAATCGCTTGAAAAAAAACTGAAACGTGATCGTAAGGAGAACACGCAGAATGTGATACAACATAGTAACGTAAAGTTAATTATAGGCATTTATCTCCAAAGTCAGCGTATTCTTTCGAATTGCAGATTAAAAAATGGAACCGGACACCGGTAGGGGAAATAGAATTTTAATCTCACCAAAAAAGCAGGATATTCGCAGTGTATTCTACAAAAGCCGCTATGACCGAAACACGTTGGCAACAAATCTTCCATTATTTGGTTGCTGGTGTTTGGCTCATCAACGGCGTTTGGTGCAAGGTGCTGAATCAGGTACCGCGACATGAAAGCATTGTAAAAAAACTCATTGCACCGGTATATTATCGGGAATTCACAATAGTCATAGGTATTTCAGAAACCTTGCTGGCATTGTGGTTATTGAGCGGATGGTATCGACGATTTAACTACATGTTACAGATCGTGTTGATCGTAAGCATGAACATGATTGAATATATCTTTGCAAAGGAATTGCTGCTCTTCGGACATTATAATCTTATGATTGCAATTGCATTTGCCATCTGCTTATATTGGATCGGAGTTCATAAAAGAGTCGTAACATGAGTTGGATTTCATCACATCCTTTTTCGGTTGCTGCACATTTCGACTACTCTTTGGTGCTCACGTATGCCATTCCAATTCCTGCTGCACAACGACTCTTACCGCCTTCCTTAATTCCTGACACATACGAGAATTATGCATTTTTTGCAGCGGCGTTCGTAGCAACAAAACATCTGCGTCCGAAAGGCTTTCCGAAATTGCTCGGTAACGATTTTTTTCTGGCCGGCTTTCGCATTTTCGTTCGGTACAACACTTCTTTCGGTAAAAGCTATCGTGGATTGTATATTCTAAGATCACTCACGGACAAACCCAACATGGTTCGCGCCGGTAATATATTCACGCATTATCAGTACAGCCTTATTGATTTACAACAGGCAGTAAGCTCCGATAGCATTACACTGCGAAGCCAAATGGGCCAATTCGATATTGAAGTGAATACCGAAAACAAAGAACATCCGTTACCTGTTGGCTCACCTTTTCCCGATTGGAAAACCGCACGTCGTTACGCGGGTCCTTTACCGTTTACTTTCACTGTAGACCCAACACATAAACGAACATTAATCGTACAAGGTGTGCGTGAAGATTGGGAACCGCAAGGTGTGACTGTAGTGCGCGCGCAACTTGACGAATTACAACGAATCGGTATTTCCGATGCCATACTTGCCAATGCGTTTGTGGTACGTAATATTCCATACTACTGGAAGAAAGGAGTTTGGGATTCGTGGAAACATTAAAAAGAAAACCTTTTCAGGGTGTAGTTCAGATCATTCAATTCAATTGGCACTTCTATGCACTTGCGGTAATGCTACTCGCTTCGCTTCTGCTTGCTGCAAAGTATTCGACAACGTATGCAGTTGAACTAATTGTGCTCGCATGCTTATGCGCTGTTCCTTTATTGGTTTCACTTGCTGTTTCTTTTTATGTGTATGATGCCGGCAAGTTGTATGAGTTTTCATCGCTAGAAATATTCAGCGGGTCAAAAATCATTTATAATATTCATGCGGGCTTCGACGAAACAAGTGCAATTTTGGCGCATAAATTTCCGTATGCAAAACTGTATGTATTCGACTTTTTCAATCCCGAACAACATACGGAAGTTTCTATTCAACGAGCGCGAAAAAAATATCCGCCATATCCCGAAACTATTGCAATTAGCACTGCGACCGCTGAATTTACTCAGGAACGTGCTGATCTTATTGCAGTAATTTTCGCGGCACACGAAATACGTAACGATGATGAACGTGCTTTGTTTTTTCAAAAACTACGTTTACAATTAACACCCGGAGGAAAAATTGTAGTTATTGAACACATACGTGATTTCAACAATACCTGGGCATATAACATTGGCGTTCTTCATTTTCTTACTAATCGCAATTGGTTGAATACCTTCGAGCATGCCGGTTTGCGCATCGCACATCGCCAACATTTAAATCCGTTTGTTCAACAATTTATTCTCGAACCTTATGACCGTACACCTGTATAGTAGCGGCATCGTGCTTATGGCTTTGGCGTTGGTGCACATTATCTTTCCCAAAAAGTTCAATTGGAAAAATGAACTCAGCAACCTGTCATTAATCAACCGCCAGATGATGCAAGTGCACACCTTCTTTATTGCTTTGTTCGTTGGCTTGAATGGGTTATTAAATATTCTTGGAGCCGGTTTATTGAATGATGGTCCTTTAGCAAAGCTTATTACCGGGGGATTAGCCATCTTTTGGGGATGTCGATTATTTTTTCAGTTCTTCGTTTACTCGCCCCGGTTATGGAAGGGCAAAACATTTGAAACACTCGTACACGTTGTATTTGGCGCTTTCTGGGCATATTTAACTATAATGTATACGGTCTTATGGATGCAATAATTCGATTACGTGCACTTCGAATGGAGGATGCTGAAGTATTCGCTGCACAAGCCAATGATCCTGAAATTGCGAACAACCTCACCAATGGTTTTCCGCATCCTTATACGTTAGAGCACGCTAAGAAATTTATTGAACTGGCAGCATCACATCAACCCCAACAAATTTTCGCAGTTACATATAACGATGAAGTGGTTGGAGCTATTGGTATTCATCCGCAACACGATATTCATTGCAAAAACGCAGAACTGGGCTATTGGCTGGCAAAGTCACATTGGGGATTGGGCATTATTTCGAAAGTCATTCCGGAGATCGTTCTATACGCTTTTGATCATTTCGATATCGAACGTGTGTATGCGCGACCTTTCGGCAGTAATGGTGCTTCACAGCGTGTTCTTGAAAAATCTGGATTTATGTTAGAAGCTCGCTTTTCGAAAACCATTTATAAAAATGGCCGATGGGAAGACGAGTTGGTTTATGCGATAAGAAAGTCGAACGCAAGAGATTGAGCTTGTCGATATTTGGTGATTGAGATTGTCGAAATCACCTGCTCCTTATTTTCGATCCACTGCTTCCAGTTTCTTATCAATCAGAAACGGTCCGAACGGAATCACCGCTGCAGCCAGCGCCAGCACTAACAACGAAAACTTCCATTTATCTTCCATGAAACGATAGATCACCAAAACGATGTAGCCCATAAACAATGCTCCATGCGCCCAACCGATGTATTTCACGGCTTCGGGAATACCTGCCCAATACTTTAACGGCATCGCAATAAATAGCAATACCAAAAAAGAAATCCCTTCTATCTTACCCACTAATCGCAGTTGCTTCATACTTATCGGCTGTAGTTTGGAGCTTCACGTGTAATCACAACATCATGCGGGTGACTTTCACGTACACCGGCAGAAGTAATTCGAATAAACTGTGCTTTGTGCAACGCTTCAATATTCTTCGCACCGCAATACCCCATGCCTGCACGTAATCCGCCAATTAACTGATACACGATTTCGGAAATGCTGCCCTTGAATGGCACACGACCTGAAATGCCTTCAGGAACTAATTTTTTAATATCGTCTTCCACATCCTGGAAGTAACGATCCTTGGAACCTTTTTGCATCGCTTCCAACGAGCCCATTCCACGGTATGATTTGAACTTACGACCTTCGTAAATAATTGTTTCTCCCGGCGATTCTTCCGTTCCTGCAAACAAACTTCCCGCCATGATGGTGCTTGCGCCTCCTGCCAATGCTTTCGGAATATCGCCTGTATAGCGAATTCCGCCATCTGCAATAATCGGTGCAGCCTTTTTCGATTTGCGCATACCTTCTGCCACCATCATCACCGCGCTTAGCTGCGGAACACCAACACCTGCAATAACACGTGTAGTACAAATTGATCCCGGCCCGATTCCCACTTTCACCGCATCCGCACCGGCTTTCACCAGCATTTCCGCAGCTTCCGCGGTAGCGATATTACCAACGATCACATCAATTGACGTGTACTTCTTCTTTACCGTTTTCAGCATTTCCACAACACCGCGTGAGTGTCCGTGTGCAGTGTCAATTACAACTGCGTCCACACCTGCATTTACCAGCGCTTCCACGCGATCCATGGTATCTCCTGTAACGCCGACACCTGCAGCAACACGCAAACGACCCAAATGATCTTTACACGCATTAGGACGTTCTTTAACTTTAATAATATCCTTATAGGTAATGAGTCCGACAAGTTTGCCGTTCTTATCTACTACAGGCAATTTCTCAATCTTATAACGCTGTAAAGTTTCTTCTGCCTTTTTCGGATCAAATCCTTTTTGTGCCGTGATGATATTTTTAGAAGTCATCACCTCTTTAACCGGACGTTTTACACTGCGTTCGAAGCGCAAATCACGATTAGTAACAATTCCAACCAATTTACCGGCCTTATCCACTACAGGAATTCCTCCGATTTTATTTTCTTTCATCAAACGCAACGCATCACCGATAGTCGCATCATCATGCAAAATAACGGGATCCACAATCATACCGCTTTCGGAACGCTTCACTTTACGCACTTGCTCAGCCTGCGCCTCGATGCTCATGTTTTTGTGAATCACTCCTATTCCGCCTTCACGTGCCATCGCAATAGCCAATTCGTACTCCGTAACCGTATCCATTGCAGCGGAAACGATAGGCGTATTCAAAATGATATTGCGTGAAAACTTGGAGCGAATGTCAACTTCGCGAGGAAGAATTTCGGAGTAAGCAGGAACTAACAGGACATCATCATAGGTAAGTCCTTCAATCAGGAATTTGGAACCGGCGTTTGGCATAGAACGAGTGAATCTTATGTATCAATAAAATTCGTGCAAAGATAAGGGTTTAATCGGAACTTGGATTCCGTCTACGTTAGCGTCCCAAAATTTAATCTTGATTTTTCGATTCCCTAATGTACTCGCATAATCGTTCCAGACTAACCTGCATGGCGGTTTCGTTGTAAAGCCAACGTCAAATGGCTATCTTTGGAGGACAAAATTGATCCATGATTGACCTAATACAGGAAAAAAAAGAAGACCTGAAGCAGTTGTGCGTGAAATACGAAATTGCCAGGATGTACGTGTTTGGCTCTGCAGTTTCCAATAATTTTCATGATCAAAGTGATATCGATATTTTGATCTCATTCAAGGAAATTCCGTTCGACCGTTATACGGATAACTATTTCAACTTACATGCTGAGTTGGAATTGTTGTTTGGAAGAAAAGTTGATTTGTTGACGGAGCGCTCATTGAATAACAAGTTCTTGATTGATAGCATTAATCAGACCAAAGAATTACTTTATGCAGCATAATGCTCAAAAGTATCTGCTGGACATTGCAAATGCCATAGATTCCATTTATGAATATCTTGGTTCAGAACGAAATTTTCATGTCTACGAAACCAATAAGATTATCAGGAGAGCCGTGGAACGGGAATTGGAGATAATCGGAGAAGCCACAAACCGGCTTTTAAAGCTGGATCCTCTTGTAGACATTACAGACGCCAGACGAATTGCGCGGACGCATGATCAGCATCAACCAGCTCTT
>CALJIF010000099.1 GCA_937974275.1 uncultured Flavobacteriales bacterium
GCGATTCATTTTTCAAGATTGCTCAGGAATTGGATATGGAAGTGTGGCAATTGTACCGTTATAATGAAATGGGCAAAGACGCGGTGCTCAAACCCGGACAAACCTTGTATATTCAGCCGAAGCGAAAGAAATCCGGCACAGGCACACATGTGGTTAAGCCCGGAGAAACCATGCACGCAATAAGCCAGTTGTATGGTGTAAAGGTGAAGTATTTATATCGTTACAACAATATGCAACCCGGTACCGAACCCAAAGCTGGCCAAGAGATTAAACTGAACGCGAAGCGCAGATAGAAGCGTTAGCGTAGTTGTTGCAAAAAATTACCCAGCAATACTTTTCCATTTTCTCCGGAAACTTCGGGATGAAATTGCACTCCCCAAACTGACTTTGTCGGATGTCTCATGGCCTCAATAATGTAGGAGTCGGACGAAGCAAGGTGTATAAATCCCGGGGGAAGTGTGATGCCTTCGGTGTGATCTTCCTGCATGGTGAACGAATCGTATAAGTTATTTAGAAGAACATCTTCTTTTGTTTTGTGAATCGTTGTAGCAGTTCGGATTGCTTCGCCGCGGAAAATGTGCGCGCCGTTTAATAATCCCAACAGTTGATGCCCGAAACAAATACCAAGTACAGGAATGTTTACATCGTTCAGAATTTGGAATTGCTCACCATAGGGTTGAAAGTCCACTTCCGTGAAGAAAATCGGAGAGCCGCTTAAAATAATGGCTTGTGATTGTTGTGCAATTTCGTTTGTGAAATTTCCGCGCTCAACAATCTTCGCTTCTGCACCAAGAGCGGTAACCATTTCCAGTATCGCCGGTGTTTTGGTGCTTCCTAGTTGTACAATAGTAACCACGATTAGTATTTAGATAATTCCTATTCCTAATAATACACCAAAAACGATGAGCATAATTCCTACCAGTTGTTGTAAGAATGTTATGGTCATTTTTTTTACCAGCTTATTGCCGATGTAAGCTCCGGCAAAGGCTGACAATGTAGCTGCAACGAGTAATGGAATTTGTTGTGAGCTATCATCATTAATAATGAATTTGTCGGAGTACATGAACAATCGTGAGGTATCAACCAGACATGAAATAAAAACTCCTGTAGCAATATACGCTTCTTTTGAAAGACCGGAACGAATCAGAAACGCACTGCGCAGCGCCCCTTGATTACCCGAGAGTCCACCGAAGAAGCCACTTAGCAAACCGCCTGCAACCAAATATTTTTTGTCGAATTCAATACGATTGAAGCGAGGTAATAAATCAAACAACGAGAAGAAAATGATGAGTACTGCGATCACTAATTTAACCGGTGTAATTTCAAATTGGTCCGAGTTCCATGAATACAGCGCGGGCAATTCTGTCATTTGTGTGAGCAGCCACGCTCCACCAAAAGCAGCAATAATTCCCGGAATGCCGAACCGAAGTGCGATCTTGAAATCGATGTTTTTGCCGACTAAAATCAATTTGAATAAATTATTCAGAAAGTGAACGATGGCAGTTAATTGAATAGCAAGAGGCAAAGGGAAAAATATTCCGAACACCGGCACCATCAGCGTACCCAGGCCGAATCCCGAGAATAACGTTAAGGCAGAACCGGCTAAAGCGGCAAAACAAATGATTACAAACTCCATGCGTTAAAATTAGTGACATCATTTCAAAAAAATAGGGGTAACACGATGTGCCCCCCTATTTCATTATTGTTTCGCGATCTTATTCAACGATCAACATTTCTACACGACGGTTCTTCTGACGACCTTCCGGTGTAGTGTTTGGTGCCACCGGACGATTCGGTCCGTACCATTCTACATAGAATCTGTCAGCAGCAACACCTTTGCTTACTAAGTATTTCTGTACAGCTTTCGCACGCTTCTCAGATAACTTCATGTTCGCAGCAGGCTTACCAACGTTATCGGTGTGACCGGTGATGCGCAGCTTCCAGGTAGGATGCTTCTTCAACAAGTCAGCCAATTCATCCAAGGATGCTAATGATCCCGGCTGGATGATGTCTTTTCCTGAAGCAAACTCTAAGTTGTCGAATGCCTTCTTCACAATCTCTTGTTCTTCCTTCGTCAATACAACGGCCACATCTTTGATTTCAACTTTTTGTAAGCCGTTACCTGCAGGCTTCGGAATATCGAAGCGGAACAAGCGATCAACCTGACTGCGTAACGCGCGCTTGTTAGCACCGTTTACAACTACTTTCACTTCGTTAACACCTTCTGTATTGTCTCCATCTAAACGGAATACGCAAACAGAGTCACTTGGTAATGATTCATAGGTGAAGCTGCCATCTTTAGCTTGTTTAGTGCTCTTCAAGCTCTGACCTGCAAGATCAACTAAATGTAACTTGATTTCAGGACAACCTTCGTTATCCACAGGGCCCGGCTTGTCAGGACACAAGTCAATCTTATCCATCACACCATCACCATCACGATCCGGACATCCTTTGAATTCCAATAAACCGGCTTCTTCAGGACAATCATCTTCTTTGTCAATGATCTTGTCTCCATCTTTATCAGGACAGCCGTTGAATTCAGCAAGACCTTTGTCATCAGGACACGCATCTTGTTTGTCCATTACACCGTCACCGTCACGATCAGGGCAGCCATTGAATTGTTTCAATCCCGGCTCATCAGGACAAATGTCTTCCGAATCCTGAACGTGGTCACCATCGCGATCCGGACAACCCAGGAATTCCCAAACACCCGGTACATCTTTACACTTATCCTTCTTATCGGAAACCTTATCCTTGTCCTTGTCCTTAGTTGGGCGATACATGATAGGAATCTTCAACGCTACATGTAAGTCTGCACCGTAAATAGTTTTTTTCTTGCTGAACCAAGGTGCCAAGTTGTTGGTTCCGATTACAATCGGTCCTAAACGAATCCCGGCTCCTGTTTGGAAGTTGCGGAATTGATTATAAGACATAGGAACCCAGATGCCGGCCCACTTCCAATCGTATCGCGGAGTTAAGCTAAAAGTAGTAAGGTCGTGTACTTTGTTTGGATTGTTGTTCCACTGAACAGCAAGGAAAGATGTGAAGTTCACATAGAAATTGTCCCAAATGTGATAATCAACTTGCACACTAAATGCAGTTGGAAGATTCATGCGATAAAACTGATCCGTTGGCAATGATGCAAAGCGATTGCGCAACGTGTCATCTAATGCACGAATTGGAATGCTGTCCAATTTAACATCACGGAAATTCCATTGATTAACTTCCGCTACGAAGTTATTACTGAATTGACCGCGTTCAAATTTAATTGAGCCAATGTCAGTGATAGAAGCGCCAACACGCAACTTGTATTTGTTTTTGTAACGCATCCACAAGTCTGTCTCACCGTCCATGTCGTATTTGAACTTCTGATAATTCGGACGCCACTCGTATACAGCACCAAGGTCAAGACCGAATCCGGGTTTCGAATCTATCTTATATCTAAATCCACCTTCAGGGAATTCGAAATTGTTGGAGTGGGAATATTGAACGTCGGTTTTGATAAATGTCAACTGACTATCGTTTACGGTTAAGTACTGCAAATCGTTAGCGAACAAGAATGCTGAACCTAATCCCAGCAACAACTTCGGACGCACGCCAACTTTTAAGAAATGCTCTTTATTGTCAATTACCGTCATGGCGTAGGTGCCGCCAATTTCGGCCCACGTCATGTATTGTATGCTCAGCCTTTTGTTCGTGAATGGCTGGTACAACAAACTGTCCCCGAAGTCGGAATAGATCAAATTCGCCATTGGATTTTCAACCCCGTCGATATTGACGTACGTACGAATACTTCCTGTAAGAGCAAATGCGCTTTTTTCATTTAACGTTACCATGAACGAAGGCAACATAATACGATTACTAACGAATACCGAACGAGCCTGATCATCTGTCTTACGAATCAGGTATTTATCCGTAAACATGGAGTCTTCAAACGCCGGAAACTTCAACGAACTAGGATTGGTGAGTTTGCCGTCATATTTCAATGCCGCGGTATTCATGCCCATCCAGTTGTTACCGGCCATGAAATTGGTGCCGAACAACATAATGTCCACTTTGTAGCGGCTATCCGCAATGGATGCAGGGTTCAAATCAATGCCGTTAACTCCGGCATAATTACTGTTCGCATATCCCAAAAAATCCTGAGAAAATGCCGAAACGCTGAGCAAAGCTGCAGCGACAATAGAAAGAATACGTTTCATGCTTAAGGTGTTAGCACTACGAATGTACGAAAATGCTGCTATTGTTCGATGATTGAATACGCAACCAGTCGGTTCTTCGGCAATGTGGTTACCAAAATTGGCTGTTGATTCGGGTGCATTCTTCCAATACTAAATGGAGAATTTCCTTTAATCGGAAACCCTGCAGCCATTACACCGCCTTTGTTAATCAGGTAGAGTTCTTCAGAAGCTGCCGTAACTGCCCCAATGCGAATATCATTGTTGTCGAAGCGATAAAGACCGCCGGTAAGTTGCACGGGTTGCTCAAAGGAAAATCGGAATTGAGCGCGTTGGTCATTAGCATAAGTCACCAACTTTTTCTCGTCCATCGCAATGTATTCTACTTTCCCGTCTTGATCTAAATCTTCGCACATCAACCAATTGACATGACTGAAGTCAGGGAATCTGGTGCGTTCCAGATTATCACTTAAGGAAAGTTTGTAGAGGTTTCCGGAGGAGTCGATAGTTACAATTTTAGTTTTCACCAGGTCTTTGCCGGGTTCCAGGTAAACAAATCGTGAACGTTCCGGTAACTGTTCTTTAAGTTTTAGTCGCACATTACCTTGTCTGTCGGTGATGGTAATTTTTCCGGATTGATCAGGCATGATGACGTAATCTTTTCCTTGTACTATGGTGTGTAACACCGGCGATTGCACAATGTCAGCATGTAAAGGGTTCTTCCAGCCTTCTACCGGTGTGCCTTTTACCGTGTAATTGTAAGTGCGCTTATCATTACAGGAAACGAGTAGACGGTACTCTCGGTTTCTTTCGTAATCCATAACGGTTAACGGCGCTGTTGCCGGTGCTTTAAGTTTAACCGGGAAGCCGGGTAAATAATTGCCGTTGCGATCAAGAATATGTAATGCATTTGCGGTGACGAATGCCATTTGCAACTTGCCATTCTTCAAAGCATCTACTTGATGCACATCTCCGATTATAGCTTCGTTCAATATTTTCTTCCAGAAAACGCTTCCTGTTCCGGAAATCAAATACAGCTGATGAGCTTCGTCCTGTATCGCAATATCGAGCCCATTTGTGTTGTGATTTCGCAGCAACCAGGGCTGTTTAGAAAATGCGGTATCGAGTTCGAGTTCCCACAACGAAGCTACTTCACTTTTAGTTTGCGGATTGTGACGTAGAAATGCACTTGTATAAAATAGGTTTGATTTGGTAACCGTGTATTGCGTAAAACAACCATCAAAACGTTCCATCGTTGCACGATGTTTGGTGATGATGTCTTTGTGCTCATCCCGCGTTAGTTTTAAAACAGGTGAATTGTAACGTGCAGGCGAAACGTATGCGATGAGCGAAAAATCTCTGTTTAAATTGCTGATAAAGTCGGCATAATTCGGTGTGCGTGTTAACGTTCTTTTGTTTTCGTTTGCCAACAAGAAATTATTAAGTGTAACCGGTGATGATGCACATACTACGTAATGCCTGAAAATGGTAAAAAAGCAAGTGTCCAATTTTTCGAAGGAACTCCCAAGTGTTGCAGGTAACATACCATCAACAGGAATTCTGTAAATAGATATTCCGGAATCTTGAGGTGCAAGAATGGTGTCATCTTCAGAAATGAATCCTGTTAATTTTCGAATAGCTTCACCGGTGTTGGTCGAAGAGATTAGTGCTATTGTTTCGGTTTCCTCTCCTGAACTTATTTCTGCGCGAACAATTTCATTCCCTACCCAAGAAGAAAAATCCCGGTAAGGTTCAAAGCCATGATTTTCCTTTAAACGCGCCAATTGTTCGCTACGTGCCGGCGAACTATTGGAATTTGCCGAGTATTGATCATACGCCTCTAAGAAGGTTCGGAAATTACTAATGCCGTAAGCTACATATGAGATCGTATTAGACGGAAGCACCTTATCTGCTTCGAAAGTTTGACTTTCCTGATTATTAAATACCGATAAAAAGTTAGAGTTGCTATCATTGCAAACAGTGTAGCCATTCATCAATAACGCATTAGATCGCCACGCAAGATCAACTTCGGTCCATGCAGCAAAATTGCCAATTGCACCGGTGTGCTCTTGTTCTGCAGCTGCTGCGAATACTCGTAAGTCGCCCGCAAGTTTTTGATAGTTCACGTAAAGATTAATTGTTGCTTTATTACCGGCAGTTTCTTTTACACGATTAAATGCCGCGTTGCGATTCAGACTTCCACCTTTACGTTTAGTTTCTAATGCTGATCGCATCAAATCTTTATTGTTGCTCATCAGAATAATGCCATTGTCATTACCAATCGAGAATCGCTCATTTTCCAATAGTGTCACCTCTCCGACGCTAACAGATTTAGCATTTTTCGGTTGTCCGATTGCAACGAGCTGTTCGATTAATTGAGCTCCTTGCTGGGGGTGATCCATTTCAATACTCAAAACAAAGCTGAATGAATTGTTCTGAATACGATGTATAGAAAGCCATGCCGATTTGCCTGAAGAAAAATCTGCTCCTGACTTCAGTTGTTGAAGAATAGAATCAACTTGGGCAATTGCATTTTGAGATTGTATTCCCCATTCCAAATCTTGAATAGCTTCCCAAACCAAATTGCCTTGATTCAATTGATTTTGCGCCTGCCTCAAATCATTAATTCGAAATACCAGCGAAGCCGATTCAGGAATTGCAGTTAAGGCATCACCTACAGGTTTTTTGTGGTCGCGAAGTTGAAACCACGCCAGTAATGAACCCAGCAGAGCAACTGATAAAACGCCGATCCAAATAATTCTCCGTGTATTCACAAATCAAAGCTTGATTTCCTTGTGAAGTTACCGGGAGAATGAATGTCGTCGTTAATGCCCTGAAACAGTTATGAAAAGGGCATTGTTAGGAAGTGCTCGGGGTTGTGCCAACGGCTTGGCATTAGACGTTTAAGTACAAGAAAAGTTACAAACTACTCGTAAATACATGGTATGAGTATTGTAATTTAACTGTTCATATGAAGACAAAAGAACTCCATCATTTACTTTATAGGGCAGCCTTCGGACCCACACCGCAGATGGTTAAGGAGCTGAAAGGTATGACCCGTGAGCAGGTTGTAAATAGATTGTTTGACGATGCCGACCGTATTCAGGATTTAATGATTATTCCGAAACCGGAAACGAATGATAAAGGTGAAGTTGGCCCATTAAAAACCGTTGGACTTATTCTGAAATCTCAGAAGGAGAAAGATCTACTAAATCTCGCGTGGATAGATAGGATGACTGTAGCGAAGGCTAGTTTGCGCGAAAAAATGATTTTGTTCTGGCACAATCACTTTGCAACAAGTGCTCCGTTCGGATGGTTGATGCAGGTACAACACAACACCTTGCGTCGTTTAGCATTGGGGAGTTTCGTGGAAATGCTTCATGAAATTTCGAAAGATCCGGCAATGATTATTTGGTTAAATAATCAGCAAAACAAAAAGAATGCACCCAATGAAAATTTCGCACGTGAAGTCATGGAGTTGTTCACCTTAGGTGAAGGCAACGGTTACACGGAACGTGATATCAAAGAAGCTGCACGAGCCTTCACAGGTTGGTTTGTCAATCAGAAAGGCGAGTTTGAGTTCAACGAAAAACAACATGACGACGACAACAAGACTGTCTTTGGAAACACGGGTAACTGGAACGGAAATCATATTATCGATTTTCTCTTAGCCAAGCAGGAAACAGCAACTTATCTCTGTCGTAAGATTTATAAGACGTTCGTAAATAATACAGTGGATGAAAAGCGTGTCGCTGATTTGGCTTCCCGTTTCCGTACATCGAATTACAATATCGAAGATTTGATGCGCCATATTTTTATGTCGGATTGGTTTTATGCATCCGAAAATATTGGAGCAGTGATTTGTTCGCCGGTGGAACTCATTGTACGTTTTAAAAAGCTGGTGCAGTTTCAGGTGGATGATAAACAGCAATTGGCTTATCAGGATCTGCTGGGGCAAACTTTGTTCTCGCCTCCTAATGTTGCGGGTTGGAAGGGTGGACGCGCATGGATTGATAGTTCGACATTGTTGTTCCGACTGAATATTCCTACAACAATTATAAATTCTAATGCGATTAAATTGAACAAGCGTCCGGCTTTCGAAGAAAAGGATCGAGGCGAGAAGCCACAAAAGGACCAACAGGTTGTGGTGAAAAGTGACTGGGGAGTGCTCGTAAACTATTTTAAAGATGTGCCTGCAGAACAATTGACGGACGAAGTCATTCAGTTTTTTATCACTGCTCCGGCAACACGAATCAGTTCGGCATTGATAGAGCAACATGTGGATACAAGTACGCCACAACGAAGAATAATAACCACCATTGCGGCGGTGATGAAGCTGCCTGAATTTCAATTGATATAGGAGGAGATATGAGTAAGTATTCCAGAAAAGATTTTCTCAAGTTGTCGGGGTTAGCATCGGCATCCTTGTTCCTGCCCAACTTTTTGAAGGGTATGGGCGCAGGAACTGATCCGCGCATGAGCGAAATGCTGCTGCCTGTTACCAATGGCAAGCGTTTGGTTGTAATACAATTAAGCGGTGGTAACGATGGTTTAAATACCGTAGTTCCCCGTGGTGATGATTTATACTATAGTAATCGTTCGGGTTTAGGATTGAAAGGTGCTGAACTAATTAATCTCGACACGTATTTCTCGTTGAATGCAAAATTGCAAGGACTCGCTGATTTATACATGAACGGTGAAGTGGCGATTATTAATAGTGTTGGTTATCCGAATCCGAATCGTTCTCATTTCCGATCATTGGATATTTGGCAGAGTGCTTCAGATGCCGACAAATATGTACAATCGGGATGGGTAGGAAGATGGCTGGATAGCGCATGCAGTAACGGTGATTATAAGCCATACTATGCGCTGGAGTTAGATGATGCAATGAGTCTGGCCTTGAAAGGAAATACGTTGAGCGGCATTGCAGTTAGTAATCCGAAACGCATGAACGCGATGATGCAGGATCCTGTGATTTATAAAACTGCAAAAGCATGGACGGCGCATGAAGACGATGAACACCATATTGAATATTTGCATAAAACTTTGGCACAAACCGAAATGAGTGTGCAGACGATTTATGATAAATCAGGGCGTAAATTGTCCAAAGCAATTTATCCGGGACACGCATTTGGTAAGCATTTGAAGATGATTGCCGAGTTAATTATGGCGGATGCGGAGACGTCTGTGTTTTATATTTCATTACCGGGATTTGATACGCACGCAGGACAAAAAAATCAACAAGGACGATTACTGAATGTATATGGGGATGCGTTAAAAGCATTCGCTCAGGATTTGAAATCAGTTAATCGTTGGAACGATACGCTCGTGATGACGTTTTCGGAATTCGGTCGCCGCGTGAAACAAAACGCGAGTGCCGGAACAGATCATGGTACTGCGAATGTTATGTTATTGGCCGGTGGCGGCTTGAAGAAGAAAGGCATTTTGAATGAAGCGCCGGATTTGAAAAATCTGGTGGATGGCGATCTTCAGTTTAAAGTGGATTTCCGCCGTATCTATGCTTCAGTGTTAAAGAATTGGTTAGGCGCGGATGCGAACGGAATTCTGGGAGCTACGTTCGAAACAATGGACTTTGTGTAGCTAAAGTCAATTTATGCCGTTAATGAGAAGTTCTTCAACTTCCTCGCGTAATAAGGGTATATCTTTTTGGACGATACCCCAGATGATTTCAGGTTCAACTGAATCGTAAGAATGTGCGATAATATTTCGCAGTCCAATGATCTTGCGTGCTCCTGAAATAGCAATATTGGGATGCAATTGTGTTAGGTTTTAACGGCTTCCCCAATGATCTCCATGTAACGCTCTGTTGCCCGGATGAGAACAGGGTCAGACAAGTATAGAGTATAATCGTTGTTAGATCTGGCAGTTAGATCAGCCAACTCTTTGAGAATACTTTGGAGGTCGAGTAGATATTTCAGCGTTTTAGGCTGCATATAACATAATCTTTGATTTTTCTATCTCAGCCTTAAGTATCGGGTTTTTGATTGACCTCGCAGTCATAAGGTCTACAGGCTTGCGCAATAAATCTTCAAGTCCTTGCAGTAAGTTAAAGTAATGATCCGCATAATCTACCAGCGGTATTGATTCGTCAAATTCTACAATGAAATCGACATCACTTGTTGCTGTGGCTTCATTTCTGGCTGCTGAGCCAAAAAGATAAAATGCTTTCACCTTATTACGTTTGCATAATGCAGCGATGTCCTCACGATGATTTGCAATACCAGAATCCATACAATAAAGATACATCTTTAGTGACAAAATAAAGATACATTGAGTCGATCCTTATTCCGTCCAATCCAGCTGTTCTTCGCGTATAGGTTTCAATTGCTTGTTTAACGGCAGCAAAGATGATTTTTTAATTAAAAATTTCTTTTGCTCAAACTGCAGATACTTGGTGATGGGCTCTCCGGGCTTTCCGATTTTTTCCGGTTCCTTGCACGGAATAGATTGCAGAATGAGCGTGTCTTTCCGCACTTTCCAGTTTCCTTCCGTATAGGCGTAAGGTGTTTCTTTTTTTAACGTGTAATAAAAAGTACTGTCTTCATATAGTTGCAATGAGGCAGTATCATCACCTGCAAATCCCTGATAAGTTCCGGTAAGAATGGAGCCGGAAAGAAGGCAAATTGCAAAAATCAGGAATGGGGGATACATGGTACTAAGTTAAAAAAGTCGGAGTTGATCGGGAAGTAAACGGAACGATTTGCGATGATGAATGGTAATGCCATGTTGTTGAATGGCTGCCCGATGATCTGCTGTGCCGTAACCTTTATTACGAATCCACTCGTAATGTGGAAATTCCTGATGCAGTTCATCCATCCGATCATCACGATATGTTTTGGCAAGTATAGATGCGGCAGCAATATTCTTCATCTTGGCATCGCCACCAACAATGCACGTGTGTGCAATTCCCGGAAACGGACGAAATTTATTTCCGTCAATGAGCAAATGTTCCGGCGTCGTTGATAATTGGTGAACCGCACGGTGCATGGCTTCGAGTGCGGCCTGCAGAATGTTTATCGTGTCAATTTCTTCCACGCTTACCTCTGCAACGCTCCACGCAATGGCTTCCGATTCGATAATTGGTCGAAGTAATTTACGTTGCTTGTCGGTAAGTTGCTTTGAGTCGTTAAGTAGCGGGTGCTTAAATGTTAGCGGTAGTATAACTGCTGCCGCAAATACAGGTCCTGCAAGGCAACCACGACCGGCTTCATCACAACCTGCTTCAAGTACACCTTTATTCCAAAAATTCTTAAGCACGCTTACTATTTATTGGGAATACATTTCATCATGCTGTTCCACAACAGGTCGGCTGCTTTGTCCCAGGTGTACAATTGACGTCGTACCCTGCCTTTACTGATTAGATCCTGACGCAGTACTTCACTTTCTGCAATTTGTTGCAATCCTGCAGCAATACTATCTACTGAAAACGGATCTACCAGTAAAGCGGCGTTTCCTGCAACTTCCGGCATTGCGGTGCGATCCGAAGTAATTACAGGTACGTCACACTGCATGGCTTCAATTATGGGAATGCCGAATCCCTCGAAGTAGGGAACATATGTTAAGGCGAGCGCGCCCGCAAGTAAAGTCTGTAACGCTTTATCGGAAATTCGCCCGGTGAAAATCACATCTTTTGTGTTCGGTACATGTTGCAGTGCATCCTGCAGAGCAGTGTAACTCCAATACTTGCCCCCCGCAATCACCAGCTTAACATCTGCACCACCATTCTTGCGAAAACGGCCATAAGCTTCAATTAAACGGGGTAGATTTTTACGCGGATGCAATGCACCTATGTACAGAAAGTATGGTTGTCCTTGCGCATAATGTTTGCGAACGGTTATAATTTCATCCAACGGAAGTGGTCGGAAACCGGTTCCGGCACCATTGCATAACACATCAATCTTGTCTCTATCGATGTTGTATTTTGACGAAATGTCAGTTGCGGAGAACTCCGAAACTGTTGCAATGCGTGTACCTTTTCGTGCAAACTGCGGGAACTTATCCCTGTACCAGCGTGTATAATTGGCGGGAAGATCTTCAGGATAGTGTTCGAAATTTAAGTCGTGTATTACAGGTAACATGGGTGTATTACCTTTCAATGGAAGAAACCCGTCAGGAGATAGAAACAAATCAGGTTTCAAATCACGAAGCGCACCGTGTACAGAAAAATTGAGCCAAATATTAAAAAGCCAGGTTCGGCGTGCCGGCGGCATCAACTTTACCGGTGTAATGTTATCACTGAAAATAAATTGAGCATCAATGGGTCGATCGAATAAAAAAACGAAGTGTGCTTCCGGGTGACGCGTAGTTATTCGAGCCAGAGTTTCAGCCGTAAAGCGTCCAATACCATCGAGTTTATTGGGGACGAGGAGTCGTGTATTGACAACTATAATCACAGATCAAAGGTACACATACAGGTGGCATTTGTGTCGATACATTCGAAATGAAATTATTGCATACTCGAATGCAGAGCAAACAATGCCTTCCCAAATTACGCGTACCGCGCTTGGCATAGGCCGTTTTTCACTATTTTCGCGACCTTATTACTAAGTCTGTGCAACGCCAGTTTGTTACTAATCTCATCATTCTATTATTCCTGAATCTGCTGATTAAGCCGTTCTGGATTTTAGTAATTGAACCCAATGTTCAGAACGCTGTGGGTAATGCTGCTTATGGAGAATATTTCGCGTTGTTCAATTTTTCCTTCTTATTGAACATTCTCCTCGATTTTGGAATTACCAATTTTAATAACAAGAATATTGCGCAAAATAATCACCTATTAACGAAGCATTTTTCGGGATTGTTTGTGTTGAAACTACTTCTAGCTGTTTTATACATCGTCGCTACAATTATTATCGGACTAACTATTGGTTATGATACGCGTCTAACCAAGCTATTGTTGGTATTAGGTTTCAATCAGTTTCTCATTTCCCTCGTTTTGTACTTGCGTTCCAATTTGCAAGCATTGCACTTGTTCAAAACAGATGCGTTGATTTCTGTGCTCGATCGCATCATCATGATCGGAATTGTATCTGTGTTGCTATGGACAACTTGGGTGGATAATGTCATGGACATTATGGATTTTGTTTATGCTCAAACCATTGGTTATTTCCTGACTGCGATTATTGCCTTTCTGGCTGTTATCGGCAAAATGGAGTTGATACGCTTAAAGTGGGACTGGCCCTTTTCATTAATGATTTTGAAAAAGAGTTTTCCTTTTGCCGTATTGGTTTTGCTGATGACTTTTTACAACCGAATTGATTCTGTGATGCTGGAGCGTTTGATGCCCCAGGGCGATCCGGTTTCGGTAGCGCGACTTCAAGAGTTGAGAAAGCCGGGCATGGAACTAAATGAGGTCCAAAAAGCAGAGCGTCATCAATTAGAAGATAAGCTGGAACATACCGGTTCGGAACAAGCCGGTGTTTATGCTAAAGCGTATCGTTTGCTGGACGCAACGAATATGATAGCGTATTTGTTTTCCGTCTTGTTGTTGCCTATGTTTTCGAGGATGCTTAAATACAAGGAGTCGGTAGAGCAGTTGGTTAAGTTGGCATTTACGTTATTGATCACGTTAGCTGTTGTAGTAGCGGTTGGTTGTACTTTTTATCGATTCGAGATGATGAAATTGTTATATAGCGAAAATAGTGAGGGAAGTGTGAATACAGTCTTTCCGTTGCTTATGTCGTGTTTTGTTGCGATTTCGACAACATATGTTTTTGGTTCACTATTAACTGCCAATGGAAATTTGAAAGAATTGAATTGGATGGCATTTTGTGGGATGGTCATTAACATAGGATTAAATGTTGTATTCATTACGGTTTTCGAGTGGGAAGCGGTCGGAACAGCGATTTCCAGCCTTGTTACTCAATTGTTAACAGCAGTGGCTCAGGTGCTTATTGTCCGACGTAAGTTTAAATTCCGCGTCAACTATAGGTTGTTGACTACCTTGCTGGTGTTTGCTGCCGGAGTGATTGCATTGGCGGATTTTTGTTACGAATATGTGCATCAGCCGGGCAAATTCGGTTGGGTAACGGGCTTTATTATTTATTGCGCCGGTTCTGTGGCTTGGGCATTTGCAACCCGTCTGATCAGCATTAAGGGTATGTTCCGTATCCTGAAGTACGGTTAGTAGTCCGTCATTACTGATTTTTTCGTACTTTTCGCGCTCTTTAATCACAACTACATGAGTAATTCGAACGGAAACGGTAATTATTTCGATTCCACCAGTCTTATTGAGTTTTTCTGGAGATGGCGTAAGCCACTGATTATTATTGGTCTATCCGCTGCAGTGGTTTCCTCTGTGGTTTCATTTATTATTCGCGAAAAGTATAAGTCTACGGTCATATTATTCCCGGTTTCTTCTAACTCAATTGCCAAGGCCTTATTGACAGAAGATCAGTCCGGTAAGCAGGATATCTTGCAATTCGGGGAAGAAGAGCAGGCGGAGCAGATGTTACAGATTTTGAATTCTGATGAGATCCGATCCAGAATTTGTAAGAAATACGATTTGATGAAGCATTATCGTATTGATCCTAATGATCGTTACAAGCAAACTCGATTGTACGAAACGTATAACGAGAATATAGCCTATAAGCGCACTGAGTTTATGTCAGTTAAAATTGAAGTGTTAGATGAAGATCCCATCCTTGCGGCTAAAATGGCTAATGATATTGCGGAACTTTTGGATTCTACAAAGGCGCGTATGCAGCGTGATCGCGCAGTTAATGCATTTAATATCGTATCTGCCGAATATTTCAGAAAAAAAGCCGAGGTTGATAAGATGCAGGATTCCTTGCGTAAACTCAATCAACTTGGAATGTACGACTATGAATCGCAGTCAGAGGTAACGACGGAACAATACGCGATTGCTATGTCAAAAGGTGATCAGCGAGCAATGGACAAACTTGGTGAGCAATTGCGTATCATCGGGCAGTACGGTTCTGCGTATATGGCAGTGCGGGAAAACTTATACATACAACGTGAACAGTTGAACTTGCTAAAGCGTAAATATGAAGAGGCAAAGGTTGATGCTGAACAAGTGTTAACGTATAAATTCATTGTGAACAAAGCATTCCCGGCAGAACGAAAATCATACCCGGTGCGTTGGTTGCTTGTAAGTGTAAGTACAATAACGTCTCTAGTACTTGGTGTCTTGGTGTTGATTTTATTCGACAACTTGAAACAAATCAGAAAACGCGATCTCAAGTCATAACGCCAATTATGCTAAGCTTTTCTAATACCGATTTACTGTCAACGTGCATCAAGCGCTGGAAACATGTGGCAATTATTGTTGGCGGTTCTTTGCTTGGTGCGTTTATTATATCATCGGAATGGATTATGAAACCACGGTATAAATCAACGGCCGTTGTTTATCCTGTAAATATCATTCCTTATTCTGAAGAGTCGCCAACCGAACAATTGCTTCAGTTATTTCAATCGGCAGATGTGCGAAGCATGATGATTAAGCGATTCCGCTTAGCCGAACATTACAAAATTGACACCACCGTCAGTTCGGGAAAGTCAAAATTGTATTTACAGATTGATGAGAACATAGATATTCGTAAAACAGAGTATGAGTCTGTTAAAATTGATGTGTATGATTTGAATCCGGATACTGCTTGCAGTATGGTCAATTTGTTAATTCACTTTGTAGACATTAAGGCTCGAACATTACAACGAGAAAAAACACAAGAAGTAGTAAATATTTTTCAAGACCAGTTAAATCATAAAAAAGAGCAGCTGGACTCTTTAGAAAAGGTATTAAATATTTTACGTGTGCGTTATGGACTTTTGGACTATAAGTCTCAGTCAAAAGAGGTTACAAAGAGCTATTTGAAAATTGTCGGCGATGGTGGCTCCGGTCAGCGTTTGGTTGTCGTTGATTCCATGATGCGAAATTTGGAACAAAAAGGCGGCGAGCTGTTAACTGCAAGTGAGCAGTTGAAAAGCACCTTAGATGCATACAATGCTATTCAGGTGGATTATGATCGGGCGTTGTCTGATTTAGAGAAAGAGTTAACATACACCAACGTTATTACGCGTCCGCTTCCTGCCGATCAGAAGTCCTATCCGATACGCTGGTTGATTATGGTTATTGCCGGAATATCTTCTGTACTGGTAGCCATTTTCGTTATTATTGTTTTAGAAGGACGATCAAATTTCATGGCGAATGCCCGAAGCAAGCAACCGGAATAGAGTTTTGTGGTGGTTATACGGGGCGAGTTTCGCATTCCTGATCATCAATGCGATTTGCATCGCGTATGAGTTCTATTGGTTGAATTTGTTGCCCCCCATGTTATTTGTGGTGTTGCTGGCTTTGATTGCTTTGGACAAATTATTGCTGCTTGCAGTTTTTGTTACGCCACTGTCTATCAATCTAGCCGACAACGAAGTTAAAATAGGCTTGAGTTTGCCGGCAGAGCCTTTACTCATAGGAATTTTGTTTGTTTACGTCCTGCGCATGCTGCATGATGTGCGCTTTGATGTACGTTTTGCGCGACATCCGGTTACGATTGCCATAATTCTTAATCTGCTTTGGATGTTTATTACATCTATAACCAGTGAACTTCCGCTTGTTTCCTTTAAATATTTACTGGCTCGTTTGTGGTTTGTGATTCCGCTATATTTCGTTGGGGTACATGTTTTCCGTGATATTGCTAATGTCAGAAGATTCCTGTGGTTATATATTATACCATTGACGATTGTTATCGGTTACACTTTGTATCAACATTCGTTGTATGGGTTCGAACAAGATCCGGCTCACTGGGTCATGTCTCCGTTTTATAATGATCATACTGCGTATGGTGCCGCACTGGCAATGTTCTTTCCGACTTTGGTTGCATTTTCATGGAGTAAGCGATACTCCAATAATATTCGAATCATCGCATTTATACTTCTCGGAATCTTCTCAATCGCTTTGGTGTTTTCATATACACGTGCTGCGTGGTTAGGCCTTGCTGCAGTGTTTGTATTGTACATTGTTTTTCTTTTGCGAATTCGATTCATGTATTTGTTTGTGCCAACGGCCCTAACTGCAATTATTGTAATGCTGTCTTGGACTGAAATTCAGATGAAGCTGGAGAAGAATCGTCAGGATACTTCCGATGATTTGGCGGAACACGTACAGTCTATTTCCAATATCAGTACAGATGCTTCTAACTTGGAGCGAATAAATAGATGGAATTCGGCGTTTAGGATGTTTGAAGAACGCCCATTCTTTGGATGGGGCCCCGGAACATACAGTTTCGTTTATGCGCCATTCCAGTTATCAAACGAAAAAACTATTATCTCCACCAATGCCGGGGATATGGGTAATGCCCACTCTGAGTATATTGGCCCATTATGCGAATCAGGAGTATTTGGCACGTTGACTTTTTTGGGTATCGTGGTTACCATTATTTGGACCGGCTGGCGCTTGTATTATAAATTAACAGATAAAGTTCATCGTGGCCTTATGCTGTCGATCTTGCTTGGAATGGTTACGTATTTCTTACATGGAGCACTCAATAACTTTTTAGATACAGATAAAGCTTCTGTACCGTTCTGGGGATTTGCGGCAATGCTTGTTGCGGCGGACTTATGGTACGAACCTAAGAAGAAAGAAAAGGCAGAGGAGTAAGTTGCTTAGTTTAACGATTAAAGTAAACACAGTCATTGTTACATCGTCATCATCGGTGATTGTAATTCAGAAAACTTGATGTATAATGTTAGATCATCTTGCAGGTCACCAATGCAATGTCATCTACATACGATTGTTCGTCCCGATGTTTATTCAACAACTCGAGTAACAGTGCATTGATCCTATTGGGTGATGCCTTGCGATTTTTCTGAAGCAGTTCTTTCACAGGTTCTAGTCCTAGTTCTTGCTGTTCCGCATTGCGTTGTTCAACCAAACCATCAGTATAACACAATAACAATGTGTCCGGATTTACGCTAACAATACCTTCTTTAACACGTATTAATTCATCCAGTATTCCTAAGCCTGTACAACCCACGGTTAGTAAGTTGTAGCCGTCTGCGTCGATCAGTAACGGAGGGTTATGTCCTGCATTAACGTATTGCAATGTGCGTGTTACTGTATTGTATTTCGCAATGAACAAGGTGATGAATTTTTCACCTTTCGCATTGTCGTTCACCTTCGTATTTAATTCAATTACTAGGTCACTCAATGATGGAATGTGTTGTAGTAAAATCCGCAGGTAGGCCTGAAAATTAGACATCAACAGCGCAGCCGGAACTCCCTTGCCTGAAACGTCCGCAACACAAAAAGCCAATTCGTTCTCGTTAATCTGAATAAAGTCGTAGTAATCGCCACCCACTTGCTGATGCGGCAAATACAACGCATCCATTTCGATGTATTTATTGTGGGGCAAATGTTCCGGGAAAAGCATACGTTGTACTTCCCATGCCAGTTCAAGTTCGCGATGCATAGCGGCACGCTTCAAATTTTCTTTCGCGAGACGCTTGTTCTCAATCGCCACCATCATAATGTTGGTCAGCGTTTGAATGAACGGCAAATGTTTAACAGCGCTACTCATTCCACTTTCCGCTTCATCCAAATCTCCAATCAAAACATAAGCAAGCGGAGAACTCTTGTGAAATACAGGTATCACAATTTCTTGCAGGTTGTTGCCTGAATTACCCGTAATGTCAAGAGTTGTAATTTCCCGCAACGGCAATAAATGGGTGGTTACATCAACTCCTGCAAACGCATCTTCTTTGCCAAAAAACAATAGGCGTTTCCAACCGTCCGAGTCGTGGCTATACAACACTAAACGACCGATCTGCAGGTTGTCACGAACAATTGACTCGTAAATAGTTAATAGCTCTGCAGTAGAGAAATTATTATTGATGGCTTTCGTAATATCCAAAAGCGCAGTCAATTTGAAGTCTTTCAACCTCCGGCTTCTACGTTGATGTGGCGCACTCTGACTCACGGGGCTAATTTACAACTCTGATGAAGTTATGCTCATGCAATTAGACCAAAGTAGTCCACACAACGACCAATGGCATTATCGATTCTTAGAAAGGAAATCGGGAAGTTGGCGTACAGCGGCCAGTTCACGCCATTTACCGCGAGCTTCTTCTGCGGGCGCACCGAAATATGTTTTGTTACCTTCCAACGATTTTGATACTCCGGATGTGGCAAGCACTACTGCACCTGAACCGATAACGATATCGCTGGTGACAGAAACACTGCCCCATAGTGTTACCCGATCTTCGATGGTAGTTACTCCTGCAATGGCAACACCTGCTGCAAATAGACACATAGCACCAATCACAGTATCATGTCCGATGTGACACAAGTTATCCATTTTGGTCCCTTTACCTATTATGGTGTCGGCGCTTACTCCGCGGTCAATTGTGCAGCCTGCGCCAATCTCTACATCATCATGAATGATAACGCGTCCACAGGTCAGCATTTTATCAAAATACTCTGCACGTTTCTTGTAATAAAAAGCGTCACCACCAATAGTTGTATTCGGATGGATGATAACATTATTGCCTATAATAGTTTCATCGGCAATAAACACACCCGGCTTAATCACACAATTGTCTCCGATAACAACATTCCGTCCGATGTAAACATTCGGGTAGATAATAGTTTCCTTGCCGATTTTGGCATCTGCTGCGTGCAACTCGGTGGAATGTCCGGAAAGCGAAAAATGCTTCACCAGTTTATTGTAGTCATTGAAAGGATCAGAAGAAATAAGTAATCCCTTTCCTTCAGGACATACTACGTCTTTGTTAATGAGTATTGTGGTTGCAGCACATTGCAAAGCTTTGTCGTAATACTTTGGGTGATCAACAAAAACAATATCACCGCTCTCCACACGATGAATTTCGTTGAGCCCGGTGATGATATGATCCGCAGCTCCGCTGAAGGGAATGCCTAGTATTTCTGCAATTTGAGAAAGTGTGTGAGGACTGATTTTCATCCAAAATGTTTTAAGCGAATTTACTCATTGCACAAAAGGTAAGCGTGTGCGTTCAAAAAAAAAGCGGCCTTTCGACCGCTTTCAGTATTCATTATTTTTTCACTCGATCGGTGTATGCGCCGGTGCGCGTGTCGATACGAATCATATCCCCAACGTTGATAAACAATGGAACACGAACTTGTGCTCCGGTTTCAACTGTAGCGGGTTTCAATGTATTGGTTGCTGTATCACCTTTAACACCCGGTTCGGTGTAAGTAACTTCCAATTCAACACTTGCAGGAGGTTCGGCAGAAATCGGTTGATCGCTTTCGAACCAAACTTTAACTTCCATGCCTTCTTTCAAGTATTGCAACCCATCACCCATCATTTCTTTCGGCAAGTAAATCTGTTCAAAAGACTCCGGATCCATTACTACGATATTGTTGTCTTCAGCGTAGATATATTGCAGCATTTTATACTCTACCCAAACAATCTCCATGCCTTCTCCGGAACGGAAACGGTTTTCCATGAGTTTGCCTGTCCTGAGGCTGCGCATTTTACCCTGATAAAAAGCGCGCAGGTTACCCGGTGTACGGTGCTGCCACTCAATTACCTGACATAGTTCGCCATTATATCGGATAAACGTTCCGATGCTGATATCTCCGGTATCTGCCATGATCTTGTTGTTTTGATTAAACTTGGGACGGCAAAGATAATATTGTTTGCGAGAGTTGCCAATGTTGCCCAAACAACCTCAATAGCCGGTTTGCGTCTATGTTATATATGCAGAAATATGTCGGTTTCTTTTTTGCCGTGATGTTGAGTTCTGCCGCATTTGCTCAGAAATCGCGTCAGGTTACCTTGTATTATCGTCAGGACGCTGTACTGCCCGGCTTCTATGAAGGGCAATATACAGGTCGTAGTGCTGCTTCGGGCATGGGCTACCGTATAACAGGAACTGATGCTGCATTTATAATAGAGCCTCGGTTCGGAGTGGTGCATTTTCGGTATCATCAGAAAATAGAGGATGGTTTGCGTCTGGAACAGCAGCATGCGGGTTTAGAATTGGGTTTGCCGGTAAGTGTAAAATTGTGGCGGGGCCTTCGAATACTCGCAGCGTTAAATATGGGTTGGTTGCCTTATCAGGAAATACGGGTGCGACAGCGCGTTGGAAATACATTTAGTTATTACAGCGATGATGCTTTGCACACGGGCTATCAAACGAATAAAATCTATGCCAATGCCGGACTTGGTTTAGGATTTCAGTTTGCAAAAGCCCCGAAATGGATGTTGAGCGTAATGGTCAGACAACAAGCCAATGGACCTGTTAAATCAATTTATGAATGGGAGAATTCCTGGATACCGAAAGTGCGTATTGAGCCGAACTGGAAACCATTGTTACCGGGAATCGAGCTTTCGTATGCTATTAAATAGGTGCGGAATTACGAGGTTTTTAACTCGTGCACATTGAGCTCTCGTGTACAGAAAAAATATTCCTCCTGTTCACTATTCGAACAAACAATGATGATGCGTCCGTTGCCGAATCGGCCAATTAAATCGCCATACCATTTTTTGGCTGCTACGTCAAGATTGGCGCAAGGCTCGTCCAAAAATAATAGCGGGGTTTGAGATGCAATTGCCAGCGTGAGTTTAACGCGCTGTCTCATGCCCGAGGAGAAATTCTTGAGTTGCTTTTTTCGAGCATGCTCCAATCCGGATAATGTCAAAATATCAGCGTTGCGAAGTTGATGTTGCCACGCTTTGAAACCGGAATGAAAATCGATCATCTCTTCCAAGGTAAATTCTTCCATCAACTCTAAGTATGGTGCAGAAAAAGCAACATGTGGAAATAGATCATCAGCAGCAACACTACGTTGATTCAAGATGAGCGAGATACTGCCTTCATTTGGTAAAGTTGCACCTGCCAAAACCTGAAGCAGAGTTGATTTTCCCGAACCGTTTGATCCGAGAATTACGGTTGGATGTTCCGTTTCAAATACCAGATTGACATGTCTGAAAATCCACTCCTTCCCGAATTTCTTTCCCAGATCAGTAGCAACTAATTGATTCATGGCTGTTGCAGATTAAGCAATCCCACGAATGATTCCGTCTTTGGAGTTGCGAATGAACTCGAGGATGGTGTTTTTTTCCGGAGAATCCGGCGCTTCTTTTTCGATGATCGCTACTGCATTAGAAACGTTCAGCCCTTTCACATAAAGCGTTCTGTATATGTCTTCAATTTGAAGAATGCTTTCATTGCTGAACCCGCGTCGACGAAGACCCACAGAGTTTACTCCAACGTATGCCAATGGCTCACGAGCCGCTTTAACAAATGGAGGTACGTTTTTACGCACACCGCTTTGTCCCGCTACAAAACTATGAGCACCTATTTTTACAAACTGTGAAACACCAACGTAACCTTCTAAAATAGCCCAGTCTTCAATTTCAACATGTCCCGCGACGTTAACGGAATTAGCGAGAATAACGTTATTACCCACAGCGCAGTCATGCGCAATATGCACGTAAGCCATCAACAGGCAATTAGCACCAACACTCGTTTTGAAACGATCTTTGGTGCCACGGTTAATAGTTACACATTCACGAATGGTGGTGTTATCACCAATTTCCGTAGTGGTTTGTTCACCTTCGAATTTCAAATCCTGAGGAATGGCGCTGATAACTGCACCGGGGAAAACACGACAATCGTTACCGATTCGTGCACCGTCCATAATTACAGCGTGAGGGCCAATCCAGCAGTTGCTGCCGATTACAACGTCTGCAGTAATGTATGCAAATGGTTCAACGACAGTTCCCGGTCCTATTTTGGCGTCAGGGTGTATGTGTGCAAGTGGTGATATCATACCGTTGCTTTTTCGGCTTTAGCGGGTTCATTGTTTCTCACTTTCACAATCTGCGCGAGCATGTCAGCTTCCGCTACAACTTTGCCGTTAACATAAGTATAACCTTTCATATGACACAAGCCGCGACGGATTGGATCAACTAAGTCTAACTTGAATACGCAGGTATCTCCCGGAACAACTTTTTGCTTGAACTTTACGCTCTCAATTTTCAAGAAATAGGTTTGATAATTTTCAGGATCAGGAACTGTTTTCAAACATAAGATTCCGCCTGTCTGCGCCATAGCCTCAACCAATAATACGCCGGGCATAACGGGCTCATCCGGGAAGTGTCCCTGAAACCAATATTCATTCATGGTTACATTTTTCACGCCGATCACATGTTGCGGCGAAAGCTCCATGATTTTATCTACCAACAAGAAAGGAAAACGATGCGGAAGTATTTTTTGAATTTCACGCACATCGTACAACGGTGTTTGATTCAAGTCGATGTGCAACTCGTTTTTCTTCTGCTTTTCTTTCTTGATCAGCGCTTTTAATTTTTTCGCAAACTCTACATTGCCTGCATGACCGGGACGCGCAGCAAGAACGTGGATCTTCATGTGCATGCCTACTAGCGCTAAATCACCAACAATATCGAGCAGTTTGTGACGTGCAGGTTCGTTGTAGTAATGCAGTTGAACATTATTCAAAACCCCGCGGCCTTTAATTTCCACATCAGGCTTGTTAAACACTTTGCGCAAGTGATCCAGCTTTTCGGAAGAAACTTCTTTATCCACCAACACGATCGCATTATCCAAATCTCCGCCCTTGATTAAATTATGTTGTAACAAGGCTTCCAATTCATGAAGGAACACGAATGTTCTGCACGGGGCAATTTGTTCTTTAAACTCACTCAGTTGGTACATGCCGGCATGCTGTGTTCCCAAAACATCGCTGTTGTAGTCAACCATCACGGTAACACGAAATTCATCCTGCGGAACTGCAAGCATTTCTACTTTCTTAACAGGATCTTCATAGGTGAGATTTTCTTTCAAAATAAAGTATTCGCGTTCTGCGTTCTGCTCTACAAATCCCGCCGACTCTAACGCCATAATAAAAGGCATCGAACTGCCATCCATGATTGGTGTTTCGGGTCCCGACAAATCAATTAACACGTTATCCAAATCGCAACCCATTAATGCAGCCAACACATGTTCGGTTGTATATACACGCGCACCATTTTTCTCCAATGTTGTCCCACGCGCAGTATCTACTACGTTGTCCGTATCTGCATCAATTACCGGTTGTCCTTCTACATCGGTTCGGCGAAATTTAAATCCGTGATTTTCTGGCGCAGGGTGAAATGTTAAGGTAACCGGAGCGCCTGTGTGTAAACCTTTACCGGCAACAGAAACAGATTGCCCAATAGTACGTTGTAATTTGCTCATGGATGCGTTGAGTTATTCTTAAGGGATTGAATTTCCTTTTCTAAATCTTTGATCTTACTGCTCAGTTGAGGTAAAGCACGAAACATTACATATGAACGTTTGTAGTCGCCGATACCGAATGCCGGAGAGCCCTGTACAATTTCGTTCTCAGCCAGATTCTGACCAATGCCCGATTGCGCAGCAATTTTAACACCATCGCCAATCGTTAAATGGCCGATAATGCCAACTTGCCCACCAATCAAACAATTTTTGCCAATTTTCGTACTGCCCGCAACGCCCGATTGTGAAGCGATGACAGTGTTTTCACCAATCTCTACATTATGTGCAATCTGAATCAAGTTGTCCAGTTTTACACCTTTTCGAATAATCGTAGAACCTAAAGTTGCTTTGTCAATGGTAGTGTTTGCGCCAATTTCCACATGATCTTCGATGATCACATTTCCAATATGAGGAACTTTGCTGTAGTTGTTTTCGCTGTTTGGTTGAAATCCAAATCCATCCCCTCCAATTACAGCGCCGGCTTGAATAATGACATCATCACCGATTATACAATCGGCGTAAATTTTAACACCTGCGTATACCGTAGTTTTGGCTCCAATTTTCACCATGTCTCCAACAAAGCAGCCCGGAAAAATTTTCGTGTTGTTACCAATTTGAACATATTCACCCACATAAGCTCCTGCACCAACATATACGCCTTCACCCAATTTTGCAGTAGAGGCAACAAACGCACCTTGTTCAATACCGGTTTTATTGTTTCTGATATTCATGTATGCCTCCAGCAACTTCGCAAAGGCTTGTCGTGCATCAGCAACACGAATAAGTGTTAGCGTGGACGGTAACGCTTGTTCCGGATTGAAATCATTGTTTACGATCGCAACTGTAGCACCTGTGGTATAGATATACTGGGTGTATGCAGGATTGGATAAAAATGTCAGCGTGCCGGAAACGCCTTCTTCAATTTTTGCAAGTCCGGAAACTTCAGCTTCAGGATTTCCTGACACAGAACCACCAAGCATGCCTGCAATTTGTTGTGCGGTAAACTTCATCGTCCAAAAATAACAAAAATGCAGCCTCATAACGCGTGAACGGATTGATGTATATACGGCTCTGTTAAATTGCTGGCATTTGTCATGTTACCGCGTGTAAAACATATATTTGCGCAAACCCGTGCCTGTGTCGCTGATTCTATTTAATCCCTTCGCTACTTCACATAATCCTCGCATTCCGAATAGTGTTTTGCAGGTTGCTGCCGCAATCGACGGTAAATACGAATGGGTGATTGTAGATGGAAACAAGGAAAAGGATCCCTGGACCAAAATCCGTCAGTATCTTAAAACAGGTGATTACAAGTTTTTCGGATGTACGGTAATGCCGGGTCCTCAGTTGCGTCAGGCTATTCCAATTGCTAAAAAAGTTCGGGAAGAGTTTCCCGATGTTAAAATTATCTGGGGCGGATATTTCCCTTCCAATCACCCGCGCCCTGTTTTATTCAGCGGATACGTGGATGTGATCGTTAATGGGATGGGCGATAAGTGTTTCCCGATGTTATTGGATGCGTTGCAATCGAATTCCGCATTGGATGAAATTCCCAATTTGATTTTTCGGAAAGGAGATCAGGTTGTAACAACGCGCAAGGAAGAAATTCTTGATCAAGAGAATTTTCCCGATTTACCGTACGAAAAATTAAATCAGTTTTACCCGATGAGTCGCTATCTCGTGCGTACTTATTTAGGATCTAAAACTATCGCGTATCACAGTAGTCACGGTTGCCCGTTTACGTGTTCGTTTTGTGCGGTTGTACCCATATATAATGCGCGATGGAAAGGGCAATCGGCGGAAAAGATTTATCGTAATGTAAAGCGGGTTAAGCAATTGTATGGTGGTAATGCCGTGGAGTTTCATGATAATAACTTCTTTGTTTCCGAAAAGCGTACAGTTGAGTTTGCGCAATTAGTTAAGCCGGACAATATGATCTGGTGGGGCGAAGGAAGAATTGATACGATCGATAAGTACAAAGACGAGTCGCTAAAAGTAATGCGGGATTCGGGTTGTAAAATGATTTTTTTCGGAGCTGAAACGGGAAGTGATGCGTTGCTACAAAAAATGGACAAAGGCGGGACACAATCACGCGAGCAAATTATTCGTTTTGCAAAACGCATGAAGGATGTGGATATCATTCCCGAATATTCTTTTGTGCTCGGATTTCCTGCGGACAGTGAAGAAGAAGTGGCTCGATTAATACGTGAGGAAATTCAGTTTATTAAAGAAATTAAAAGGGCGAATCCGAATACTGAAATTATAATATACATCTATTCGCCTGTACCAACAGAGAATAGTGAGTTGTACAATGAGGTTCGTAAAACGGGATTTCGATTCCCCGAAAAGCTGGAGGATTGGATTAGTCCGCAATGGGAGAATTTCGATCTGAGAAAAAATCCTTTAACTCCATGGTTGAAACCCTACATGATCGATCAGATCAAAAACTTTGAGACCGTGCTGAACGGATATTATCCTACAGTTTCTGATGTTCGTCTAAAGCCATGGCATAAAAAGGTGTTGCGATTAATTTCAACGTGGAGATACAAAATGAATTTCTTCAGCTATCCGTATGAAATTAAGGTGCTGCAGAAATTGTGGAAATACAGACAACCGGAAACTGAAGGATTTTGATTGATAACGTAAAACGAGCTATTGCCCGGTACGTGGTAAAACCGTGGGTTATCCGTTATTTGCGGAAGCCGCGCCAATTTAAATTTCACGAATTGCAATTGCATGTTGAGCCCGGTGTGTTTCATCCGAAATTTTTCTTCAGTTCGCTATTTTTTGCAGAGTTTGTTCGCGAACAAAATTTGAAAGATAAAAGTGTAGGTGAACCGTGTTGCGGAAGCGGAATCATCGGTTTAACAGCTGCGTTGCAAGGTGCCGAAGTCGTTTGCGGCGATGTAGATCCACGTGCTGTAAGAAGTGTTGAACACAGCTTGCTATTGAACCCAAATGTTCTTGATAAGAACAATGTATGCATTCTCCAATCGGATATTTTTGAGCAGTTCCCGCATAAGACCTATGATTATATTTTCGTTAATCCGCCTTATTTTTTTAAGCCGGTGGAGAACGAAGCTCAATTGGCTTGGAATGCCGGCAGTGAAGGAGAGTTCTTTGTCCGTTTTTTTAAAGGATTAGACAAAATTGCATCGCCGATAACGAAAACATACATGGTACTCGCAGATAATTGTGACGTGGCTAGAATTCGCTTCATCGCAAATCAGTTTGGTTTTTTATTGAAAGAACACCGCAGAAAGAAAATTCAATGGGAGGTTAACTATATCTTTGAAATTGTTAAACAAACCCATGAGTAGATATTCTGTGCAGGAGTTGGCGGTTTTACGCGCATTAGCGTATTACGATATTTTTCGGTTTCCTTTGACAACCGAAGAAGTGCGTTTAAATGCTGCGGTATCATTGACCCCGAATGAGACAACTGAAATTCTTCGCGCATTGTCAATTAAAGGTTGTGTTGAAAGTAGTGGCGATTATTTTGGGCTGAAGGGCTCACTCGAAAATAATATTGTACAAAGGCAGCTCGGAGAACAACGTAGAGCAGTAGTTACGGATAAAGTTCAACGTTACAGTCGGCGTATTATGTGTTTCCCTTTCGTGGAGGCAGTAGCTATTTCCGGATCATACTCGAAAGGTGTTTTGTCCGAAGATGGTGATATTGATTATTTTATCATTACAAGCCCCGGAAGACTTTGGATTTGCAGGACGTTGTTGATTCTGTACAAAAAGATTTTTTTGTTGAATTCAAGAAAGTTCTTTTGTGTCAATTACTTTATCGATACCGCTCATTTAGTAATTCCCGATCAAAATCTTTTTACGGCGACAGAAGTCAAATATTTATTGCCGTTCGGTAATTCAAGAGCAATGCAACAGTTTTTTACCGCTAACAGTTGGACGGATCAATACTTGCCCAATAAATTAGCGTCAAGTGCTATGCAGACAGATGTACCTGAAAAGTCCATCGGGGCAAAAATAGTGCAATCGATTTTTGCAAAAAAACCGGGCGATTGGATTGATTATCGATTAATGCTATTAACGCTTCGCCGATGGAAAAAGAAGTTTCCGCATTTTGACGAATCCGATTTTGATTTAAATATGAGGACACGCAAAAATGTTTCTAAACATCATCCTCAGGGATTCCAGCAAAAAGTGTTGGACGCCTTGGAATTGAAGCTGAAAGAGTTGGAAACGTTAGATTTGCAGGGTGATAAGCACATAAGTCAAACTTCAAATCCTGGGCTGAGGTGAAAGTAGTTTTAACACATTCTTATTTTTTACGCTTCGATCCAAAACAATTGAAGGCGGGAATGCCTTATCCACCCTTGGGTACGTTATTCGCTGCTGCTGTCATGCGTGAGCGTGGACACGAGGTGAAGCTACAGGACATTCAACTTGCTGAGGGCCCGGAAGAAATACGAATCACACTCAATAATTTTAAACCTGATGTTTTCGTAATTTATGATGATGGTTTTAATTACCTCACCAAAATGTGTCTTACGAATATGCGGGAAGCAGCGTGGAAAATGCAGCGATGGGCAAAAGAATTGGGATGTAAGGTTGTGGTGAGCAGTTCGGATTCAACGGATCATGCAGAGAAGTATTTAGAACATGGTGCGGATGTAGTCATTATTGGTGAAGCGGAAACCACCTTATCCGAATTATTGGAAGCGTGGCAGAACAGTGCAGATATTGGAGGGATAAAAGGCACGGCACGCTTAATTGACGGTGCGGTCGTGAAATCTCCAAAACGCGATGTGTTGAAGGACTTGGATCAGCTTCCGGAGCCTGCATGGGATATGTTGGATATTACACCATATCGCACCATGTGGATGGAACGACACGGGTACTTTTCCATTAATATGGTCACCACGCGAGGTTGCCCGTACAAGTGCAACTGGTGTGCAAAACCGATATATGGAAACCGGTATAATTCTCACAGCGCGCAACGTGTCGTGAAACAACTTAAAGAGTTGCAACGAAAATTTCAATTCACACATGTTTGGTTTGCTGACGATATTTTTGGTTTGAAACCCGGTTGGTTGAGCGCATTCCGGCAAGAGGTTGAACGCGAAAAATTGAATATTAAATATAAAATTCAATCCCGAGCAGATTTATTGCTGGAGGAAAATAATATTCAAGATTTGGCAGCATCAGGTTGTGAAGAGGTGTGGATGGGAGCGGAGAGTGGTTCGCAAAAGATATTGGATGCAATGGATAAAGGAACACGTGTAGAGCAAATAGCAGAAGCTTCTGCATTGCTGAAACGCAATGGCATTCGTCCTGCATTTTTTCTCCAGTTTGGATATCCGGGTGAAACATTGCAGGATATTCGAGCTACGATTGATATGGTGCATCAACTGTTACCGGCCGATATTGGTGTTTCGGTTTCTTATCCTTTGCCGGGAACACCGTTTTATGAGCGTGTTAAAGAAGAGCTTAAACAGAAATCGAATTGGACCGATAGCGATGAACTCGCGTTGATGTTTAAAAATGAATATCCACCGCAATTTTACAAGTTGTTGCATCGTTACGTACATCACTCGTACCGAAAGCGCCAATATGCACAAGGCGAAATGCGTAAAGGGGCAATGAAGCGTTTGCTCGGTGAAGCATACCACGGTTATAAATCACAAGTATTAAGAAAACAATTGGCCCAAATAGTGCCAACCGCACATGAGTGGATTTGATCAACATGCATTAGCGTATGATGCTGAGTTCACGCAAACACTAATCGGTAAGGCGCAGCGCGATAGCGTGCATCGTTTTGTAGCGAAACGCATGAGCACAAACAGCACTGTCTTGGAATTAAATTGCGGTACGGGAGAAGATGCGTTGTGGTTTGCTCATCGTGGACATCGAGTGGTGGCTACAGATGTTTCGGAAGCAATGTTGAAGCGAGCGCGGGAGAAAGCCGAGCATCTGCAACAAATTATTTTTAAGCAGGCTGATCTTACACATCCTGAGCAATTACCCGACATCAGTGCGGAGTTAATCTTTTCCAACTTTGGCGGACTTAATTGCCTTAGCCCGCAGCAGTTAACACGTCTGTCCCCTGCACTGGCAGCGCGTATCGAACCGAATGGTCGCTTTATTGCGGTGGTTATGGGCAAAAGTTGCACGTGGGAACAAATTTACTTCTCGTTGAAAGCAAAACGTGCCTGGACGAGGAAGTCTGCTCAACCTGTTCCGGCGCATGTTGCAGGTGAGATTATAAATACCTGGTATTACTCGCCACAGGAGTTTTATGGATTTTTTAGTGCGAGTTTTCGAATGGGAGCGGTTAAACCAATCGGTCTTTTTGTTCCGCCTTCATACCTTAATCCTTATTTCAGAAATAAACCTGCGATGTTTGGTGTATTGCGTACATTGGATCGCGGTCTGGCTCATTTTAAATTTCAAGCCGATTTTGCAGATCATTACCTAATTGAATTGATCCCAAGTGTATCATGAAGGTGTTGTTGACACATGCGTATTATTTGAATGAAGATCCGAAAGAGCAGGCGATCATGAAGCCGTATGTTCCTCTCGGAATACTTTATTTATCGGCATATTTGGACCAACACAAGGTCGATCACGAAGTTTACGATAGCACGTTTTCTCGATTTGATGATCACTTCACGCATATTCGGAATAAGCAGTTTGACGTAGTCGCGATATACACGAATCTGATGACTAAACTGAATGTGCTGAAATTAATTAAAGCCATAAAGAATGATTCCGCATTAAAACATACACGCATTATTTTGGGAGGTCCGGAGGTTAGAAATCACGCGGAAGCATTTTTAAACTATGGTGCGGATGTATTGATCGTTGGGGAAGGAGAAGAAACGTTATTAGAAGTGGTGCAGCACTTTCAAACCGGAAAGGCAGATTGGCCGGAGATTGCGGGGACGGTCATTTTGAAAGACGGAAAAGTTCATCAGCATCAGGAACGAGCATTGGTGAAAGATATCAATACGTTGCCGTTTCCTAATAGACATCGTGTTGACTTAAGCAAGTATCAAGATGTATGGAAAAAGCATCATGGGTACAGCATGGTTTCAATGAGTACGATGCGCGGTTGTCCGTATACCTGCAAGTGGTGCAGCCGAGCTGTATATGGCGGAACGTATCGTCGTCGAAGTGCGAAACTGGTGGTAGATGAAATTGAAATAATTAAGCGCGATTATAATCCGGATAAGATTTGGTTTGTTGATGACGTATTTACGATTAATCATAAATGGTTACGTGAATTTGCCGATGAACTGGAGCGAAGGAACGTAAGTGTTTCTTATGAAATTATTACACGCGCTGATCGAATGAGTGATGAGGTGATCGAGTTGCTGAAAAGAAGTGGTTGTTTTCGTGTTTGGATTGGAGCTGAAAGTGGTTCGCAGAAAATTATCGATGCTATGGACCGCCGGGTTGATGTGATGAAAGTGCGCGAGATGATTAAGAAAAGTCGACGCGCAGGAATTGAGGCGGGAACATTTATCATGTTAGGTTATCCGGGTGAATCACGAACCGATATTAAAGAGACGATCGAACATTTGGTGGACGCTGCCCCGGACTTGTACACCATCACAGTTGCCTATCCGATTAAAGGAACTCGTTTGTACGAGGAAGTGCAAGACAAATTGACGACTTCATTGAATTGGGCGGAGTCAACAGATCGCGACTTGGATTTTAAACGCACACATAGCCGGAAGTATTACGATTACGCCGTGCGTTGGGTGTATAATGCAGTCGCTGCTAGTCGTACAGATTCACTGTTCGCAAAAATGAAGTTCACACTAAAAGGTTGGGCGATGCAGCTATTTATGCTTTTTGCATCCTAACGAATTTCTTTCGGGAAGCAGAGGAAATACTTCTTCACCGGTTGCGCGAGGACAGAAATATTGAACAAATCAGCTGCATCAGCAATATCCATCACTTGACCGTTCTTGAATAATATATTGATGCGAATCTGGTCACTGCTATACGCTTTATTCTGTACGGCTCCCGTAAAAACGAAATAGTGCAAATCATCTTTACGAATGCCAAGTTGTTTCATGGCTGCTTTTTGGCGCTTATCGACGTATGCACCTGCGAAAGGTTTATGTTGAAGTTCTACGGCGTACAAATTGCGGTTGACCATCCAATGACATAAAGTCGATAGTATCGTGTCGCTGCTTTGAGCCCAAACTTTAATGGATGTCATGATATCGTAATCGTCCAGTGCAGCAAAGGTTTCAAGCACCTCCGGTCTTTTTATAAATGCGGACTTCGTGAAACGGTTGTACAGAAATAAACGCAATGCCGGTGTGCAAAAAAGTTCCTCTCCGCCTTCCGCAAGATCTTTTGCTCGTTTTAAAATGTTCACTAACAAATGTTCTGCGCTCAATACTGTCTTGTGCAAATACACCTGCCAGTACATCAATCTTCGGGCAATGATGAATTTCTCTATAGAGTAAATTCCTTTGTCTTCCACCACCAATTCGTCGTTCACCACGTTCAGCATTTTTACAATGCGATCGCTGCTCACAATTCCTTCAGAAACACCCGTGAAAAAACTATCGCGACGCAAATAGTCCAGACGGTCCATATCCAACTGACTGGAGACTAATTGGTGCAGGAATTTCTTCTTGTATTTATTTCTAAAAATTGAAATGGCGGTACTCAGTTGCCCTTTGAACTCCTTATTCAATCGATCCATGATTAATCCGGAGATATCTTCATGGGTAATATGATGCACAATGCTGGTTTCAAGTGCATGAGAAAATGGTCCGTGACCAATATCGTGCAATAGAATTGCAATTAAAGCGCCTTCCGCTTCATCATGGGTAATGGTATGCCCTTTACTTCTGATGACTTCAATCGTTTCATGCATTAAGTGCATGGCTCCCATGGCGTGGTGGAAACGCGTATGATTTGCACCGGGATAAACAAGGCTGGTTAAACCAAGTTGGCGTATTCTGCGAAGGCGCTGGAAGTACGGATGACTAATCAGCTGAAAAACCAGATCGGAAGGAACGGTTATAAACCCGTAGACCGGATCGTTGAATATTTTTCTCTTAGGCTGGCTTTTCATCAGCCACAAAAGTAAGGCAAGGATTTCACTTAATCACCCCTATAGTCTTGTAATAAAAATGAACTCCCCGATAATAAGTATCTTCGTTACACGTTATTGACGCGATACTTCAAACTATGGATAAAATTAAAATTTTGTGGGCGGATGATGAGATTGATTTACTCAAACCGCACATCATGTTTCTGAATGAAAAGGGTTACGCCGTTACAACTGCAACCAGCGGTAATGAGGCTGTTGATATTATCGAGAAAGAAGAATTTGATATTGTATTTCTGGATGAAAATATGCCCGGTTTATCAGGGTTGGCGGCGTTGACCAAAATCAAGGAATTGCGCAATGCTGTTCCTGTTGTAATGATTACAAAGAGCGAAGAAGAGAATTTGATGGAAGATGCTATCGGTTCGAAAATCGCTGATTATCTCATTAAGCCCGTTAATCCGAATCAAATTCTGTTGTCACTAAAAAAGATTCTTGACAATAGACGTATCGTTTCACAAAAAACCACGAGCGGTTATCAGCAAGAATTCCGCTCCATCGGTATGACGTTAAATGATCGATTGAATCATGCGGAGTGGGCAGATATTTACAAGAAATTAATTTATTGGGAACTGGAATTGGAGAAGACACAAGACGACTCCATGCACGAAATTCTTACCATGCAAAAGCGGGAAGCTAATGTGGCCTTCTGCAAGTTTGTGGAGCAACATTATATCGATTGGTTGAATGGTAAGGATAAGAATCCGCCGGTATTGTCGCACATGTTATTGAATAAAAAACTGGCGCCGCTGCTGGATAAAGAGGAAGTTGTGTTTTTTGTGTTGATCGATAACCTGCGCTATGATCAGTGGAAAGTGTTACAGCCTGTAATTAGTCAGTATTTCAGAGTGGAACAAGAAGAGATGTTCTATTCTATTTTGCCGACAGCAACACAATATGCACGTAATGCTTTGTTCGCCGGGTTGCTGCCATCTGAGATGGAAAAGCGTTATCCGAATTTGTGGAAGAATGATGATGACGAAGGTGGAAAGAACTTGCACGAAGAAGAGTTTCTTGCAGGAAATTTGAAACGCATGGGCAAGGATGTCAAGTTTTCGTACAACAAAATCACCAATTATAATTCCGGAAAAAAACTTGCGGAAGGCGTTGCGAATTTGATGCAGAATAAGCTAAACGTAATCGTGTACAATTTTGTGGATATGCTTTCACACGCGCGTACGGAGATGGAAGTTATTCGCGAGTTGGCAGATGATGATGCGGCTTATCGATCTTTGACATTGTCCTGGTTTGAACATTCTCCTTTGCATGACATCATTAAGCAAGTTGGTGAACGTAAATGTCGATTAATCATAACAACGGATCACGGGACCATCAAGGTAACGGAACCAAGCAAGATTGTTGGCGATCGAAACGTAAACACTAATCTTCGTTACAAACAAGGTAAAAGCCTTGACTACGTAAAGCGGGATGTTTTTGAAATCAAAAATCCTTCCGACGCATTTTTGCCAAAAAACAATGTGAGCTCAACATACGTGTTTGCGAAGCAGGACATGTTTTTTGCATATCCGAATAACTACAACCACTACGTCAGCTACTACCGAAATACGTTTCAACACGGTGGTATTTCGCTCGAAGAAATGATTATTCCATTTATCTCTTTAACACCAAGATAGCATGCAATTAAAAGTTCGCGATAAGAAAGAATTACAAGTTGCTGCTGCACGTTTGTTGAGCGAGTTTCCCGATAGACGGGTGTTTACTTTTACAGGTGATTTAGGTGCGGGAAAAACCACCTTCATTAAAGCATTGTGTAAAGAGTTGAAAGTGACCGATGCCACCTCAAGCCCGACATTTGCGGTTGTGAATGAATATCGGACGGAACAGAATGGGGCAGTTTATCATTTTGATTTATACCGGATGAAATCGCTGAGTGAAGTGTTTGATACGGGCATTGAAGAATACTTGTACAGCGGAAATTATTGTTTCATCGAATGGCCGGATCGGGCGGAGGACTTGATTCCGGGGGAAGCTGTTCGTGTAGTTATTAATGTAATTGACGATATCCGTCATATTGGAGCCGAGGCATTCACATTGAGTTAGCTTGTTCTGTCGCCTAAGATCGCGTATCTTTAACGAGTTTACTCAGCCTACCCAACTATGAAAACATCCCGCGACGTTCTTTTGTCGCTTACCAAAGGAGCCTTAATGCCTCAGGAGGAAATGCTTGAGGTAGCAAAGCGTAAAGGCCGTCTCAATATTGGAATTCCGAAAGAAATCACGTTTCAGGAAAATCGTATACCATTAGTTCCTGATGATGTGGCATTGCTTGTTAATCATGGGCATAATGTTTTGGTAGAAACGGGTTCGGGAAACAGTTCGAATTTTCAGGATCATGATTATTCGGAAGCCGGTGCGCAGATTGCATACAGCGCGGAAGAGGTGTACAAGAATGCGGATACGATTATCAAAGTTGCTCCGCCTTCATTAGCTGAAATTGAGTTCATGCAGCCGAAACAAACGTTGTTTTCTACGTTGCAACTTCCCGCTCAACCTGAAAACTTTTTGCGAAAACTGATTGATAAGAAGGTTTCAGCAATTGCATACGAATGGATTAAGGATGAAGATGGAGTGTTTCCTGTAATTCGCGCTATGGGCGAGATTGCGGGTGGAACATCTATACTGATTGCAGCCGAATATTTATCGAATACCAATAACGGACAAGGAGCTATCCTTGGCGGAATTTCGGGTGTTGCACCTACAGAAGTTGTTATTATTGGTGCAGGAACTGTTGGAGAATATGCTGCACGCGCCGCACTGGGATTAGGTGCAACCGTGAAAGTGTTCGATAATTCTGTGTATCGTTTACGCCGTTTGCAAAACGTCATGGGCACACGAATTTTCACTTCCATCATTCAGCCTCGTGTATTGGCAAAACATTTGAAGACTGCAGATGTTGCCATCGGTGCCTTGCGCGCCAGTGGAGGAAGAACTCCTCTTGTTGTTACCGAAGAAATGGTGCAGGAAATGAAAGCCGGATCTGTTATCGTTGACGTGAGTATTGATCAGGGCGGTTGCTTTGAAACGTCCCGCGTTACTAATCATACAACTCCGGTCTTCCGCAAGCATGGCGTTGTTCATTACTGCGTCCCGAATATTGCTTCGCGCGTATCACGTACTGCATCTTATGCGTTAAGTACCATTTTTACTCCAATTCTCAAGAATATGGGAGAGGAAGGTGGCTTGTCGAATATGTTGCGACACAATATTGGCGTGCGCAATGGGGTGTACGTGTACAATGGAATTTTGACGAATAAATATTTGGGCGAGTTATTCAATTTACCGTCCAAAGATCTGGACTTGCTGGTAGCTGCACTATGACCTGGAAACGCAGATTGTACTTATACACGTTCGGGCTCGGAATCGGCTTGCTGATTACCTGGATGTTTTTTTGGCGTGACGGGAAACGCGATATTGGTGGCTGGTTACCCGATAACAGAGTAGTAACATTTTTAACGGCAGTGCCGGAAATTAAAATGGATTCTTCGTTAAAGTGTGTATTAAGTTGTAACGGAATTGATCAGGCCAAACTTAGAGAAGGACTGCTCACCGCTGAGGTGAACTTTGATAAGAGTCAGCCGCAAAAAGAGCCCTGTCGAGAATATCTGCTAACGCTAACTGCTGCCGGTAAAAAACTGGACGGTTATTTCGAAGCCTGCATGACGGATTCAACAGCACGATTGTTAAAGGTGCAATTCGCTCAGGGATCAACATCCTGCGATTGCAAATAATTTTTGCTTTTGTTATTTGATACGTGTACATTGTAGCATCAAATATTAATCGCACACCTCACTCTCCATTCTAATTACATGAGAAAATCGCTACTTACAACTTTTGTTGTCGGAATTGTATGCGCTTCATCCTTGATGTCGCAGCAAGAATTTAAAGGCAATGAAGCTTCTCGTTTTTTTCCGGGAAGTAACCGTGTTCTAATTAATGAGCAATCACGTGTGCCGTCATTTGTAGTGATGGCTCCCGGCGCTAATGTGACTAAAGCAAATGCCTTAGAAGGGTTGCGCAACACCTTAAAGATGTCAACCGCTGATGGTCTGGTTCAGAAGCGTGAAGAAAAAGATAAACTCGGATTTACACACACGCGTTACCGTCAAATGTATGCAGGATTTAATGTAGAAGATGGTGAGTACATTATCCACGAGCGCAATGGACGCGTGGAAACGATGAACGGTATGTGGTTTGATCAGATTGCCGTAAATACTGCGCCTGCTTTAACCGAAGCTGCTGCATTAAATAAAGCATTGGAGTTTGTTGGTGCTGTTAAGTACAAGTGGGAAGTCCTTGGAGAAAATGAATGGTTACAGGTAATTACCAATAACGCAAATGCAACATATTATCCGAAGGGAGAATTGGTTGTCGTGTGTGAAAACGGTGATTACAAATCAAAGAACTATCGTTTCGCATATAAGTTTGATGTGTATGCAAGTGAACCAATGTCACGTCAATGGATTTTTGTGGATGCCCACACAGGAGCAATTGTTAATACGAAAAACCGAATTCACACTATTGATACCCCGGGTACAGGTTTAACCATGTACAGCGGAACACAAAATATGACGGTTGATAGTTTCAATGGTCAATACCGTTTGCGTGAATCAGGCCGTGGACAGGGTGTGCAGACCTTCGATTTGAACAACGGAACCAACACTGCAAATGCGGTGGATTTTATCAGTGCAACAACAGCATTTACTACAACAACGAATGATGATCATTGCGCGAATGATGCACATTGGGGCGCAGAAGGAACATACGACTTCTATATGACCGAAATGGGCAGAAACGGCATCGACAACAACGGTATGTTGATGGTGTCATATGTGCACTATGGAAATAATTACAATAATGCATTCTGGAACGGAACAGAAATGACATACGGTGATGGTAGCGGACAGCCCGGAGGATTTAATCCATTAACTGCAATTGACGTTTGTGCGCACGAGTTTACTCACGGTGTTACTGAGTTTTCGGCAAATCTTGTGTACCAGAATGAGCCGGGTGCTTTGAACGAATCGTTCTCGGATATTTTTGGTGCAGCTATTGAGTGGTACAAAAAGCCTGCACAAGGCGATTGGCTGATGGGTGAAGAGATTACGGTTAATGCAAATTCCGCTTTGCGCAGTATGAGCAATCCTAATCAATTCGGCGACCCGGATTGTTATACCGGAACGAATTGGTATGTAGGAACGAATGATAATGGCGGTGTACATACCAATAGCGGAGTTCAGAACTATTGGTACTACTTACTAAGTGTCGGAGGTTCCGGTACCAACGATTTGAACAACGCATTTAGTGTTACGGGAATCGGTTACATGCCGGCTGCTGATATCGCTTTTAGAAATCTTACTGTGTACTTAACAAGTTCTTCGCAATACGCTGACGCACGCACATACGCGATACAATCTGCACAAGATTTGTTCGGTGCATGTACTCCGGAAGTTGAAGCAACTACCAATGCGTGGTACGCTTGTGGTGTTGGTGGTCCTTACAATCCTACCGTTACTGCGGCATTTACTGCTAATCTCACGTCATCTTGTTCTGTTCCGGCAACAGTAACATTCACTAATAACAGTACAAATACCAATACAGCAGTTTGGGACTTTGGTGATAATTCTACATCAACCAACTATAACCCAACGCATGTTTATAATACTCCCGGGACGTACAACGTTCAGTTAATCGGAAGCAGCGCTTGTGGTACTGATACTGTTTTACAATCTTCATTCATCACGATCAACACACCACCGGCAGCAACGGGAACAGGAGCTTCAAGTTGTACACCTGCCAGCATGACATTGTCTGCAACCGGTAGCGGAAACTTATCATGGTTTGCTCAACCAACAGGAGGAACGGCACTTGCAACCGGAAGTACATATACAACGCCGGTGTTGAATAACACAACTACTTATTATGTGGAGAATCAGGTGCCGCAAACACCGGGTAATGTTGGCCCTGCTAATACTACATTCGGAACAGGCGGGCAGCACAATAATACATCAACTCAATATCTTGAATTCACCGTGTTGCAGCCTTGTACATTAGGAACTGCGGTGGTAAATGCAGGTTCTTCAGGGAACAAGACATTTGTTTTGTGGGATAATGCAGGTAATCAGATCAGCACACATCAGGTCAACGTTCCTGCTACCGGAGTTCAAACCATTACACTTAATATTCCTTTGACCCCGGGTTCGTACAGAATTGGAGGAACACAAATGAATCTCTATCGTCATAACGGTGGTGTGAATTATCCGTACACATTGAGTAACCTCGTAAGCATTACAGGCTCTTCTGCAGGTTCAGGCTTCTATTACTATTTGTACAACTGGCAAATTATTCCGCAGCCTTGTACTGCACCTCGAACACCGGTTGTAGCAACAATTGGACTCAGCAATGTAACGTTGGATGTAAGTTCATACGATACCTTGTGTACAACAACAACATCTATCAACTTATCCGGTGGTAGCCCTGCAGGTGGAACATATTCCGGCCCGGGTGTTGCGAACGGCGTGTTCGATCCGGCAATCGCAGGTCCCGGAGTACACACGATTACATACTCATATACGGATCAGAATAATTGTAGCGATACCACTTCGCAAACTGTTTTTGTGGATGTGTGTTCCGGAATTGATGCGATGTCTTCTGATAATTCTGTTTCTATTTATCCGAATCCTTCAGAAGGTGCATTTACTGTAGAAATCAATTCTTCTTCAAGTGATCAACAGGCAACATTAGAGTTGATGAACGCTTTAGGTCAGGTAGTAATGAGTGATCGTGTGGTGACGAATGCAGGATTAAATCGTTACGAATGGAATGGAGCACTTTTACCGAAAGGGGTGTACTTCATGCGCGTGAAAAACGGAAACTCAATTACCGTGAAGAAGTTGGAGATTTTGTAAAATATAACGACTCAAACAAAAAGGCGATTCATTTAGAATCGCCTTTTTTTATTTCTGTTTGCGTCGTTGCTTCTCTTTAATAATAAGACTCAACTCTCGTCCCGTTTGTCCTTTTACGGATGTGTTCTCTTGCGCGCGACGAATCAAGTATGGAAGTACTTCGCGCACCGGCCCGTATGGAACATATTTTACAACGTTGTACCCGGCATTGGATAAGTTAAAACTGATGTGATCACTCATGCCGAATAACTGTGAGAAATAAATATGCGCGTGCGATGGTTGTACGTTGTACTCCTGCATCAACTCAACTAATAATTTGGAACTGCTTTCATTATGTGTTCCGGCGCAAATAGCAATCTTGTCAATGTGTTGCAGGCAAAATCGCAAAGTTTCATCGTAAAGTTTGTCGGTAGCTTCTTTGTTTGGATTTATCGGCGATGGATATCCAAGTTGTGCAGCACGATCCCGCTCTTTCTCCATATACGCACCACGCACCAGTTTCGCACCCAAATAATAATTCCCTTTAATGGCCTTGTCAAATGAGGCTTTCAGAAAATTCAAACGATCGTGACGATACAGCTGGAATGTATTATACACAAGACATTTTTCCTTGTTGTAGCGTTGCATCATCACGTCTGCTAATTCATCTATGGCCGGTTGAATCCAACTTTCTTCCGCATCAATAAAAATAGGCTGCCCGTAACTGTGAGCGGTGCGGCAAATCTTGTCCACACGTTCCTGTACCCGCTGATATTCTTGCGTTTCGTCTTGTGTTAATGCTGCGCCGGTGCTAACTTTTTCAAGCAATGCAAAACGTGCCAGGCCGGTTACTTTAAACACACAAAAAGGAATGTTCTTATCTGTCTTGGCGCGTTCAACTGTAGCAATGGTTTCCGCTACACAATGGTCAAAATCGTTTTCCGACTCCTTGCCCTCAACGGAATAATCCAATATGGTTCCAATGCGAAACTTTCCCAATTCGGTGATCGTCTTTGCACACTCTTCAATGGTTTCGCCGCCTACAAATTGTTTGAAGATGGTGGCTTTAATGATGCCCTTAATGGGTAAGTGCGTTTTGAGTGCGAACTCCGTTAAGCCTTTTCCGAGACTTACAAATGTTGGGCTACCGATCATTTTAAATAACCAATAGGATCTGCGTAAATCACTGTCCGTTTTACCGGAAAACGCTACTGCTGTATTGTCAAAAGAAACCATAGATGTGTTGAGTGGAACAAAGTTATCGGATTTTATGTTCAGGAATTCACTTTTAAGCTATACATATCGACTAGTTCTTTTGTAACTTTCAGCACCTATGAAGGCACTACCGGATTTACTCGACACCGGATCACACCGCATTTATTGCGGAGGGTATGCTTTCGAGTCTTTGGCATTGCGCATCGGCCAACTGAAACCTTCAAGCATTTTTATTCTCGTAGATGAGAACTCTGCACAACATTGTTTGCCTTCATTATTGTCGGATATTGATGCGCTCACTGAAGCTGAAATCATTGAAATTGAATCAGGCGAAAGTCAAAAGACCATCGAAACGTGCATCGAATTGTGGCGCGTATTGGGCGAACTAGGGGCAGATCGAAAGTCATTATTGCTTAATGTTGGCGGTGGAGTAATTACAGATCTTGGTGCATTTGTCGCTTCAACTTTTAAACGCGGAATGACTTATATCAATGTCCCAACAACGTTATTGGCACAAGTAGATGCTTCTATCGGGGGTAAGACCGGTGTTGATTTGGGTGTTTTGAAAAATGAAATCGGCACTTTTTCTCAGCCGGATTCTGTTTTTATCGTTCCTGATTTTCTTCGAACATTGCCCGGACGTCAGCTGTTATCGGGGTATGCAGAGTGTTTAAAACACGCGTTAATTGCGGACGAGGAGTATTGGACTACGTTATCTAATCTGAATATTGCAGATCCTAAAAACTGGGAAGCGGTTATTTTCCGCTCGCTTGAGATCAAACTAAAAATTGTTCGCGAGGATCCTTTAGAATCCGGAATTCGGAAAGTTCTGAATTTTGGACATACCGTCGGACATGCATTGGAGTCTTATTATCTGGAAGATCCGCAGCGCTCGTTGTTACACGGGGAAGCTGTTATTGTAGGAATGATTTGCGAAGCGTGGTTGTCTGTAGAAAAAGGGTTGCTTGGTGCACGTCAGTTTAATGAAATTGTAACCCAACTCATTGCGTTGTATGGTGTGTTAGAATTGCCATCAGGGTGCGAAGATCGTATCGTCGAATTGATGCGCGGTGACAAGAAGAATGAAAAGGGCGCTTTCCGTTTTACATTGATTACAAAGATTGGTGAGGCCGTTTATAATAAAGCCATGACGCCGGAAGACGTACTTGCGGCAATTAGTTTCTACAGAACCTTAAAAGTGAAGTAACATGAATGTTCAGATCAGCTTTCCTAAAAAGGTTTCCGGAACAATTCAATTGCCGCTATCCAAGAGCGAATGCAATCGTATGTTGATCATAGAAGCTTTGATGGGTAAGCACACAACGGCCACTCGTTTGTCGGATGCAGAGGATACACAATCACTTGCCAATGCATTAGCTCATCTTCATGAAGCAAATTACACGTATGACATCGGTCCTGCAGGTACAAGTATGCGCTTTCTTACTGCCTTGTTTGCAGTAACACCCGGAGAGCGTGTCTTGACAGGATCTGCGCGCATGCAAAAGCGCCCAATCGCAATTTTGGTCAAGGCGTTGCGTGAATTAGGAGCGGATATCGAGTTTGTTGATGTGGACGGGTTTCCTCCACTTAAAATTAAGGGTAAGAAATTGCAAGGCGGTGAAATCACGGTAGACGGTAGCGTGAGTAGTCAGTTTATTTCCGCACTATTAATGATAGCTCCAACGTTGCATAACGGTTTAGTGATCAGCTTCTCCGGTCCTGTTGTTTCACGACCTTACATTAATATGACGTTGCGAATTATGGAACGTTACGGCGTGTATGCAATTTGGGAAGGGCAACGACTTTCAGTAAGTCCGCAGTTGTATGCAGTTGAAGATACAGGGTCTGGCTGTGTGGCAGAAGCTGACTGGAGTGCTGCTTCGTATTGGTATGGAGTGGCAGCACTCGCAGATGAAGCGGATTTATTTTTGGAAGGATTAAAAGAAAACAGCTTACAAGCGGATGCAGTTACTGCGCTCATTTATCCGTTCCTGGGTGTAAGTACGAAATACGAAGCGGGCGGGGTGCGTATTACAAAAAATCATTATCGCCCAAAAGCGTTTGCATTCGATTTTGAAGATTGTCCGGATATCGTGCAGACAGTAGCGGTAACAGCAGCAGCTTTGCAAATACCATTACTCATGCGTGGACTAAATACATTGCGCGTTAAGGAAACTGATCGTATACACGCCTTGATTACAGAATTGAGCAAAATGGGAGTTACTTGTAAAGAAAGCGCACCCGGTATTCTGGAATTGGTTGCGTTTAAATCGTTGCCTGAGCAATTAAGTTTCGAAACGTACGATGATCATCGCATGGCCATGTCATTTGCGCCATTAGGGTGTTTACGACCAACGATAATCACCAATCATGAAGTGGTACGTAAATCATATCCCACTTTTTGGGAAGAGTGTAAAAAGCTTGGGGCTCAAATTCAATAGATGTTCACTTCGCGTTCTAAAGTGATTCCGAATTTTTCCTGGACAGACTGAATAATATCGCTGCTTAACTGATGCACTTCGTGGCCGGTTGCTCCGCCATAATTCACCAATACCAAAGCTTGTAATGCATGCACTCCGTGCGTTCCGCGTGAATGTCCTTTCCAACCTGCTTTTTCAATTAACCAGCCCGCGGCAACTTTTACGGAAGCCCCGGAAGGATATCCCACAATGTCAGAATACTGTTGCTGCAGTGTTTTGAATTGTGATTCGTCTATCACCGGATTTTTGAAGAAACTGCCGGCGTTGCCAATCTGTGCGGGATCCGGAAGTTTGCTGCGTCTGATACGAATAACAGCATCACTGATGTCCAATATTGTTGGATTAACAATTCCTGCTTTTTGTAATTCTTTTTCAATTGCGCCGTAAGATGTGTTTAGAACGGGATTCTTGCTCAGCTTAAATGTAACCGCGGTTATCATAAACTGATTTTTATTTTTCCGTTTAAACGTGCTTTCCCGATATCCGAATTCACATGCTGCCGAATCAAAAGAAACGATTGCACGGTCGTTAATATGCCATGCGTCAAGTGAATGAAAAACATCTTTCAACTCTACACCGTATGCACCAATGTTCTGCATCGGTCCTGCGCCTACACTTCCCGGAATCAATGATAAATTCTCTACGCCGCCCCAATTATGCGCAATACAATGTCGTACGAAATCGTGCCACACAACGCCGGATCCAACTTTCACCCAAACATGATCGGGTGTTTCGTCAATCACTGCAATACCGGGTATTAAATTTCTGATGACAACGGCATCCGCGTTCTGAGTAAACAAGATATTACTTCCGCCTCCCAAAATCAGCAACGGTAATCCGCATTGTTTGCTGAATTGTGCAAATTCGTCAAATGTCGCTTCGTTGCTGAATTCTCCGAAATATCTTCCGGTTACATCAATCCCGAAGGTGTTGTACGTGCGCAGCGAAACATTTTCTTTCAAAAGCATGGGATAAATGTAATCCTAAATTTAACCTGATTCCTTTTTCCTAATTTCGGGACTTCAACACCGTACTGTGCAAAAAGCTATAGTTTCTGTTATTAATGATCTGGTTACCGACCAGCGGGTTCATAAAACCTGCATGTATTTGCACGAACGCGGTGTTGAAGTAACGTTGGTAGGTCGTGTAAAATCCGATAGTTTACCGATGCCGGAGCGCCCGTATCGAACCGTGCGTATGAAATTGCGTCGTGAGCGCGGTCCCTTGTTCTATCTGGAGTTTCAATGGCAGTTGTGGAATTTCTTAAACGAAAATCCTGCAGATATTTTAGTGTCGAACGATCTGGACACGTTATGGCCGAATTATACTGTTGCACGTAAACGATCTATCCCGCTGGTGTACGATGCACATGAAATATTTACGGAAGTCCCCGAATTAATTCATCGTCGCTTTAAGCAGCGAATATGGCAGCGGTTAGAGCAAAAATTGCTGCCGCACATCAAGCACATGATCACTGTAAATGATTCCATCGCGAATTGGTATGGTGAAAAGTATGGTGTGCAACCGGTTGTAGTGCGCAACATTCCTGATAAACCTTCCACCGTTATTCAGAGAACTCGGGAAGACGTAGGTTGGCCGTTGGATAAGAAAATCATTGTGTTGCAAGGTGCCGGAATTAATATTGATCGGGGTTCTGAAGAGTTAGTGCAAGCGATGCAGTTTGTTCAAGGCGCCGTGTTGATGATTATTGGCAGTGGTGACGTTCTCCCGAAATTGAAGCAGATGGTGGCAGAATTAAAACTTTCGGATCGTATTCACTTCACAGGCAAGGTACCCCCGGATGAATTGAAAGCGTTAACGCGCTTAGGGGATATCGGTGTGACAGTGGATAAAGACACCAATATTAATTACCG
>CALJIF010000100.1 GCA_937974275.1 uncultured Flavobacteriales bacterium
TTAAAGCAACGTATGATTTTGTATTGAATCAAACGAATGTTGATCATAAAGCATCGTCGCACGGAACAGCAGTGTTGTCTTGCATTGTCGGAAAAGTAGAAGGCGTGAATTTAGGTTATGCTCCTGATGCCTCGGTGCTGCTTGCGCGTATTGCACGTGAAGGCGGAAATCAATTCAAATCGGAACAAAATTTTGTTCGTGCGTTGGAATGGGCGGATAGTTTGGGTGCTAACATTATCAATATGTCCGGTGGTCCGAACGAACGATCGTATTTCGCGGAGCAAATGGACGGAAAAACGGCACTAATTTCGAGAGCTGCTAACATTGCAGCGCGCAAGGGAATTTTAGTAATCGCTGCCGCGGGAAACAACGGTGAGTACGATGAAGAATGGAATATCTTACCTCCCGGAGATGCGGACAGTGCGCTATGTGTAACGGCATTGGATGAATCGGGGAAATATGGTGCTGCCTATTCTTCTTATGGTCCAACGGCCGATTTCAGAAGAAAGCCCGACATCTGCGCGCCCGGAACTGCTTTTGTGGCGCAATGTAATTTGAAAGGAACTTGCACGTATGGTTGGGAAGAAGGAACATCTTTCGCTGCACCATTTGTGACCGGTCTTGCAGCATGTGTGATGCAGATCTATCCCGATTCCGGAGCGATGGCTGTTTATCGGATGTTGCAGCGACGTGCTTCATTATATCCGTATTACGATTATCTGCACGGTTACGGTGTACCGCAAACCGATTCGTTATTACAGGATGCCGGATATGCCATTAAACGCGATAGTGTTAACGTTGGTAAGGATCAATTGCAGATTGAAAAACTTGCTGAGGCCGTTACGTTTACGGCACGTTTTAGTGATGAACGTAAAAATTCCGATTATCTTTTTGTCGCAGTGAAATCCGGAGATAAAGTAGTGTATTATGCTGTGCATCGTGTAACGGCATGCGGCGAGGTGCGTGTGCGCATGCGGGAAGAATGGCTGTATTGTAAAATGATTGTACGAATGGGAAGTTATTATGCGGAATTGGATTTGTAGGATCATGATCATTTTGCTTTCCGGTACAACAACTGATGCATTTAGTCAGGTGATTGTAGAGCGCGACGTGGACACGGTTGCCCGAAAGATTAATATTGGCCCTAATCGTCAGTTTTATTTTCAAACCATCATGGGATATGGACTGGTTGCATCGCGTGCAGAGCAAGGTGCTAAGGTGAATTGGTGGAGCACGCAGTTTCATTATGGGTTCCGGTTTAAATGGAAATTGTGGAGGCATCAGGCATTGTTGAGTGAATTGTATTACATCAATGATCGTTATGTCATCAACCAGAAACAGGTGAAACGTTTACCCATTGATGCCGTTGCGCACAAACGGGAACGTATCAGCACCAACTCGCTCAGTCTTTTGTTGGGTCATCGTTTTGTGTATTCGAATAAGGGTAATGTCAGCGGAAATTATTTTGACATTGGTGCGTATGCCTCTTGGTCATTCTGGTCGGCGAATGTTTATGTGGATCAATTCGCTTACGCTAATGATCCGCGAGGAAAAATGATTCGTTCCAAAACACGATGGAGTCAGCCGAATTATTTAAATGATTTGAATTATGGCTTTTATGCGCGGTATGGTTCTGAAGGCATTGCCATCTGGGCGCGTTATCGCTATTCCGATTTGGTGAAAGATAGTTCACAACCTGTCCAAAATTATCCTGAATTACCGCGCTTATTTATTGGCTTCGAGGTAGCGGTTCCGGAATAACTTTCACGATATTTACACGTATAACCCAACAAACAATTGCCATGAGTGTAAAACGCATTTTTGATCTGCTTGATTTTTACAAAAAAGAATTTCCCAATAAAGAGGTCATGTATGCCGGTAAGGTTGCAGGCAATTGGGAAACCTGGTCGTTTGCGAAATGCGAACAACTCATGGTTGATTTAGCTTCGGGTTTGGCAAGTCTTGGCGTTGAGCGCGGTGAACGAGTTATGCTGATGAGTAATAATCGTCCGGAGTGGAATATTATCGATTTCGCTTGTCAGTTAAGTGGTATCATTCTCGTTCCTGTTTATCCGAACATCAGCGAAAACGATTTGCAATTTATCATTAACGATTGTGAAGCGCGTGTGCTTATTTATTCTTCGCCCGACCTTGCCGATAAAGCGAGTGCGGTACAAAAAGGAGCAAAACAGCAAGTGCATCTTTATTCTATTGAACCCGTTACCGGAGTGGATCATTGGATGAGTCTGGTGGAACGCGGTATTGGTAATAGAGCAGAGGAGCGCATAGCAGCCGTAAAGCGTGAAACGAAAGCAAACGATCTGGTTACCTTATTATACACCAGTGGAACAACAGGTACACCCAAAGGAGTGATGTTGTCGCATGAAAATTTGGTAAGCAATTTCACCGCGTTAAAAGATTTACCGCCGATTGATGGCAATAGCATCGTATTAAGTTTTCTGCCGTTGAATCACATTTACGAACGCATGTTAACGTATTTGTATGTGATGAAAGGAAGCTCCATTTATTATGCGGAGAGTTTGGAGAAAATCGGTGAGAATATTAAAGAAGTTAAGCCGCACATGTTTTCGTGTGTGCCGCGATTGTTGGAGAAAGTGTATGATAAGATTATTACCAAAGCTTCCGAATTAAGTCCAATTAAGAAGGCATTATTTTTCTGGGCGTTGGGTCTTGGCGAGCGTTTCGATATCAGACCGGAGCATAGAAGCGGTTGGTATAATTTTCAATTAAAAATTGCTCGTAAACTGATCTTCAGCAAATGGCAGGAGGCATTGGGTGGTAATGTGCGTGCAATGGTTTCGGGTGGAGCAGCATTAAATCCTCGTCTGGCACGTATTTTCTGGGCTGCAGATATTCCTGTTTTGGAAGGTTACGGGTTAACAGAGACATCTCCGGTGATCGCTGTAAATACGCTTACTCCCGGACATACACGGTTCGGTACCGTTGGTCCTGTTATTAGTAATGTGCAGGTGAAAATTGCTGAGGATGGTGAGATTTTGATGAAGGGACCAAGTTTGATGTTGGGATATTACAAGCGTCAGGATGCCACCGATGAAGTGATTGATAAAGAAGGTTGGTTCCATACCGGCGATATCGGCCATATGGAAGAGGGTAAGTATTTGAAAATTACCGATCGTAAAAAAGAAATTTTCAAAACATCAGGCGGGAAGTACATTGCTCCTCAAGTGATCGAAAACGCATTGAACAGTTCGCGCTTTATCGAACAATCGATGGTGGTGGGTGAAAACCAAAAATTTCCGGGAGCTATTGTGGTGCCATCGTTTGCCTTTGTGCGCGAATGGGCGAAGCGTCATGAAATTGCTGTGCCGTCAACAGATGCAGAGTTGGTAAAGCATCCGAAGGTGATTGAGCGCATCATGGAAGAGGTCGATACTGTCAATAAAGACTTGGCGCAATACGAACGTATTAAACAGATTATCGTGCGTCCAACCTTGTTCTCGATTGAAGGTGGTCATTTAACACCAAAGCTGAGTTTGAAGCGCAAATTTATTCTGAATGAGCACGCCGGGGATATCGAGAAAATGTACGCGGGAGAATAATTTCTATTAAATTTTCTTAAATATTATGCTTGCATAATAAAAGTTTCTAACTTTCCGATATGATGTCGGATAAGAAAGAAACGTATTGTGCAAGAATTAAGCAGTCGTGGCATGCGATTTCCCGCATGTATAATGCCGAAGGCGAAGATCATCAGCTGTCTACTACTGTTGGTTTTATTCTATTACAAATAAATACGCCTGAAGGTGTGCCTTCTACAAGCATAGGTCCTGCAATTGGCATGGAAGCTACAAGTTTGGTGCGCACGTTGAATTTTATGGAAGAGCAGGGTTGGATTAAGCGCAAGAAGGACAAAAGTGATGGTCGTAAAGTGTTGATTGCGTTAACTCCAAAAGGAAAATTGAAACGTGATATTTCGCGGAAGGCTGTAAAGGATTTTAACGAGGCGATATCGAAACGGCTTTCTTCTAAAAAGCTGCAGGTATTTAATGAAGTTATTGCGGAAATTAATGCGATTGCGGAAGAACGCAAAGCCATAAAAATTGAGTCATGAAAAGAATCGTAAAGCGTATTGCAGTATTGGGTTCGGGAGTCATGGGTTCCCGTATTGCTTGTCATTTCGCACACACCGGATTTGAAGTGTTGTTGTTGGATATTGCGCCTAAGGAATTGTTGGAAAGCGAAACGAAAAAGGGGCTCACATTAGAGTCGGCTCCGGTTCGTAATCGTATTGTGAATGATGCACTACAGGCGGCATTAAAGTCGAATCCTTCTCCGATTTATCGGAAGTCGTTTGCACAGCGCATTACTACCGGCAATTTTACAGACAATATGAAAGACATCGCTACTTGCGACTGGATTATTGAAGTTGTGGTGGAGCGTCTGGATATCAAACAACAAATTTTTGAGCAGGTAGAAAGGTTCCGTAAACCGGGAGCGCTCATTACTTCCAATACTTCGGGAATTCCCATGCATTTATTAACGCAAGGACGATCCGATGATTTCATCAAGCATTTCTGCGGTACGCACTTTTTCAATCCTCCACGATATCTGCGGTTGCTGGAAATTATTCCTACTCCGCATACAGATCCTGCTGTGATTGATTTTCTGCTACACTTCGGAGAATTGCATCTCGGAAAAACAACGGTGTTGTGTAAAGACACGCCGGCATTTATCGCTAATCGTATCGGTGTGTACGGCATCATGTCCTTGTTTCATCAGGTGAAGTCCATGGGGCTTACCGTTGAAGAAGTCGATAAATTAACAGGCCCCGTTCTCGGTCGTCCGAAGTCCGCAACATTCAGAACATGTGATGTTGTGGGACTTGACACTTTGGTGCATGTAGCGAATGGTTTGTATCAGGCTTGTCCTCAAGATGAAGCACACGATTTATTTCAGTTGCCTGAATATGTGGCCACGATGAATGCAAACAAATGGCTTGGTGATAAGTCGGGACAAGGGTTTTATAAAAAGGTGAAGAACGCTGAAGGCAAGTCCGAAATTCTGGCTTTGGACCTGAATACCTTGGAGTATCGTCCTCAACAAAAAGTGAAGTTTGCAACGTTGGAACAAACCAAAGTAATTGACGCTGTTCCTGCGCGCATGAAGGTGTTGGTGGAAGGAACGGATAAGGCCGGAGAATTTTATCGACAGTCGTTTGCAGGTTTGTTTGCGTACTGTGCGAATCGAATTCCGGAAATCAGCGATGAGTTGTATAAGATTGATCAGGCCATGAACGCCGGATTCGGTTGGGAACTAGGTCCATTCGAAATGTGGGACGCGGTAGGTGTTCATAAAGGAGTTGAGTTAATAAAAACTACCGGACTTCAACTTGCATCGTGGGTAGAGGATATGCTGAAGCAAGGAATCACTTCGTTTTACAAACGTTCAGCGCAAGGATTGTATTATTATGATAGTAATAAGCGCGATTATGTTTTAGTTCCGGGAACTGAGCAATTTATTCTTTTAAAGAATATTCGGGAAACTAAAACGGTGTGGAAAAATTCAGGAACAACCTTAACCGATATTGGTGATGGAGTGTTGAATCTGGAGTTTCACACGAAGATGAATACCATTGGAGGCGAAGTGTTGCAAGGTATTAATACCGCAATTGATAAAGCAGAGAAGGAATTCAGAGGATTGGTGATTTCTAATGAAGGTGCTAATTTTTCTGCAGGAGCAAATCTGGGCATGGTGTTTATGTTTGCCGTAGAGCAGGAGTGGGATGAATTGGATTTCGCAGTTCGCGCATTCCAGCAGGCGACTTCACGTATTCGATATTCTTCTATTCCGGTTGTTGTTGCTCCGCATAATTTGACGCTGGGTGGTGGCACGGAAATTTGTTTGCATGCGGATGCGGTTGTTGCTCATGCTGAAACCTATATGGGTCTGGTTGAATTCGGAGTAGGTGTAATTCCGGGCGGTGGCGGCACTAAAGAATTTGCATTACGATTGTCGGACGAACTGACAGAAGGCGATGTAGAATTAAACGCATTCAGAAAGCGCTTTCTAACGATTGGACAGGCACAGGTTTCTACTTCTGCTTACGAAGCGTTTGATTTAGGATATCTGCGCGAAGGCGTGGATGAAGTCGTGTATTCCCGCGATCGACTATTACTTCGTGCAAAAGAAAAAGCAATCGAATTAATGAAAATAAATCAGAATTACTCAAAAAAATT
>CALJIF010000101.1 GCA_937974275.1 uncultured Flavobacteriales bacterium
AAGGTAAAATCAACGAACAAACAATTATCATCTTAACCAAATATGTGAAGAAGCAATAACACGAACTTGTAGTACATCCAAAAGGGCGGCACCTTTCGGTTGCCGCCCTTTTCTTACTTGTATTTTGGGGTCAATGCGCTCTTAGTGAGCAATAATTACACGAAGTGTGTTGGATGTCTTTCCGGTTACGATTCGTACAAAGTACACACCGTTGCTCCAGGTAGTAACATCATAGTTCAATGTAGTTGCACCTGCACCCATGTTGTAGTTCTCGTCGATCATCAACTTACCGTTCATATCGAAAGCTGTGATCACCACGTCAGCAGATGCATTCAAATTCATCACTACGCTGATGTTATCGTTAGCAGGGTTCGGGAACAAAGTAATGTTGTTCAATGCAGTTGCTTCTTCAACACCAACACCAACGTTCAACACTTGAGTTAATGTATCTGTACATCCTGAAGCGTTAGTTACAATCAATGTTACAGTGTAAGTTCCGCTTGTAGTGTATACGTGTGATGGGTTCTGTGCAGTTGACTGTGACTGATCACCGAAATCCCAACTGTATAAAGTTCCGCCTGTAGAAGCATTGGTGAACTGATATACGTTAACTGTAGGAACGTTGTAAGTGAAACCGGCTGTTGGAGCAGGATTTAACGTGATCGTAACAGTCTGAGACATACCAACACCGTTACATGCATCCGCATTAGTAACATCAACACTGTATGTTCCCGCCTGATTCACAACCAAAGTCTGTGAAGTTGCGCCGTTAATCGGATTGCTATTCAAATACCACTGGTAGGTATCACCCGTAGATGATGATAACGTTGTTGACTCACCCGGGCAGATTGATGTACCACCGGTAACCGATACAGTAGGTGCAGGAGAGTTTGACACAGACACGTTTACAGGATTCGATTGCGCAGAGCATCCGTTGATATCAGTATAAGTTACAGAGTAGGTGCCTGAAGTTGTAACAACAATTGATTGTGTTGTTGCAGTGTTGCTCCATACGTTACCCATTGATTGGCTTGAAGTTAATGTAACTGAATCGCCTGTGCAGAAAGAAGTAGAACCGCTTGCAGTTACTGTTGGCGCAGGAGGGTTAGCGTTAACTGTTACCGCAACTGTATCGCTATTCTGACAACCGTTTGCATCTGTATGTGTAACGATGTAGTTACCTGTTGAAGAAACCGTGATCGCCTGAGTTGTTGCTCCTGTGCTCCAAGCGTTGTTGGTTGTGAAGCCTGAAGTCAAAGTAACGTTACCACCATTACAGAAAGTAGTTGATCCGGTTGCGGTGATGTTAGGTGAAGCAGGAAGTGCGTTAACCGTAACCACGATTGAGTTAGTAACTGCCTGACAACCGTTTGCTTTTGTAACTGTACAGTTGTAAGTACCTGCAGTAGTTACGTTAATTGTTTGTGTAGTTGCACCGTTGCTCCACAAGTAAGAAGCACCTGCTACCGCGCCTGCATCCAAAGTTACAGAGCCACCCTGACAGAAAGTAGTTGCACCACTTGCAGTTGCAGTTACAGTGAACGCATTGTTAATTGCAGCATTGTACACCTGGTTTTGTGGATCCCACTCTGCCCAGCAAGTTGTCCAATCGGTAGAAGCACCGCCGAAAGCACCACGATAAGTTGTTGGTGTGAAGAATGGATCATTTAAGAATGCATCGCTGAAGCTTCCGCCGGTTAATAATGGAGAACCTGCAGTCAAAGTGAAGTCAGGGTTACCCAAATTCACGTTAGCAAAACCACATGATGCGATAGTGTTAATTACTTCATTGTTGAAGCCGGGTGAATAGAACCAACCTGATTGTGCTGTTGGATTACCGATATTGAATGCACCGTTAGTATTGTTCGGATTAGCAGCAGTAGTAGCAGCCAATGTGTCATTCATCTGAACAATCGCAGTAGAACGGAAACGCAAATCACCGTTAGTAGCATTGCCCTGTGTAGAAGAAGATTCAATCAACAAACCTGTCGGATAACCCATGAACACAGAGTTAAATGTGCTGGTGCGTGTATTACGACGCAAGTGCAACGCTCTTCTGTAGTTAGAAGCAATTGTTGAATTGAACGCCAAAGGTCCGGCGATGGTAATGTTAGAGAAAATAGGAGCAGTTATTGGTGTGTTGGTAGTTCCTGTTGCGTCGTTATCAGACTCGAATCCGTTAGAACCGGACTGATCGGCAATAGCAGGATCACGTACTACAAAACCAAACTGAATTTTGCCGTTGTAACCGTTATCGGTATCGAAATCATCATCCCACCCGCGGTAAGCAATTAAATACTTCGCGTTAACAGTACCACCGAACCACTCGAAAGAGTCGTCACCGCAGTAGGAAACCTGAATGTGTTCCAAAACTGTTTTGCGACCAACGCCGCCCATAGTTAAACCATTGATCTCGGAGTTTGGCTGAAACGCCACACCCGGATACTCGATGCGCACATAACGCATTACACCCGAAGAGTCATTATCGTTTGGCGTAGCTCCACCTCCGTAGATAGAACCCACACCACCTTCAATAACACCTTCACCTGCAGCTGTTCCTGCAGAAGCGTTTGCAGGCAAATTAACAGAAGCACGTCCGCAAATAATTACACCGCCCCAGTCACCATAACTACGCTGACCAACGGCCTTTTGTGAAGTGAATACGATTGGCATATCAACGGTACCATCAGCGATAATTTTCGCATCACGCTCAATAATTAAAGTTCCTTTAGAAACGAAATCACCTTTGATGATTGTTCCCGGCTGAATAGTTAAAGTCACACCTGCCTTAACATACACCCAACCATTCAACAAATAAATGTTGTTGCTGGTCCAGGTTTCATTGGCGGTAATGTTTCCTGACTTGATAATCTGTGCGTTTAGCGCCAGAGAAGTCAGCATCACTCCTAATGCTAGTAAAATCTTTTTCATTGTCTTTTGTGTTTTGTGTAATTAACGGTAGCAAAACTACCTGCGCAGTATCACGCCAACATGAAACCGAGTTTATAATAACGTTACCAATCGGGTGTGGTTTGTAAACAAAAAAGACCGTGATCACTCACGGCCTTAACATTAAGAAAACATTGCGATTAATTCGTCTTCGGTTCCAATAAGCGAACCGTGAATCCGATCGTGTAATACGTGCCTCGTTGGAAAAACTGCATTTGTTGATCATTATTACGATCTAAGGTGCCATCTCCGTTCGCATCCTGCAACAGCACAAAATTCTGATTTAATAAATCGGTAATGTTTAAGCGCACATCAATATTCTTTTGCTTGCCAAATGTTTTAACAATAGCCAGATCCACCTGATGGCGAGGCATTTCATACACTTCCGGAATCCCGGGAATACCAACAATAACCACTCGAGGACCAATAACGTTGTACATTGCATTCACTTGTAAACCGATGCTGTCATTCTGATAAAACAAACCTGCATTGACAATCCATGGAGATTGTCCCATCATCGGACGTTGATTGTTGCGATTACCGATACTGTCGTCCGTTAATTCAATGGCACTTTTAATGAAAGCCGCATTTGCCACAACAGACATATTGCGAATTACCGGCACATTTAAACTGTCCAACTTCTTACGAATTTCCACTTCAACACCATAGTTGTTTGCCAGTGGAGCATTGCCCCAAGTAAAGCTTCGCGTACCTCCGGATCCAACACCCGGCACGAAGTACATTTCGATAGGATCAACAAAGCGCTTATAAAATGCACCAACCGTAATGTTTTCTCCGGGGCGCGGATAAAATTCCCAACGCAAATCGAAATTATCTACTGATGCCGTGCGCAAAGAATCGTTACCGGTATTAATACTATTAAAAATAAAGTCATAGAAGTAAAGCGGCGCAATCTCACGGAACTCCGGACGATTTAACGTTTTACCATAAGCCATGCGCACCAACATACGATCAGTCAAATTATATGCAACATTGATCGAAGGCAACACACGAGTAATATCGTTGTTCACCATAACTGTATCGCCCGGGATGGTATTACTATTCAGCTTTTGAATGCTTCGCTCTAAACGCACACCACCACTTACACGCACACGCTCGTGTTCTTCCCCATCGGTCTTCCCCACGAAGTTGCCGAACGGCATCACAGCCATCAAATAAGCTGCTTGAAGATCAATGGAGGAATAATACTGGTCGGCTTTCTTGGTGTCTTCGTCAATGGCAAGACCATCAACGTTATTGATATTTTCAGGAGCAAATAACTGACCTATAGGTGTAGTTAAAAGTTCCTGATTGGTATACGTCTGGAATGATCCGGCTTTATACCCTAAGTTTCGCACGTTGAAACTACGCTCTTTGGATTCAACATACACACCTGATTTCAATGTAAACGTGTAACCCGCTTTTTTCGCTGTGGTATCTGCACCCAACGTAATTTTTTGCTCTACGTTGGCGGTGGCTGCATAAATATCTTCTTTCATGTCAATATAAAGTCGACCCAAGAAGAAGGGTTGAGCACTAAAGGGCAGATACAAATTATAAGGATCAGATTCCGGAGCACTGAATGCTTTTGTATAACGCACACGCTTCCAGTCAGGCTCGGTACGGCGCGCAGCAGAATACGCTAAAGTATAATCCACTTTCGTACGCGCTTTATTAAAACTGTGCTCACCACCCAACTGCCCGGTGTACAACAAACGCTGACCATAACGGTAGGAATACTCTTGGCGATAATCTCCTTCTTCAATATTTCTTCCACCGCGTAACGTTGTTTCATTATCGCCCATGTTATTGAGCAAGTTTTTCAATGAAATGCGGTGCTGACCTACTTTACCAAAACGCACGGAATTATTCTGAACCAATGCAATACGCACACGATTCGTATAAATACCATCTTCGTAATAGAACACCGTATCAGATTGCTGAAACGCCGGATTATAAGTGTTATAATCCAAACGATTCGATTGGAAATACGCATTCGTGTTGGAATAATTTAATGACGTGATGTTACCGAATTGAAAACCTTGTTTACTCAAACGATAAGCATACGTCATGTTTACACGATGATCTAACGGTGCGTTGTAAGTACGGTTGGCCCAATTGGAATCCAGTGAACGTCCTAAATCCTGAATAGCTTGGGGATCATTATTAAAGTCGCGCACATTGGATGCGAACCCTTCTGGCAATGCACGATCCTTAGCTCCAAAACTCCACTTATCCATTTTACTTCCTTCATTCATTACAAAAGGTTGAAACGTTGTCCCTGTTCTAAAACCGGAAGCATAATTCACGGTGAAATTGGTCTTCTCCGGAATATCCGTAGTTGAAACTTTCACTACACCACCTGAAAATTCTCCGGGTAAATCGGGAGAAGGCGATTTGTACACCATGAAACGATCAATCATTGCACTCGGAACGAGATCGAACGAAAAAGCTTTTACATCAGATTCTACCGAAGGTGCTAATACATTATTCAACAATACAGCATTGTAACGCTCCGACAAACCACGCACCACCACAAATCGATTATCGACTACCGTTACACCCGGAATACGACGCGCCACCTGACTTGCATCCGTAGCGGTAGATTTTTGAATTTCACTTTTTGCCTGCCCGTCTGCTGCAACGTTTCCTTCTTTAATGTCTGCCAATACGCTGGTTTGTGAACTTGTCGGGCGCGATTCGTAAATCACTACAAATCCTGAAGTGTCATTACCTACTAGTTGAGAAGCCGGTTCGATAGGAATATCCAACACGGTAGTTTTTCCAGCCACAACATTTACGTTTTGAATAGTAACAGGAGCAAATCCCATTACTTTGCAGCTAACACTGTATGTACCCGGCTTAATTCGAATAACATACTTTCCGTCAAAATCGGTTTGTGCGCCGGATGTGGTGCTGTCCACTCGAACAATTGCACCGATAACCGGAGAAGCATTCGCCTTCTCGGTAACTGAACCTGAAATGGTACCTGTTTGTGAATAGCCTGCAATTACTATGAAGAGAGCGCTCAGAATACCGAATAAATGTTTCATGTACATGCTGTATAAAATCAGGTGCAAAGAAACCTTTGTTAAGTTGCGTCCTCATTACGCCAATATGAACTTGGTGTTAAGTCTCGCTATTCGAAAAAGATGTATTATTGATATTATTAATGATTTATTAACGTGCACGGCAAGTACACGCAATACCTTTGTTGCGAATTAAAATGTAACGAATGAGTACTGAACACAAGATTTTACTGGTAGACGACGAAGAGGACATTCTTGAATTTTTGAGCTATAACCTCAAGAAAGAAGGATATAAAGTATATACTGCTTTAAATGGTGAAGAAGGATTGGAAGTAGCCAAGAAGGAATTACCCAATCTGATTTTATTGGATGTGATGATGCCGGGCATTGATGGCATTGAAGTGTGTCGCGAAATACGTGGAATTCCCGGGTTGAAAGATGTATTAATTGCATTCTTGTCAGCACGCAGCGAAGATTACTCGCACATCGCCGGATTTGATGCAGGGGCAGATGACTATATCAACAAGCCCATCAAACCACGCGTACTCCTGAGCAGAATTAAGGCGTTGTTACGTCGTGGTCAACCGGTAAAAGACAGTATTCCTGAAGATTTGGGCGGCATTCGAATTGATCGCGAGAGCTATCTCGTACACAAAGAAGGACAGGAAATTTCATTACCGCGAAAGGAGTTCGAACTGTTGTCGTTACTCGCATCAAAGCCCGGTAAAGTATTTGCCCGCGAAGACATCTTAAATAAAGTGTGGGGCGGTGAAGTCGTAGTAGGCGACCGAACAATTGACGTGCATATCAGAAAGCTTCGTGAAAAGTTGGGAGAAGATTATATCAAGACCGTAAAAGGTGTTGGTTATAAGTTTGAATTCTAATCTCCCTGCAATCCTTATATTTAAGGATAAATTATAACGCTTGAGCAAATTTTCCCGACTCGAAATTCAGACCATTGCTGCGGCAGGCTTTCTAGGCATTGTTGCAGCCGGTTGTGATTTATTATTATCCCATTTCACCAACTGGGGGATTCTTGGCGTAGCCATTGTTACGGCAGCAACTACCGTCATTACTGCGTTAATTCTTATTCGTTTCGTCATTCGTCGTTTTGCGCTTTCACGCATCAATGCGCTTTATAGAACTATCTACAATATCCGTCAACTGGAAGATATCACCGTTAACCACTCCGGAAATACGGATGAATTGCTGAATCAAATTCAAAAAGAAGTTACGGATTGGGCAAAAACACGAACATCCGAAATTGAAGACTTGCGCAAGCTGGAAGTGTATCGAAAAGAATTTTTGAGCAACGTTTCGCATGAATTGAAAACTCCCATCTTCAATATTCAAGGATATGTTACTACGTTGTTAGAAGGTGGTATGGAAGACCCGACGATCAACCGCAAATATTTGGAACGAACTGAAAAAAGTGTGGAGCGAATGATTCACATTATTCAGGATTTGGAGTCGATTTCGCGTATTGAAAGTGGGGAGTTGGTTTTGGATAAAGAAAATTTCGACATCGCAGACTTGGCAAAAGATATCATTGAAGCGCAGGAAATGAAGGCGGGGAAAAAGAGTATCAAAATAAAAGTCCGCGAATCCGCACGTTCTCCACGTGTTAATGCCGACAAAGAACGGATACGACAAGTATTGACGAACCTCATCGTCAACTCCATCAAATACGGGAAAGAAAACGGCAGCACGGAAATTTCATTTCAAGATGTGGAAGACCGCATTCTCATTGAAGTTTCGGATGATGGTATCGGTATTGCTCCGGAACATTTACCGCGACTCTTCGAACGATTCTATCGAGTGGATAAAGGTCGTTCGCGGGACCAAGGCGGCACAGGACTTGGGCTGGCTATCGTAAAACATATTCTCGAAGCACACGGACAAAGCATTAATGTGCGCAGTAAAGAAGGCGCCGGATCTACATTTTCATTCACGCTCAACAAAGCCAAATAGCAATCTGATTTTGACCAAAAAGTGAAGGTTTCCGCTTCAAAAATCCTTTGCTTACTTTTAGGTCATGAAAAAATTGTTACTCCTTTCTACTTTGGCGTTATCCCACTGGGCTTTCGCGCAAGCTCCCGAGAAATGTGGCAGTATGCAGGCTCATCAGCACCAACTGCAACATCCTGTTTACGGACCTAAAACCGCTGCTGTTCAAGGCGCTGCTAACCAATGGCTCGCCAACAATCCGCAGGCAGCAAGCAATCGCAGTATTGTTACAATTCCTGTAGTGGTGCACGTGGTGTATAAAAATGCCACCCAGAACATCACAGATCAGCAGGTGTATTCACAAATTGCAGTGCTCAATCAGGATTTTCGCCGATTGAATGCCGATACCGCAAACACGCCTGCAGTATTTGATTCTATCGCAGCCGACATGGGCATTGAGTTTTGTCTTGCGACAACAGATCCTAACGGAAATCCAACCAATGGCATCACGCGCACTTCTACAACAGGTGGTCAGCTATTCGGATTTTTCGGACCATTCGATGATGTAAAAGCGTCTTCAACCGGAGGCATTGATCCATGGCCAACTGATAAATACTTCAACATTTGGGTATGCGAATTATTTCCGGGATTATTGGGTTATGCCCAGTTTCCCGGCGGTGATCCGGCTACCGATGGCGTTGTTATTACTTATAATGCATTCGGAACAATCGGAACCGTTCAGGCACCCGCATTATTGGGGCGCACTACCTCGCACGAAGTTGGTCACTGGCTTGGATTGTATCATATTTGGGGTGACGATCAGGATTGCACTACAGGTAGCGATTCCATTCCCGATACCCCTAATGCAGCTGCTGCTTCTCAAAGCGATTGCAACGTTACACTTAATAGTTGTAACAACGAAGATCCATATTGGGGAACTCTTGATCCGCCGGACATGGTGCAGAACTACATGGATTATTCCAACGATTCTTGCATGAACATGTTCACCTTGGGACAAAAGGTACGCGCACAAAGCTTTTTAGCGACAGACACATTGCGCATTGCATTATTGAGTTCAAACGTTGGATGTAATCCTTTAGGGATTGTAAATACAACTATTGACAAATACTTCTCCTTCTACCCGAATCCTTCCGATGGAATGATCAACGTGAGTTACTTCGGAAATTTGTCAGGCCTTATTCAATACGATATTTATAGTATTACCGGACAATGGGTAAAAGGATTTACTGCAGGACCCGGAAACACACAATTAAACCTGGAAGATTTACAACCCGGCGTTTATACGATTCGCATTACCAACAATAACGAAAGCGGAGTGCAACGCATCGTCATTCAATAAAGTAACCGCGATTACTAAAAAAGGTCAACAGTTTATGTTGGCCTTTTTTGTTGCAACAAAACGGGCAAGGCGTACAATGCACTTTCCAAAAGCGATTCATCATTGGTTAAATGCAGCGGAGCAATTTCTCCCGGAAACTTCAAGGCATGACCCAAACTCCCGGAAGATCCATCCATGATGTTGATTCCTTTCGTTTTCAAATAACGACCCAAATATTCCTGCTCTGTTTGTCCCGGCGTGGGAATTCCGATAAACGATTTCCTGAACTGCGCTACATCACACAAAGTAGAATAACCGGTTCTGGAGATAATCACCTTCGCGTCGCTGATGAGTTGACTTAACAATTCATCATCTGCATAATTGTAAACAGTAACATTTCCAACCTGCTGCCTTTCTTGCGACAATTCACTTTTTCCCAAAACCATCACGTGTTCGCCCGGACAAGCTCGCAACTCATTTACTACATATTGTTCCAACTGCGAACGCATCGGTTCCGGGCCTGAACAAATCGTTAATGTGTCTATTAGTTCATTCGCAGCTACAGGTTTTAAGCGCGTTTGTGGACCGATATACTTCACGTTCTTAACGCGTGAGTCATGGCCTAACTCGCCGGAAAGATTGTCTTCCCCGGGCAAATCCGGAACCCAAACAGCATCAAACTTATTCATGACAGCACGATGCCAACACGATGGTAAACTACTTCCAAGCGCGCTCTTCACCTGAAGTTGATGCGTGATATAAACCGACGGAACTTGTTTGGAATAAAAACCGAAGCGGTTGTCCGAGATCACACAATGAATTCCCATTTGTCGCAAAACGGATTCAACGTGCTCCTGCTCGTTTTGTATTTGCCTTAATAATTGGGGAAGTTGAGTGAATAACGACCAACTCAAATAAGCATGTTCGGGAAAGCGTATCGTGTATTCGGGAATATCCGAAAAAACTGCATCCTTAAATTCCAATTCCCACAACTTTCGGGCACGTCCTTCTGCTGCCAAAATTACTTCGGCTCCGTGCTCCTGCAACTTACGAATCACAGGCACACTGCGGGACGCGTGACCTAATCCCCAGTTAAGGGCTCCGTACAATATGCGCTTTCCGGACAGGTGCATACCTCAAATATCGCTTTTCATTCCCTTCTCTGCGCTTCAACTTGTATTTTTGCCGCGTCATGAGAACAAATAAACTGGAACGTTTCGCTTTAATGCGCGAAATGCCGCACGTGCTTCATTTCGGGTTCCGCGATTTACAATCCGGCTTTCATCCGCTACGAGGCAGATGGGGTAAGGATCATTTTAAAAATGATCATCCCATTATTCTGGAATTGGGATGCGGAAAAGGCGAATACACTGTTGGACTTGCACAGCGTTATCCGGATAATAACTTTATCGGTTTGGAT
>CALJIF010000102.1 GCA_937974275.1 uncultured Flavobacteriales bacterium
AAGCTACAATGAGGTAATCGCAATGCTGTTTACACTCTTGCAACATGAGCACATGTCCTGCATGAAACAAATCAAACATGCCGCAAGCGAAACCTATTTTCATTGCAATTCGCTTTTAAGATATTCGGTAATAGGAACACTTGGTTCCCACTTCAAGATGGTTCGAGCTTTGGTATTATCCGCAAAAGTAATTTCAGCTTCTCCTTCTCGTTTCGCAATAAATTCAATGTCTGATGAAATCATTTTCGCTAAATCCAGCACACTGACAGTAGCACCGTAACCAATATTAAACGCCGTATTCAAGCGCTCGGGATGAATAGCAGCCAGGTAATTCGCCTTTGCTAAATCAGCAACATGAATAAAATCCCGCTGCTGACTTCCATCGCCGGTAACCAATAATGGCTGTCCGTTTTTGTGTCGATTTAAGAAAATCCCGACAACACTGCTGTATGCATTGAACTTATTGGCAGGATTAAAACTTCGTGGTCCATACGGATTGAAATAACGCAACGTCACATAATCCAGCGGATAGCGTGTGCTCAACAACTCCAAGTAGCGTTCTACTTCATATTTCTGAAACGCATACGGTGAGAGGCAATCTACACGTTCATGTTCCGGCGTAGGTATCATTGCTGGCGTTCCATAAATCGCACTCGAACCGGAATATACTAATCGCGGATAATAATTTTCGCGAATCATTATCTCAATCAAGTGAACGCCTACCAACAAATTTTCTTGAATGTGCTCCGTTACTAATTCAAAACTGGGTTGAATACGCGGTAGCGCAGCCAGATGAAAAATGATTTTATATTCTTTTAATGAGTTGATTGAACGTACATCGCCTTCAACAAAGCGAAAACGTGCATCCGCAACGTGTGCAATATTTGCTTTACTTCCCGTGGATAAATTATCGATGCCTGTTATGGTCCAATCGGTATGCTGCAACAAATAATCCAGCAAATTGGAACCAATAAATCCGGCAACACCTGTTATCAGAACATTAGTGGGCATACAAACGATCTAATATCATGTGAAGAATAACCTGATGAAAACACTCTACCAAACCGTAGTTGCTCGCGTCACAATAAAAATTCACATTCCCTTTGGTGCGCAAAGGATTATCCGCTCCGAATCCGCTGAGTGTAATCACTTTGCCTCCGATGCTTTGAAATTCAGCAACTGCATTTAAAATATTGGGCGATTTTCCCGAACTCGAAATTGCAATTAGCAGATCGCCGGCATCAGCATGCAACTTCACATATTCCGCCATCGCACGCTCGTATCCATAATCGTTCGCGTAACAGGTAATGAGTGAAGGATCGGAAAATGACATCGTGCGTTTACGAAGCATTTTTCCGTAATCTTCCATCATATGTCCGGAAATGCTGTTGGATCCGCCATTGCCAAGAAAGAATATCTTGTTAGATGCTGCAACTAAATCGCATGCGGCATTTAATTCTTGCTGAATCGCAGGATCTTCGAACCAACGATTAAAAGTGTCTTTATATAATTTCAGAGGCATAGTCCAATAGCATTTGACGCGTTACCGATTTCTCATTACACAACCAGGTGGTAGATAAACTCGCAGCGATTGACGGAACAACCATATCATTAATTTGAGGCTGCAAGTGAGCCAGCAAACAGCAAAAGGAGAAGTATGTATCTCCGGCACCAATCGTATCTACAATTTTACTTTTAAATGATGGTTGACGGACGATAGTTGCTCCATTCGTGTACAACGAACCGCTGCTGCCCAATGTAACAAACAAGTGATCCGAATTAAGTTCGTAATTATATAATTCACGAATATCCGTATCGGAATTGCCTTTAATTTGACGATTCATTTGCAAACTCGCTTCACGCAAATCCAACGTGGCACTTCTTTTCCGCTTGTTTTTCCATTTCGACATGCGGTTAAATCCGAAATTATTCGAATTCGTTTGTGTCATTAAATGGAAACCGTCATTGATGTTAAGTTGATTGCAAAATCCATGTCCGAAATCAGCCACAATTACAACATCGTAATCACGAACATCAATATTAATCGGACCGAAATCAGCAGTGTTAAAACGATTGATTTCAACATGCTTCTTCTTATCAAAAGTGTCCATGTAACGCGTTTTGATAATCTCACCGTGTCCGTTAGAAATGAGTTCTACATGTTTCACAAAATCGCGCAAATGACCCGCTATTGCAGCAGATCCGCCTTCCTGTATCATTTTCGGAGCGCCTTCCACAAGACGAAATACCGGACAAAACGATTTCATGGAATGACCTTCGTACACGACTTCAACAAATTCATCAATAATCGTTTCACCAATTACTGCAACACGAAGGTCTTTCGTACGGTCAATAAACTGTTCTACCAGTTGGCGATGTTCCAAACTCATATCCTCCAAAGATAAGAGTTTTAGGACGTTTTAGGTGGTTAGATTTACTGCTTAAATGTGCGGATGAAATCCAGTATTTCTTGCTCAGAATAAGCGAACGATAAAGGATGCAATTCCTGTTTGCCTTTACCTGCAATGTAAGGTCGAAAACGTAATGTATTTTGCATACTGCCGATCGGCCCTTGTCCATTGTAAATAATGAGCACTTTGGTGTTCGTATATTCTCCCAAATTATTTACTCCGGAATGCTGCGTGATGATCAACTTACTTTTCGCACATTTTTCCAGAATCACAGCATTATCAGCAGTGACACACAATTCAATGTTGTCGTGAGGCGCAATACTTAACACCTGAGACGGATGACCACACACATACACTTTATCGAAATATGGTGCAATCTTATCTATCAACTCCGGATAATCCCACGGACCGCCGTTATTGGGTGAGGACTTCGCTCCTTTTGATCTTGGAAAAATACACACGCTATTTTCTTTAGCGGAACTTCCGTACACCTTGTCCAAACGGTAAGCGTGCGTTTTTGCACCCTCCAACAGCCAGTTACGATGAATAAACCAATAGTAATATTCATCGTCGATATTCCAATACGGCAATCCCGATTGCTCAGCGAGTTGCTGCCATTTTTTAATCTCCGTTTGAACGTCGGCGGGAGGAATTGTTTTGTTGCAGGATGGAGTTACTTCACCGAAAAAATCCCGTAACGGCGTGTATTCCGATAGTATTGAATTTCCCGATTCATCCACTAAAAACGCGCGATGCAAGTCCATACCACAATAATGAATTTTCACACCTTTACTGTGCAAATACATCAAAAAAGGAAGATTATGAGCCAGGAAATGTCCGAATTCACCTTTAAAAGGGCCGTAGTAACATTCCTTTCTGCGCAAAGTTTCTTCTAACCGTCGATCAGCCTTTCGATAATTCCATTTGATCTTCAAATAAAATTTCCATTTCGCCCAACCCGAATAGTTCTTGGCAAAAAAATCATTATCGGAATAATCAATCTTTGCGCTCATAAGACAATTCAGGTTTCCAATGATGTATGGTATACTTCAGCAAATCCAAACGGTTTAATGTATTTCCGGTACTTTGCTGCTTCATGGTTTGCAATAGATCGGCTAATTCCGATTTATTGAATGCACAAATATGACGAAAAGAACTGTTTTCAACTGGAAAATCAGCTATTCCCAACGGATAAAAAATGGTTTTGCATCCCAAAAACAATCGCTCAAAAAGAATGGTTGAGATGGCTCCAACTCCTATATCTACTGCATCAAAAAGCTCCGCAGAAGGGACATTAAGCGGTGCAAATGTGAATCGTCCTTCGCCAAACACTGATCGATAATAACTATTTAGTTCTTCGGCAGAAAGTCTCTTCTCTTTGGGATGTAAAAAAATTGTAACACGGTCAAGTTTACCTTCCTGCAGCAACTCACCCAATAATGCAATGAGTTGTTGTTCTGCTTCTACATCACCTACTCCTGTGTCCGTTAATCCTGATTTCTTCCGAATCCAGGATCCATGGGAATAATAGCCAACGGTTCCTGTTGCAGCTTTATTCCTGTTTTTATAATTGTTACGATAAACATGAAATTGTTCAGGTACCCAATAATTTAATTTCCGGTAAGAAGCACGAATCAGATCGCCTTGCAATTCATCCAATTGATAGGGGCTGCTCAACGTTAATTCATCCGTAACAAGATTCTTGCTATGAATTACCAATAAATTCGGTGATGGAATTTTGTTCACCGTGACACCCATTTTTCGTAACCACAACACCATCGCATTGGTATCGCATTCATACTGACTGAACAAATAGACATACTTAACTTGCCGACGAGAAACAACTTCCATTAATCCTGCCCATTCTACCAATTCCAACGGCAGCAGGGACACGGCTTTATTTGCAGGTTTCAATAGCCACACAATGAAAAGCGGTAGCGACAAGACCAGCATCATTGAAGTTGCCAACCTTGTGATAAACTGTCGTGGTGCAGCCTGTTCTCTGCTCACAAATTTTCCGGGAATTACGGCATCATTAATTTTAATTTGATCTAATCGGGCATTTTTAGATTTATTAAAATTATCCCAAACAAGATGGGTTGAAATTCCTTCGGAAATCAAATCATAATTGGGTGCAGTTCCCCAACATTTTTTCAGTGCTTGCCCGTAGGATCCCAACAAATGTCGAAATCGTGAAACATGATCCGGAATTCGGAACGATGGTCCGTAAAATAATCGGCGTGCGGACTTGACGTAATCATCCTCTGTTATGGACGATAAGCAAGCTTTGAGTTGCCAAACAAGTCCTAGTAAGGAAAACATCAGCGCGTATAACCTTGTTCAATTTCAGCTAAGCACTTTTCCAGAATGCCGTGCTTTTGGAAAATATGCTCCACAAATTCACGAAATGCTCCTTCCCCGCCCTTTTTTGTAGTGACCAAATGCACCAACGATTTTACATAATCAGGAGCATTATCGGGACAGGCAGCAAAACCACAGGCACGCAACACCGGCATATCGCCAAAATCATCTCCGATATAAGCAACTTCATGCCATTTAATGTCCAATTGATTTAACAGATTATCAATAACGCTATACTTATTCCGTACACCTTGATAAACATGATCAATCTTTAGTTTCTTCGATCTTCGCGCAACTATTTCAGTCTGTTCTCCGGTAATTATACCTACAGGAATTCCGATATGATGACACAACAAAACGCCCGCGCTATCCGAGGTGTTAAACTTCTTCCATTCATTACCGGTCTGATCGTAATACATGCCGCCGTCTGTCCAAACGCCGTCAATATCAGTTAAAACAATTTTAGGAAGACTGTTCATTATTCTACAATTACGTATGACTGGATTCCGCAATACGGCATGCGTTTGATGGCAACGTTGTGTAGACCTATAGTTTCACGAAGCGCGACTGTTTCACCCGGAAATTGAGGATCAAGTAATTCGTCGAATCCGATGATACTACCTTTGGTTAAATGCGGTTTTAATAACTCCAGACACTTCTTGGTAGGCTCGTAAATATCAAAATCGAAATATGCGAACGCCACGATAGTTTCAGGATGTTCTTTTAGATAAATTTCTAACGACTTCACCGCATCCCCTTTAACCAAGGAATTCTTTTTAATATGCGACAGCGGCGATTCTTTTTCATGATAATCCAAAACACCGGCTAGATAGTCTTCGTAATTCGGAGTAACAGAGAACGCGCCTTCTTTGATGATGCCGTGCGAACCATCTTTATCGTGTACGGAAGGAAAACCTTCAAACGTATCAAAACCAATTATTTTACGGCTGTAATTGTAAGGTTCCAACATGCCGCGCAGATTCGTCAGCGTAACCAAATTCTGTCCCCAGCGCACGCCAAATTCCATGATAACACCATGAACAGGAAGCATCATTTTATAAATATCCGACAGAAACATCATTTTCGTGAGTTCTTGTCTTTTTACAAATAAACCGACATTGCTTAACTGTTCATTTTCCGGAATCGGGTTGTTTTTATAACTGTTTACGAAGGCCCGACGACGCTCCTGTTCAGCTTCTGAAGCAATACTCTTGGTTACAATGTTCGAATCACTCATAAATTACTTTGCTAATTGATTTGAATAGATGACTTCGTCGGCAGGAATATCCACCGCGGCTTTCTTACCCAGTACCTGATCTTTCTGTGCCCAACGAAAACCATCGCCCGGCGACAACATGTGTACATCCTGTTCGGTTATCGTTTCTCCTGCTTTGATGTCGCGACGAGTTGCAATGGATCGTTCCAATTTTAATCGCGCCGATTCTACGCCGGGTTCAATAAAAATTTCTTCTTTACCGAAAGACATTTCCAACACACGCAAATCACGCATCATTCGGTTAATGCCATCCGGGCCCAATGATCCGGCCTGATCTGTGCCCTTCATGCGACGATCCAGTGTGATGTGCTTTTCAATAATTCGTGCACCCATTGCAGCCGCGGCAACCGGAGTAGAAATGCCGATCGTATGATCCGAATAGCCGATGGTATATTGCCCGTAGTGTTGTTGTAGCCATTTAATGGTTAACAAATTCACATTTTCCGGACGAGTCGGATACTGGGAAACACAATGTAAAATTGAAATCTTGTTGTGATGTTTTGTAATTACCTCCAACGCATCATCTAATTCCTTCTGCCCTGCCATTCCGGTAGATAGAATTATCGGAGTCTTAGTTTCTGCTAAGGCATTCAACAGCGGAAGATTCGTTAAATCGCGACTGGCAACTTTTAAATAATCAGGAGTAAATAATTTAAATAACGACAGGTTACCGATTGCACATAAGGTCTCTACAAAATCCAAACCGTATGCTTTCGCGTATTTGTAACACTCAAAGTGTGCATCATCATCCAATTCCAGAAAAGCACGGTGTTCGCCGTACGTTTTACCGAACGAATGCGGACTATCATATGGACGATCCATTTGCGACTTGGACAATTCTTCCTTTAAGTCGCGTTTGGTCATCTTCACTGCATTCATCGGCTTTAATTGTAGGCCGAACAAATTCTCTTCAATCGGGCGCGCTGCTGCATCAATTATCAGCTTTGCGATATCCACAGAACCGTTGTGATTCTGACCAATTTCTCCGATGACGTAAATACTGTTATCCATCATTTCGATTGTTCTTCTATCTGTGAGCGCATCACTGACCGGTATTTTTCATTAGTGGTCACCAGCGCTATCAACTCCTTAAAGTTACAGGACTTTCCTGCCTTCTGCAATATACCATACATTTCCCGGGCGATTTCAAAATCCTGCGGTGTGTCAACCGTAAATCGAAAGCCTGTTTGATTGTATATCAATTCAGGCGCTTTGATCCATTCACACCTGAATTGATCGGGGTTTCCGTAACAAAAATTGGTAACATGTTCGTGATAAAAGGATTCCTGCGTTAATGAATTCACCTTTTGCAAGGCTTCAAGTGTCACGTATTCGGCAAATATTCCCCAATGACTTTTAATCGCCGGCAGTCCCGGTGCAACTTCATACGAGGCATACTCAACTTCCCGTTTGTCCGCGAAAGCCAACAATTCTTTCAGTAAACCGGTGTCCAGAAACGGATTATCAGCACAAACCCGAATGAGCTTCCGCGCTCCGAATTGCTCTGCTGCATCAATGAAACGTTTCAAGACGTCTTGCTCATCACCCGCGAAAGTCTTTACACCGCATGATGTCGCCAGATTCACGATGGCCTTATCTGCATCAGCGGTACTTGTTGCAACAATTACCGGCCACGCAGTATCCAATTCCTTACAACGATTAATAATGATTTCCAGAATAGACTGACCATCATAAAAATCGGCCAGTACTTTTCCCGGTAATCGCGTTGAACCTGTTCGTGCTTGAATAATAATTGCTTTCATCCGCTTATATTTTTCTTAACCACAAACCACCGCCCGGATGCTTTAGCGTATCGGGTAAATATTGCTGCAACGCGTCAGGATAATGAATCTCAAGAAAATTATTGAATAACAATAGCTCAAACTCCTTGTTATACATCAAAAAAGCACGCAACAGATAATCTTCATTCCACGCGTATCCCTTTTCAATCCAATCTTGCGGATACTCGAATGGATAAAATACATCATGAAAATGAATAATTACTCCTGATGATAAATTTGGTAATAATTCAAATAAAATAAAATTAACATCACTCCCCGCTTTGGAAACGTGCGTAGAATCAATAAACAAAATGTCATTCGCTTGCAGCTCTTTAAAAAATTCAGGATTCAAATCCTGGATGAATTTTTCGGTAATGCTGTAATTGCGGTTAAAGCCTTTGGTTAAACCATTAAGTCGTGTAGGATACGGTTCAATCAAACGAATGTCAATCTGATCATTAAAATACTTTTCATTGACATCCAGCATTACGGCAGAAGAGTAACCCGAACCTGCTTCAATAATACGTTTCGGTTTGAAGTGTCGGATCATAGAAGACAGAATTACACCGTCGCACCAGGAAAACAAGGGATTTTCAAACCAATAGCGGAAACCTTCTTGTTTTTTTGCGGGAAGCCCGTGTGATGTGCCGTATGCGGATAATTCCCGTACCAATTCCAACTGCTGATCAATCCTCAAATCGATGCCTGCCAAATGTTTCGATGAACGATCAAATATCTTTGCGGCATTATCCCGAACGTATTGTTTGTCAGGAATCGGACTGTAATAATGACCCGGCGGATGATACGTTTTGTAACGCTCTAATTCCTCCTTCATCCTGTGAACAGGTGGAATATTAAAAATAATATTTTTAATAAATTGTTTCATGGTTTCAGGAATGTTGCGACGATACTTGTTGATATACGCGCTGTAATTGTCCGACTACTTCTGTTTCAGCAAATCGGGCAATAGCTGATTGACGAATTTTATCGCTGTTGTATAAGGAGTACTGTTGCTGCATCGCCATCATTTTATCGGCTAATGCAACGGCATCACCTTTCGGAACCAATAATCCCGATTCAGGAGTGATGATTTCTTCCGGTCCTCCGCAAATTGTTGATATAACGGGCAATCCGCGAAACATCGCTTCGGCATGCACAATACCAAATGTCTCTTCATCCGAGGCCAACACATGACAGTGAGAACGATCGAATAGTTCAATTAACTGAAGTCGATTCAATTTTCCTAAAAACCGAACCTGTTCCTTAATTTGAAGTGACAAACACAGCTCTTCCAACTCCTGCTTTCGTGTTCCGGAACCTGCAATAAATAACTGAGCCTCTTTACCCCGAAATGCTTTCGCGAAAGCTTCAATCAGAAGATCATAACGTTTCCGATGCTCGAGAATTCCTACTGCACAAAATGTGAATTTCTTCTCCTTCTCTACGCGAACAGGTTCCACACGAAATACATCCGAAACCAAATTACTGATCACATCAAACGGAGCGTCGTAACAATCCGAATACGATTTTGCACGGTTTTCACTTACTCCAATTCGAGCAGCTGCACCCTGAACAAAGCGTTTTCTATCGTCGTAGGTTTCGAACACATTGAATTTATTCAATTCGGCATCCGTTCTGTAATTGGAGTGCTCGGTAAACACATAAGGTTTGTGCCATTGCTTCGCCAGATGTTCAGCCACGTATGCATTATCGGATAAACAGTGGTGATGGATAATATCAGGAATACCTGCAATTGCAGCCAATTTGCGCGATTGACGAGCAACATCTTTTAAAATAATTCGCTTCAACAACTTTTGAGGATTTCTGGAATGCGACAACGAACGCAGCACCTGAACATGAAAATGATGAACTTGAATAGTTCCTGAAATATCAAATTTCTTGTCCGGCTTTTTAAACCGTGCTTTTATTCCCTGACCTAAGGTGTAATAGGTAACGATCAGAACATGAACTTCGTGACCGGCACGCTGCAGCGCTTCTGCCTGTTCTTTGACAAAAATTCCCGCTGTTGAAGTGGCGGTCGGGTACCATGCGCTCGTGATCCAAATTTTCATGATCGCATCCCCCAATGCTTAAGTTTACGCTGAATTCGAAATTGTACCCAACTGTTGACAGCGAATGCTTTTAACGCATAGTCTTTGTGTTCTTCGTCTAAATCATTTAATTGTTGCTGCACATATGACTTTATAAGTTGGACTTTTTCGAAATCCTGCTTCGTATAGATGCGATGAAATATTTTCAATAAAAATCCGCTTGTCATGCGGCGATAAATTCCGATTTCCGGAACAATAGATTGCTCATGGTTGATTAAAACATCGCATTTCGGAAACAATTGTTTCAATAATGTACAAGATTCGCGGTCGTTTAATCGAGAGCCGTAACTGAATAAAATTGATGCATATTCTGCCGCAAATTTTTCACTTTGCGCTCCGGTTTTAGAGGCTCCGTGAATACGAAATCCGGCTAACACAGCATCTGTGGTTACTATTTCATCGCGACGGTGCGTCAAAAGACAACGGTTCCACCACTCTTTATCCATCACGAAATGCAATTGCGATAACGGTGGCCCCATGCGATCAATGGCGCGTCGGTGATAGAAAGTTCCTTGCTGATTGAAATTAAAACGAACCAATGCATGAGACAACGTTTCTCCTTTGCGTACCGAAGGTTCCACCACATGATCACGTCCCGCGCCAAAAACATGTGTTTTGCCACACACCACATTGACCTGATCATTTTCGAATAATCGCACAACTTCGAGCAAAGCACCGTCCTTCAATATATCATCACTATTTATCCATGTGATAATATCGCCGGTACATTTCAGCAATCCTTTATTGATGGCGTCCGTCTGGCCTTTATCTTTTTCCGAAACCCAATACGTCACAATGTCTTCATTGCGGCGAATAACTTCTACGGAATGGTCTGAACTACCTCCGTCGACCACAATAATTTCCAGATTATCGTACTGTTGTGCACGAAAAGAATCGAACGTTTCTTTCAAAAAATCTGCTTGATTGAAACTCGGAACGATAATTGAAATTTTTGGTCGGCTCAAGGCTATGGGCTTGGTACTGCAAAGATAACAGAGGGAACGAGGAAATCACAGTAAATTCGAGACGATCGTGTGCTATTCAATGTGTCTCAATTCTTGCAATTTCACAATTTGAGCTTCCAGTTTTACGCGCAGTGCTGCATTATTCAGAAGCGCCTCTGCAGATTTGATGTACGCCTTGCGAGCAGCATAAGCAATTCGCAAACGCGGCTTTCCCGATGTCAATTGTGCCCACCAAATTCGCGGTTGACGCAAATACTGCTTACGTTCGTCAATACTCCTTTTTAACTCCTCCACACCAAATTTTTCATCGCGACACACATGATAGTAGAAAAAAAGGATGGGCAATGCACTGTTGATACCGCTCACCAGTTTATTCATGTACGTCCAACTGATGCGGTCCGCAGTGATAAAATGTTGCAATCGCAGTGCATTGGAGAAATAAACTTCGTAACCGCTAAGCACCAATGCCATCGACAATTCCGAATCGCCGCCTGAACTTAAGGACTTCCCTACGCGATCGGAACAAAAGAATTGAAACCCTGAATCGATTATTTTAATCAATGCAGAACGCCTCACTACTAATCCGGCACCGGGCAAAAACGGTGATTCTTTGGTTATAATACCGTCTTTCTGCAGCTTACTGATGGCCAAATAAGCCGACATACTTTCAAAATCGTCCGGCAAAGCAACTTCATAATATGCGGTGATAACACCACCTGCAATACCTACGTCATGATGTTGCTGCATCAATTGTGCTGCTTGTTCCAAGTAACTTTCATCCAACCAATTGTCATCATCACAAAACACCAACGTTTCGTATTGCGCTGCACGTGTTCCTGCAATGCGTGCATAAGTCAAACCGGCTTGACTCTCATGTATAACCGATAAAGGCATATTCCGCACTTCCCGTTTCCAATATTGTTGCGCTTTTTCCACCGTATCATCGGTGCAACGATTATCCACCAAAATAATTTCACCGGTAAAATGGCCTTGTTGTGCTGCCAAATGCTCCAACACCTTGACAATGCGGCTTGCGCTATTGTAACAACAAATGATGACGGAAACACCGCAATTCTTATGTGATCGATCTTGTAACAAGGTGCTCAAATTTACGTGATAAGTTGATTACAATCATTTAACTTCACCGTGTAAAATCAAGCATTTCTAATGAAAACCTTCTTCCAGGGAAAAATACGAGGTCTCCGGTTTCGTCTGAAACGCTTGCAATTTATTCGAACACGAAAAGTTGCGGCTGTACTGATCTATACTATGGGTAAAGTGGGGTCTTCAACTATTTATGCGCAATTAATTCGCAAATATCCCTGGTTACCGGTATTTCAAATTCATTTTTTATCTGATCACTGGGTTAAGAATATTTTGCCCAAAATGGATGCACGCCACCATTTCCAGATTGAACTTGCCAACCGCGTAAAACAGGTGATCAATAACAATCCTGATTGTAAGATTAAATTAATCACGTTGGTACGAGATCCGATTACAAGGGATATTTCTGATATTTTTCAAAACTGGAGGGATAAGTACAATGTTAATACAATTAACGATGTGCCCTTTGAACAAGTGATCTCCGATTTCAATACCAATAATCATGACTACACTTTAAATTGGTTTGATACAGAGTTCAAGGCGTTCACCGGAATTGATGTGTACCAATTATATTTCCCGAAAGAACAGTCTTATCAGAAATATACTTTCGCAAAATTCGATTTACTGATTATAAAATTAGATACGATTGGTAAGCAATTGACTCCTGTTGTTAACGAATTTCTTGGATTAGAATCGGAAGAAATTCCGGGTGCAAATCGTTCGGAAAATAAGGAAGGAAAAGAGTTGTACGCACAGATAAAACAACACTATAAAGCTCCCAAGGTGAAATTGGACCGGGTTTATCAAACGTCGTTGTTGACGCATTTTTACACAACTGAAGAAATTGCGGCAATGCGCAGTAAATGGGAATAAATTATAAGCGTGCTTTAAATTTTATAAAACGTAATAGCACACGTCTTCTTATCGGAAATGAGCATTGTCTTAATTCCTGCCGCGCAATGGCCCATTTTTTATTAACGAGCAAATCGAACAACTGCTTCTCCAACAGCATCAAACTTTTATTATCCGATTTATCCGGCCAGGTTCCGGCAAAATAGCGGTTCACTGCAATGCGTTCAGATTGCCAGTCGGTGCTGACATTTTCACCATCACGACGAAAATAATTCAATGGTTCTGAAACGTACTTGACATTGCCTTGTTGGGCAATATGCCACCAAATGAGCCAATCCGTAGACATTCGCAATCTTGGAATTGAGCGGATACATTTCATAAAGGCATCCTTGCGAAACAATACAGCGCCTGCATTCAAACATACATTACCGCGATACAGCAACTCTTTGCAGAATGCAATTCCGTTAGCGTCAATATCTGCTTCACTTGTCCAATTCTTGTGATCACTTTCGAAACGGGCTAAACGATTTTCTTGGGGAGTTATTATTGTACTTCGACAAAACGAAAATGAGCATTCAGCATCTCCGTTTATTTTGTTCCACATGGTTTGTAGAAAATTCGGATCACTATAATCATCCGATTCCGCAATCCAAATCCATTCTCCTCGTGCCTCGTTAACGCCACGTTCCCATTGCACAAAAGGACTTCCGGAATTTTTATCTGAATACAAACGCTTGACGATTCGGCTATCCTGATACGCATCCATGATAACTTTACTTTCATCTGTAGATGCATCATCCAGCAAAATAATTTCAAAATCAGTAAACGTTTGCTGAATAATCGAATCCAGCCGTTGCTTCAAATATCGGGCATGATTGTAATTAGGGACAATTACAGATAATTTAATCGTTCTTTCGGCGGCTTCCATCAGGTGTAATTGTCCATTTACTTTAACCATGCGGATAAATCACGTCCCAGCAGTTCCTGAAGTTTCAAAATTTCATCACGATAATGATCTCGAAGTTGAATGCGCAAACTTTCATCTAATTTTAATACTTCTCCCTTGGGGCGCGTCCACGACTTGGGAATATAATTCATAAAACGGGAATTATATGCAAGTCGAATTAAGAACCGTTTAAACGCATTGTTTTTAGTTACCTTTTCATTAACATTTAATTTCTCGGATGTATTGGGAACGAAAGTATCATCAACACCCAGAAATCGGAACACATCCTGAAAGAGCCATTCCGGTCTGTTTTTCAAATCCTCCATTAAATATACTTTCACCTTATCTCTCCCAAACACATCAAAGTAGGTCTTTAACGCATCATGATAAAATCCCAGCTTGATATAATGCCTTCCTTGAGGTAAATAATTCCGCTGTCCGTTGAGTTCTTCCTGAACAACTTCTTTGAAATCTTTTTCCTCATGCCCCATTCTCACGTACATCAAGTAATTGGAAAAAGCCCGAGACACAGGGTTCCGTAAAATGGCAATAATTTTCATTTCCGGATTAAACCTGAATATTTTTTCAGCGCAAGACGGATTCGCCAAATAGGCTGTTGAAGCCTCACCGGCAGCTTTAACGCCCGCCGGCGCATTAAACATCTTTCGATATTCTTCAGGATCTGAAATTGGTTTCCAGTCAATCCAATCGGGTTCCTTTTTGCTTACATCCGGATCCTCGTTCTTGTCACGTTCCCAATACACAAAGAACATGGGTTCCTTTATTTTACTCATA
>CALJIF010000103.1 GCA_937974275.1 uncultured Flavobacteriales bacterium
GGAGTGTAGCCGCATATTACACCGATTCCGAAAATAACTTTACCTATCAACGCTAGGATACAACTGCGAAAGACCGAATTGCACATGTTTCGTATAATCAACGCGGTATCAAAGTAGATCACAGCCGGAAATTACCGGGCAAGATGGGAACCTTATCGGTGCGATACTGGTATCATGAAAATTTCAGAAATATTCCACCAACACTCAATGAACAAACTTCTACCGCTTTTCAGTATGATCTTACATCACGATTAACCTGGCAATTGCAGAAGGAAGCGTTCGGAGGATTCTTTGTCTTTCGACAAGGTTGGTTTTTGGAACGGATTAATTATAAGATTAATGACTATCGCGAGATTGATCATAATGTTGCTAATACTTTAATTTCTGACGTGGAGTTTAATCGGTATTTAGCGAAATGGAAATGGCATGTCGGAATTAATCATACACTTTCTGCAGGTAAGTCAGAATCGTATTCAGGAAATCCACTTATCAACAGAGTTTCCTTGTTCGGCGGTGCAATCGTTAAATTGACCAATCGTTGGGAAGGTTCTGTTAATCTTCGTTCGGAATTGGTGAATGGTGAATTTGCACCTTTGACATTTGCATTAGGTTCAGAATATCGCGTTAATCCTTTGTTATCATTTTTAGTGAATGCATCCCGTGTTTATCGCGTACCAACATTTAACGACTTGTATTGGAGCCCGGGAGGAAACCCCGAACTGATGCCGGAATCGGGTTACACCGGTGATGCTACTAGTGTTATTACTTTACATCCGTTTCAAAGTAAATTTCAATGTAAAGTTGAAATAACAGTGTTCACGCGCCTGATGAAAAATCAAATAATCTGGTTACCGCAAGGCTCTTTTTGGACACCACGCAATTTAATGGAAGTGTGGAGCAGGGGCATGGAAACTAACTGGAATTTGAATTACACAAAGAAGAAGTTTTTTATTCAGGCGGGGGTAGGAACGAATTACACGTTGGCTACTTCCATGAAACCTTTATCGGAAAATGATCAAAGTGTAGATCAACAACTGATTTATGTGCCCATGTATTCCGGCAACGGTAATTTTTTGATACGCTTTCAGCAGTTTGAGTTTAATTACACGTTATCATACACGGGATACCGTTATGTTTCAACAGATCATTATTCTTACCTGAATCCTTTCTGGTTGCACAATAGTTTCGTTTCCTATGTATTTGAGGAACGCAACAAAATGACAATCCGATTGAACGGAGCTGTGGATAATATTACCAATACCACTTATCAAATTGTACAAAGCAGACCGATGCCGCTGCGTAGTTTCAGAATAGGAGCATCAATTACATTTAATTCAAAATAGCTATGAAAAAAAATCTATCCCTCCTTGCATTGTTATTAATTCAGTTCGTGCATGGACAAACCGTTGCTGATTTCGAAAATTTCAATTTTCCTGTTGATACCTTTTGGAATGGGAGTTCACAGCCATTGGGTACAACTTTTACTTCCGGGAATGTGATCATGGAAAATTACTTTGATACCGCGTTCGGAGGTTATTGGACGCAGGGTTGGGCATACAGCACGATGATGGATAGTTCAACTTCGGGATATGGAAATTTATATGCTGCAAAGGCGTTAACCGGTTATAATAATTCATTAACCTACGTTGTGGGACAACAAAACGCTAAAGTCATGCTGTCGGGTAATGCCTTTGGAGGTGTAGTTAGTGGTTGTTACGTTACGAATGCTACCTATCCCGCAAATAGTATGCGCGATGGTGATATGTTTGCCAAAAAGTTTGGTGGTGTTTCGGGTAATGACCCGGATTTTTTCAAGCTAACTATTCGTGGTTGGTTTGGCGGACAAGTTGTTACGGATAGCGTAGAATTTTATTTAGCGGATTATCGTTTTACAAATAATGCTCAGGATTGTATTGTCACTGATTGGCAATGGGTTGATTTGTCTTCTTTAGGTAATGTAGATAGTTTGTGGTTTACATTATCATCCAGCGATGTGGGTGCGTTCGGTATCAATACGCCTTTGTTTTTCTGCGCAGATCACTTTATCACGGCTGATAGCCCAATGACGATTTTGGAAAGTCGTGACGATAATACACTCGCAGCGTATCCGAATCCGTTTGATCATCAATTGACGATAGAAACTGTTACTACAAATGGAACGATTACCATAACTGATATTTCGGGTCGTGTAGTATTTACTCAACAGATCAATCAGCTTGGCCCGGTAAATTTGGATTTGTCGTATTTATCATCCGGGGTTTACACGCTTTCTGTAATTTCAACTTCTGAACAAAGTGCAGTACGAATCATTAAACGATAAATGACCTTGTTACATCGACTGGCAATATTGGTAATACCGGTGCTATCATATTTTAATGATGTACGGGCACAGTTTGCGCCACCTGCAGGACAACCGGGAAGTACCGCAATTTATAAAGATAGCAGCATCATTGTGGGTTGGGCAACTTCATGTACGTTGCAGCCGGGTTGGCAAGATGCGAGCAATACTTCTTTAGGTTATGCAGCTGCCGGCGATAGTTCAATGGCTACAGGACCCGCAGGTACTAATGGAACAGTGAGTTTGGGCGATGGTGGTTGCGCTATTGTCACATTTAACTTTCCTATTTACAACGGACCCGGATTTGATTTTTGTGTTTTCGAAAATGCCTTCGATGATTTGTTTTTAGAGTTGGCATTTGTGGAAGTCAGCAGTGATGGTATCAATTATTTTCGTTTTCCTGCAACGTCTTATACACAAGATTCAACGCAGACTTCATCCTTCGGGTATACCGATGCCACAAAAATTGATAACCTCGCCGGGAAGTATCGTGTGAATTATGGGACACCGTTTGATCTCGAATTATTATCCAATATTCCGGGGCTTGATGTCAACGCTATAACGCATATCAAAATTTGTGATGTTCTGGGTAGTGTCAACTCTGCATATGCAACATTCGATCAATACGGGAACAAGGTCAATGATCCTTGGCCAACACCATTTCCTTCTTCCGGATTTGATCTTGATGCCGTAGGTGCAATTCATTTAGCAACGGGAGTTCAGGAGATTCAAAATAGTATTGTCAATGTCTATCCGAATCCTACTGCGAATAGTATTGAAATTCGTGAAGTTGGTTACGTGACAATTACCGATGTGAATGGAAGAGTAGTGCATGCGGCGTGGAATGATGAGAATACAAAACCAATCCGGACACAAGACTGGCCCAACGGATTGTATTTTCTTGCATTACAAAATTCTTTCGGTGTAAAATCGGGTAAACTAATTGTGCAACATGACTAGAGTTGGATTTTTTTTCGCGTTGATTGTTGCGCTAACGTCTTGCAGAAAGGATGTGCCTCCGGACCCGCCCGTTACGGTTTTTCAGCCGAATAATGCGCGGGTATACGTAATCAATGAAGGTAATTTTCAATTCGGAAACGCCGGTGTTTCTTCGTTTGATTTGGTGAATGGAACTGTAGTGGAAGATGTATTCAGCGCAGTGAATGGAACCGCGTTAGGTGACGTAGGGCAATCCGGAATAATTCATAATAATAAGTTGTACATCGTAGTCAACAATTCCGGAAAGATTGTGGTTGTTGATCCTCAAACGTTTCAACTGCAGCAAACGATTACGGGTTTCGTTTCGCCACGGTTTGTGCTACCGGTAAGTTCAAGCAAGTTTTATGTCAGTGATTTGTACAGCGATCATATTTCCATTTTAAATCCGGTAACGAATCAAATTACAGGAACTATTTCTTGCGGAGGCTGGAGTGAAAAGATGATGTTGTTAAACGGAAAAGTGTACGTGACCAATGTAACAAAACGATTTTTGTACATTATTGATCCTACATTGGATGTTGTACAGGACAGTATTGATATAGGTTTGGGAGCATCATCGCTGGTAGAAGATGTGAACGGAAAATTGTGGGTATTGGCAAGCGGTAGTGCTACACAAAATGAAACCGGACAATTGCATTGTATCGATCCTGTTAGTGATTCCATTGTAGTAACTCATATTTTTTCGGGAGTACAACATCCTATGCAATTGGCGATTAGTGCAAACCGAACAACGTTATATTACATCAACGATGACGTGTATAGTATGCCGATAACAGGTTCATTACCGACTTCACCTTTGATTCCTGCAGGAGGTCGCAACTGGTATAGCCTGGATGTTCATCCAACAACAGGAGAGTTGTTTGTCGGTGATGCTATCGACTATGTGCAACGAGGACGAGTTTACCGTTTTACTGCTCAGGGTGTGGAATTGTCGAATGGATTATGCGGTGTAATTCCCGCAGCATTTATTTTCCCTTACTAATTCGTTGAATTGGATTTCCGTAAATCCACGTTATAAGTTATTGCAACTTGTACTGTATGATTGCTTTCAACGTGAATACCATCAGCTTTGAAAATAGCTTGGTGTAAATATCCTAATTGTACATTTCCTGCTTTTGAAAATTGATAACCGAAACCTCCGTAGGCTCGATTCTGATCGTATATGTTGTATTTGATATTTTTTCCGAAGTTGATCCATACTTCATTGTTCAATGCAACAAACCAGGTGTTTGATTCAATTTTATCGGTGTTAAGTGCGATTAATGTTTGAAAACGATAACGAATACGATTGAAGTACATGGTTTGTGCCGGAGTGCTGTCGGAAGCGAATGCTTCCACCCAACGTTGTTCCAAGCGATAACGATGCTGCAATGTAGCACGTGACAATTGTTGTGTAAGATGTAATTGTTGCCATGTTCTGTTTTCCTGATACGCCTTAGTTGCAGGCAGTTTACCGTATCGATCGGTATAAATCCATGCGTAACCTGCGGTTATCATCACGTTATCATTGAGCCTATAATCAATTCCTGTTCGTGCTAATGTTTGTTGGGTTTCCGGAAGCCAGTTGGCTCGTCGCAATTGCAGTTCCGTGTGTATTCCCCATTTTTCGGTGATGCGATGATTGCCGAAATAGTTGTACCAAGCGTGAGCATTTTCAACTGTACGACGTGTTTGGCTACACAATTGGGATGGCAATAGAATTATGAGTGCAAATATGATTCTGGTCATGAATAGCTATTCTTCCGATTAATGTGATCAACATCACAGATGAAGGTGATGCAGTGCACGTTCTTTGTTGCACTAATAATACGAAAGTCTATGCGTTTACTTTTTATTTTAACTTTTGTTATCAATTTAACAGCAGTTCATGCTCAGGTTCCGTTTGAAATTCAACTGGAATCGGATTCCATTAACGGCTTGCCGGGTTTGCATTCGTATGCTTTTGGCAAGCATAACGGGAAATGGATCATTATTGGTGGAAGAACGAATGGTCTTCATGGATTTCAACCGCCTAATGCGTTTCCGTACAGCGGCCAAAACACACGAGTGTACGTTGTAGATCCGATCGCTGAAACTGTTCAGTCTTCGGATTTGTCCGTTTTGAATGCTGCTATTTTTGAGCAAGTGATTTCCGGTAATATGCAGTTTATTCAGCGAGATACCGTGTTGTATTTTTTCGGTGGATATGGTTACAGTGTTACAGCAGGCGATCACATGACTTATCCCGGTGTAGTGGCGATCAATCTTCCACATTTAGTAAATGCAGTTCAAGTAAATCATTCAA
>CALJIF010000104.1 GCA_937974275.1 uncultured Flavobacteriales bacterium
GATTATGAAGGACGAATTGGAGCACAATATGTAACTACTAACAGTGGCGATCATAGCGATCATTGTGCAGGAACATTGATGGGGGCAGGCAACAAAGATCCGTTAACTCGCGGAATGGGTTGGGGCGCTGAACTGTTTGTATATCGTGCTGCGCCTTATCAGGGATTTGACAGCATTTACAACCACTATTACTCTAACAACATTGTAATTACTTCAACCAGTTATAGTGATGGTTGTAATGCGGGCTATACAACACTCGCACAAACGCTGGATCAGCAAATTGTAAATATGCCAAAGTTGATTCACGTATTCTCCGGAGGTAACAATGGTACTGCAGACTGCTCGTACGGTGCGGGTGCAGGTTGGGGAAATGTTACCGGTGGTCATAAACATTCTAAAAACACAATTGCTGTAGGTAATTTGGATTTTGCGGATGTAATTGCGAATTCAAGTAGTCGTGGGCCCGCGCATGATGGACGTTTGAAACCTGAAGTTTGTGCTGTGGGGACAAATGTATATTCAACCATTGACGTAAATACGTACAGTACAAAAAGCGGAACCTCTATGGCATGCCCTGCTGTTGCGGGAACATTCTCCGCGTTGTACCAGGCTTATAAGGAAACTCACAACAACGTTGAGCCTCCATCCGGATTAATCAAAGCCGTTGTAATGAATACTTCAGATGACCTCGGCAATCCGGGTCCTGATTTCATTTACGGATACGGACGTATTAATGCACGTAAAGCATTAGTTCCAATTCAGAACAATCAGTTTGTAGAAGATTCGGTAAGTAATTCCGCTTCACGCACACACAACATTACTATTCCTGCGGGAGTTGGTACTTTAAAGGTAATGGTGTACTGGCACGATCGTCCTGCTTCTGTTAACGCATCCGTGGCTTTGGTGAACAACTTAAACATGACGGTTACAGATCCGTCTAACAACGTATTACAGCCTCTTATTTTAAATTATACACCAACAGTAAGTGCATTAAGCGCACCCGCTGTTCCCGGTGTTGACATTCGCAATAACCACGAACAAGTTGTAATCAATAATCCTGCTGCAGGAAATTATACGATTACAATTCAAGGTGCGAACGTTCCATTTGGTCCTCAGAAGTATTATGTTGTTTGGTATTATGAAGTCGCGGAAGATCTGGTACTCACTTATCCTAACGGTGGTGAAGGTTTCGCAGGTGGTGAAACACATGTTGTTCGTTGGGATGCACAAGGCAACAACGGAACATTCTCATTAGAATATTCGAATGACAGTGGCGCAACATGGACTTTGCTGGCATCCAACATCAACGCGAACTTCCGCTCTTATCAGTGGTTGGTTCCAAATAATTTCAGCGGCAAGTGTTTGATGAATATCAAGCGTGGTCAATATAACGACATTAGTGATCGTACATTTAACGTTGCGCCAATTCCGACAAACATTAATGTACAATGGTCATGCCCTGATTCATTAATGTTAAAATGGACGCCTGTTCCAAACGCCACAGGCTATGATGTATTCATGCTTGGCAATATGTACATGGATTCCATTGGTACAACAGCAGCAGATTCATTTAAGGTGTATAATCTGAATAATGTTACCAATACATATTGGTTTAGTGTACGTGCGCGTGGGACAAACAATGCTGTAGGGCGCAGAGCAATTGCTATTGAAAAGGCACCGGGAATTCTTTGTCCGGGTTCTTACGATGTGGCTATCACCTCTGTGAATTCTCCTGATCAAACATATTTTGGCTGTCAGAATACTACTTCCATTCCTGTTGTTGTGGAACTCAGCAATCCCGGAGCTACACCGATAACTTCCGCAACGTTGAATTACTCGCTGAATTCTGCTGCTGTTGTTACACAAACATACACGGGTAATCTTGCTCCGAATGCGAGCACATTGTTCACGTTTACTACGCCAATTTCTATTACCGCATTCGGAAACAATACACTCCAGGTTTGGGTAGATTATCCGAACGACATTGTTCCTGCAAACGATACGATGAACTTTATCATCAACTATGCTACAGGAGTTACAGTAACACCGCCATGGTCGGAAGATTTTGAAACGTTCCCGGCTTGTGCAACAACATCCGATTGTGGTATCACGGTTTGTAACATGTTAAATGGATTCGTGAATGCAACAAATGGTCAGCAAGATGATATCGACTGGAGAACAGATGAAAATGGAACACCTTCTTCCGGCACAGGGCCAACAGTTGATTATGTTCCGGGAACTGCAACAGGTAACTACATCTATCTGGAAGCATCAGGAACATGCGAAGATCAGACTGCAGTATTGTTTACACCATGCATCGATTTAACCAACATCACCAATGCTGAATTGAAATTTGGTTATCACATGAACGGTGCGGATATGGGAACATTGGAGGTAGATATCTTCTCTAATGGAGCATGGATTCCGAATGTATTCTCTCGTTCAGGACCGCAAGGCTCGGCTTGGCAACAAGCAACCGTTAATCTCAACGCTTACGCAGGTCAGACGATTGTTGTGCGTTTCAGAGGAACAACCGGTAACGGGTTTGCGAGCGATATGGCATTAGATGGAATTCGTGTAGATAATTTGACGGATGTTGAAGAAACTTCTGTTGTGAATCAATTAAACGTTTATCCTAATCCGGCACAAAATGAAATTCGTGTGACGTACAATGCGACAGCAGGTTCTGAAGCGATTATTTACATCACGGATTTATCAGGTCGTGTAATTACTGCTGAAACTGTTCAAGCAGGTTCTAACGGAATTAATGCCACGATGAACATCTCGGGTCTGGCTGCCGGATTGTACATGATCCAATTGCAGCAAGGCAATGAGCGCGTGAGTATTCCGTTACAGAAAATGGATTAAGCAAGTATAAAAGCTAATTAACTCGCTTTGTTGAAAAGATGGTTGAAGAAATTCAACCATCTTTTTTTTATTTCTTCTTCTCAGGCTTACCTATGAGAATCGTGTATTTAATTCCCCAATACGGATTGTCGTTACGAAACTGATCCTTAGTGTACGGAGAAGTATAACTACCGGTAATTTCTTCGCGTGCTTTATTGACGCTGACCTTCCACGCCGGAATAACTACAAATGGTTCTACTACCATTCCACCACGTTCTCCCAGTTGAACATTCGCGCCCAATTTAGCACCACCCCAACAACGAAGATTTACTTGTTCAAATGGATTCCTGACAAACATGGGAAGAAACACAGCAGCGAAAATAGTGCGCCATAAATAATTGCTGTTCGTATAACGAATAGATACCGGAGCTAAGCCAATTCCTGCATAAACACCAATTCGCACATATCGCGTGGGTAGAATATTGTAACCGTAATTGAACCCGAGCCACTTCTGATTGACTACATACGTTCCTTGTGAGTACTCATTATTGGTGGGATCTGTACCATCATATTTAGCAATCATTCGCATGCTGCTGTAATTGATTTCCCAATAACCTTTCCATCCTGCCGCAGCACCAAAACTAATTGCCGGACCACCGCCTTTCCCACTCCATCGCGGCTTGCGGTCGAACCAGGGATTTGCATCATTCAATTCAGTCATCAACAAATCGTAATGCGACCAATTTTGCGTGTACGAAGTGTTCAATCCGATTTTTAAAAAGTTGCCGTTCTTGATTTGTGCATTCAACGCACCCGGCAAAGCACTGAGAAACAGTGCGACCGAAGTAATAAATAGTGTTCTCATAGTCAGGGTTGCATGAAGATAACGAATTTCACTCCCAACTTCGTATTTCCGGGTTAACATTTCTTGGGAACACTATTTATATGTATATACATATATTTACTATCTTTGTGCACGATTTCAAATTGAATATCATTACAAAACAACACCCACTATGAGCAGAACAATTGTTAAAACAACAACCGGATATGTCGCACCGCTTGGAGAAGATTTAGTAGTTCGACGCTTAGTTGCCAACCAGGAAATCCGTCACGTGAATCCGTTCATTTTTTTGGATCATTTTGGTCCTTCAGAATATGCGCCGCAAAAAACTAAAAAATCGACAGGAACGGGAGCGCATCCACATCGGGGCTTTATCACCTTCACCTATATTCTGAACGGCGAATTCGAACATCGCGACAGCATTGGCAATCATAGCATCGTAAGTGCCGGAGGAGGACAATGGATGGTCGCAGGTTCCGGAATTGTGCACGATGAAAAACCTTCCGATCGTTTTATGGAAGCGGGTGGCGTGTTGGAAGGATTTCAGTTGTGGATCAATCTTCCCGCACAATACAAAGGATTAACACCGCAATACATGCCATTACACGCGAATGATGTTCCTGAAATTAAATTGGAAAATGAGAGCGGCACGTTGCGCGTATTGATCGGAAGTTATCAAGGCGTTGCATCAAAAGTGCCGACTTATCATCCTCATCATGTCTATGATGTTGTGCTGCTTCCCGGCAAACAAGCAACAGTTACCGTTGATTCCAATCATGAAGGATTTGCATTCTTATCACGAGGGAGCGCCAAAGTTGCAGGAACACCGTTGCAGGGATCTGTAGTTGGTTTATTCAACAAACAAGGAGACAGTATTACTATTGAAAACACAACTAATGAGATTCAGCATGTGATGTTGTTTATGGCAGAACCGCTACACGAACCTATGGCCTCCTACGGACCATTTGTGATGAATACCAATGCAGAAATTCAAATGGCTATCAACGACTATCATGCAGGTAAATACGGAGACATTCAATATGCGTAACCTGCAGTAAACGAATCAAAACGCAAACGCTGACTGATCAAATCGATGAACAGTCAGCGTTTTTACGTAATTGCCTTTTACTTTGCGTTCGGATCTACCATCAACTGAGGTTTTCCGTCCGTAATGATAACTTTAGCATTGGGCGATTTCGCCAATTCCCGGAATGCTTCAATAGTCATGTATCGCAACGTGGTATCGTTCAAACTCTGCGCAATAATCAACTGAGCGTCACGAATACCGGAAGCCTCAATCTTTTTACGCTCTGCTTCTTGACGTTCGCGTTGCAAAACAAATTCCATGCGCTGTGCCTCTTGTTCAGCTGCGAGTTTATCTTCAATAGCCTTAGACAACGTTGGTGGCAACTTGATGCTTTTCATGAGCACTTGCTCAATAATAAACCCGCGCGGAGTAAGAATTTTATTCATACTATCGCGTATTCCAAGTTCTATGTGCGAACGTTCACCGGAATGGAGGTCCTTCGCGAGAAATTGTGAAGTTACGTCTGCAGCTTTCGAGCGAAACACACTTAAGATTAAGATTTCTTCAAAATTCAATCCAACGGTTTCAATTATACGCGGAACGGAATCGGGAATAATGTGATACAAAATGGAAACCGTTGTATTCACGTTTACTCCTTCCTTCGACGGTAAATCCAAATTCAACTCTACGTTAATTGTTCGTGTAGGAACTTTTAAAACTCGAGTTGTAAATGGAAAGTAAGTCACCGGACCACCACGATGTATCTTCTCGTTCATCACTCCCAATTTTCGCTTTACTCCTACTTCACCG
>CALJIF010000105.1 GCA_937974275.1 uncultured Flavobacteriales bacterium
TTACCGGAGTCGAACCGGTGACCTTTTGCATGCCATGCAAACGCTCTAGCCAGCTGAGCTAAACCCCCAATTGCGTGCGCAAATGTAAACATTTACACATTTTCAGGGATGCCCGTAATAAATTATTCACGGGGGCATTTACAGCGATCTTCTTCCATACAGCGTATCTTTAATGCCGTGAAAGTAACGCGTCATAAACTGGAAGTAGATTACGAGTACGACTTTCTGATGATTGGAATTTCCTGTCACGAGAAGCCGTATCGCATGGCGTGGGCAATTAATGAGGCGTTGGAGTTGGAACTGGAAAAAACGAATCCGCATTTGTTGTCGTTAAAGAAAGCAGAGCCTCCCGTGGCCTTTTCGCAGTTTGTGTATGAATTGCCGGATCATGAAGCTTCATTTATTCTCATTGCGAATAAATCGGAAGGTTCGTATTTAATCCCTGAAATGCCCGCTGCTGATTACTTTCTGCTCGTGCATGGTCCATACGACAATGAAAATAACGCAATGTTCATGCAGAAGATTCGTAACATACCGTTTGTATTGACGACCTTTACCATTAACCCCGATCAATTAAAATCGAAACAAAATCTTGTATTCTGAATATGTCAGCACGCGTCTCTTACAATAGAACTAAAATAGTAGCCACTCTCGGTCCCGCTTCTTCAACTCCTGAAATTTTGGAGGAAATGATTAAAGCCGGCGCAGATGTTTTTCGCGTTAATTTTTCTCACGGCGACTACAATGCAGTGGAAGACGTAGTTAAACATATTCGCGACCTCAATCGCAAATTGGGAACACACGTTTCAATTCTCGGCGATTTGCAAGGGCCGAAATTACGTATTGGAGAAGTAGAAAATAATGGCGTAGAATTGAAAGAAGGCGCGAAGTTGACATTTACTTCAGAAAAAGTAATGGGTAATGCTGATCGCGTTTTCATGACCTACCAACAATTTCCACGAGACGTGAAACCCGGAGAAAATGTGTTGATTGATGACGGCAAATTGGTGTTACGCGTGGATAGTACAAACGGGAAAGATGAAGTAGTTGCAACAGTGCTTCACGGAGGAATTTTGTCTTCGAAGAAAGGCGTGAATTTGCCTAACACTAAAATTTCTTTGCCTTGTTTAACGGAAAAGGATTTAAAGGACCTGGAGTTCGCATTAAAAATGGACTTCGATTGGATCGGATTATCCTTTGTTCGTTCCGGTGCGGATATCATTGAGTTGAAGCACATCATTAAAGAATTGAAGGCCGATTCCAAAGCCCGGGTTATTGCAAAAATTGAAAAGCCTGAGGCGGTTTTGGATATTGAGAATATCATTTCCGAAACAGATGGTTTAATGGTAGCTCGCGGTGATTTAGGAGTTGAGGTGCCCATGCAGCGTGTGCCTGTTATTCAGAAAATGCTGGTTAAAAAATGTCGAGAAGCTTGCAAGCCCGTAATTATTGCAACGCAAATGATGGAAAGCATGATCACTAATATCACTCCTTCGCGTGCAGAAGTGAACGATGTAGCGAATTCCGTGATGGATGGTGCAGATGCTGTAATGTTGAGTGGTGAAACTTCTGTCGGGAAACATCCGCATAAAGTGGTTGAAGCAATGTCGAAGATCATCGCGCAAGTGGAAGAAGAACATAGTTTATACTATAGCGAGCGACCGCCAATGTTTAAAGATCCTTCGCGTTTTATTTCCGACAATCTGTGTTATAGCGCAACCCAATTGGCAAAACAAGTTAATGCGTCCGCAATTATCACTATGACACATTCCGGATATACAGCATTTCGTGTAAGCGGATATCGTCCTCGTGCTAATGTGTTTGTGTTTACCAGCAATTATAATATTCTTACACAACTAAATTTGTTGTGGGGTGTACGTTGCTTTTACTACGATAAAAACATTTCTACCGATCATACCATTGCAGACATCAAATTTATTTTGAAGAAGAATGGTTTGATCAGCACCGGAGATTATATCATCAACATAGCCAGCATTCCGCTCAGTGAAAAAGGAATGACGAACATGGTGAAGTTGACCGAGGTAGAGTAAAACGCTATAATGGTGCGCTTTTGTTGTATATTGGTGTAAACTTTTAGCAGATGAAACACCTATACAACATTATTATTGCAAGTCTTACTGCCGGATCCCTTGCGGCACAAACACCGTTCTGGACCGAAAACTTTGGCACCGGATGCAATCGCGGACAATTAGCTTCAGCATACACCGGATCTAACGGAGCATGGACAATCGCTTCAACCGGCAGCAACGGTTCGCACGCCAACACGTGGTATGTCAGCGCAACCAGCGCGAATACCGGCGCGGGAAACTGTCAGGAAAGTTGCATTTTTAATAACAATACGAACGCAACTTTGCACGTGAGCAATGTTGCAATTGTTATTCCCAGCTTCGTTAATGTGCAGCCGGATACCGGCTCCAGTTATTTCACCGGAGGCTTTAGCGCTTTTGGTATTACAGCAAACAGCAGTCAACGAGTAGAATCCCCAACCATTAATTGCACCGGGCAAAACAACGTTACTATCTCTTTTATTTACATCGAAAATGGGCAATCTTCCATTGACGATGCACAGCTGGTTTATTCTCCGGATAACGGAACCACATGGACGGTGGTTGATGCATTAGCAAAGACATCGGGTTGTGCCTATGGACAATGGACTGCATTTACTGCGACATTACCGACATCGGCAAATAATAATGCTACCGTTAAAATTGGATTTGCCTGGATAAACAATGATGACGGTCAAGGCACAGATCCCTCTTTCTCGGTTGATGACATCACACTGACTTCCGGTACAACAACAAGCATTCCGGTCGCACAGGCGCAGGAGTTACAAGTTTATGCTTCTGCTCCCGGTGAAATTACTGTTCAGCCTAACGGGCAGCAATATCGCACTGTTGCTATTTATAACGCGCTCGGACAAGCGGTTCAGTTTACGCAACAGGGTAATGTGATCGCATTGACCAATGCTATCCCGGGTGTATATGTGGTTAATGTCAACGTTGCAGGTAAGCCCATGATGCGTAAGTTGATCGTGAATTGATCAATTCAAGAAGACGTTCAGTATTTTCTGTGCAGTAAGGCAGAAAGATCTTGTTTACGATTACTCCGATTCTTGCGGGAGTCGGCAGTTTAGTCTTCCAACAAATCCAATGCTTGCTGCAGCTCTCTCGCTGCTTTCATCTGCTTTTTATCACGCGCAAGAGCTACTCCTGCCGTATAAATTTCTTTCGCTCGCTCGGGTTGTTGCGCTTGTTCCAACCATTGTCCCAGCTGATAATAAGCACCTAAGTATTCGGGTTCATCATGCAAGAGCTCCTGAACTAATTCAATAGCTTCCTGCAGTTGTCCTTCTTTCGCTTTTTCCAATGCCAGAGCATAACGCAAAAAAGCATCTCCGGGATCTTCACGCAGCATATCCAGAATTTGTTGCAAACGCGGCGAAAGCGGATGTGGAACTGACATGGTAATTACAGTGCAGAACGGAACTGTCCGATGAATCGAACATCATTTTCAGAAAACAAACGCAAATCATTAACGCCGTATTTCAACATGGTTATACGTTCGATGCCCATACCGAATGCAAAGCCGCTGTACACATTAGCATCAATGCCGCAATTCTGTAATACTGCAGGATCAACCATGCCGCAGCCCATAATTTCTACCCAGCCGGAGTGCTTACACACGTTACATCCTTTACCACTGCAAATGGTGCACGAAATGTCCATCTCTGCACTGGGCTCGGTGAATGGGAAATAAGAAGGACGTAAACGAATTTGAGTATCGGCTCCAAACATTTCGCGGGAGAAATACAACAACGTTTGTTTCAAATCAGCGAAGGAAACATTCTTGTCCACATACAATCCTTCTACCTGATGAAAGAAGCAGTGTGCGCGAGCGGAAATGGCTTCGTTACGATAAACGCGACCCGGCATCAACATGCGCACCGGAGGTTTAGTGTTTTCCAATACACGAACTTGTACGCTTGAAGTATGTGTGCGCAGCGCAATTTTATCGGCAATGAAAAACGTGTCCTGCATATCTCGTGCGGGATGTTCTTCAGGGAAATTCAATGCAGTGAAGTTGTGCCAGTCGTCTTCAATTTCAGGGCCTTCCGCAACCGTGAAGCCGAGTCTTCCGAATATTTCAATGATTTCCCGACGCACCAAACTTAATGGATGACGAGATCCTACGAAGCCTCCAACAGGTAATGTCGGATCAAAATTAAATTCAGCACTGTTTGTGTTAGACGCAGAAGAAGAACGCAATTCATCCCATCGTTCTTGTGCACGGTTCTTCAGTTTGTTCAGCAACTGACCAACGTCGCGCTTCAGTTCATTCGGAACATTTTTAAAATCATCAAACAATGAAGAAACCTGTCCTTTACGACTTAAATATTTTAAACGAAACTCTTCCGCATGATCTTCTGCTGATCCTGCGAATGTTTCTATTTCTTTCAGTAATTCTTCAATGCGATCTTTCATAATACAACAAAGGTAAGTATTGACACTTGATCATTTCGCAAACCGCAAAACACGAACAGGATGAATTTCCCAAGCCGTCGCTGCTTTGAATCCGTTAAAGCCGGAGTACGCGTTATAGTGGTGATTGTCGAAAAACAAGGAGCCTTCCAGATATTCGAGTTTGATTGGCGGACGCTTGTCGTTCACAAAAAACACGTGCTCTTTTTGATAGCGATCCGAGAAGTAATTCTTAAAGGTATCGCGCACCGCTTTTAATGCAGCATAGTGCGGACTCGCGGGATCCGGAAGCCCGGAAACTTCGGCCGAAATAAGCACCTGATTTTTCCCTTGCGCAGGATTGCTACCCAGGATCAGATGAAAATCATTGTCGTCTTCGCGCGATACAGCGAACAAATACACATTGGTTAATGCCACATTTTTTTGCTCTTCCTTACAACGCGGTGCTTTCTGTTTTCGAGCATCAGAATACTTGTGCATCCATTCTTCATCTTTGAACGAATTGCGCAATTGTTTCACAGCCCTAAATGTATCCACGGGGGCATCGGCAAAGCTTGTTTTCGCTTCTTTACGCACTTTACCCATAAAGATGTCCGAAGAGTCAACAGCCTGAATCGCAGGGGCAGCAACCGATTGCGACGGCGCATCCTGACAGGAAGAAATAATGAGAATAGGAAACAGAACCGCGATCAGCGCTCTCATTTCTTCACCACTTTCATGGTCATGCGAATGTCGGTCAGCGGACGATCGTTTCGATCACGTTGTTGTTCAGCGATTTTATCCACGACTTCCATGCCTTCCACCACTTCTCCGAAAACAGTATAACCACCATCTAAAAATGGAGTTCCGCCAATCGTTTTATAGACGTTGCGCTGCTCCGGCGTAAATATACGATGCGGTGTTTTGGCAAATTCTTCATCAATTTTAGGATTGATCACGGCAGAATAAAAATTCAAACTATCAGGATTTCCGGTGCTTTGAAAGCGTTGCTGCGCGGCGATGAATTGCTGTTTTAATAAAGCATTTTCGGGTTTGTTAATGATGGTGTTGAACAAACCTTGTTTGATTTGCATATCCATTCGCTGTTGGGTCATGTCCAAAATAGAATCAGTTTGCACTTTGCCCTGAACAATATAGAACTGGCAGCCGGATGACGCTTTTGTAGGATTCATATTATCGCCAAGACGCGCCGCCGCTAAAGCTCCGCGTTTGTGAAACAGATTCGGGTGAAACTCCGCATTGATGGTATATCCAACGTTGCCATTGCCCAACATCTGTCCCGGCTGTGCTTTTTTCGAGTCAGGATCGCCGCCTTGAATCATAAATTCTTTGATAACCCGATGAAACATGGTGCTATCGTATGTTTTGTTGGTTACCAGTTTCAGGAAATTGTCCCTATGGAGCGGTGTTTCATCAAACAAAACCACCTTAATTGACCCGAAATCAGTGGTGATCAGAACTTTTGCTCGTTTGTCGGGAGCAACTAGTGAACCGCACAGTAGCAGGGTGGCTATAGCCGCAGGGATTACATTTATTCTGTTTATCATGTTGAAAACTTTTCTATATTTGTAGGAAGCGAAGGTAGTTATTCGGCTACTTTGCAGCAACCATCGGCACTAGGCCGACCCAATATTATGAACAAAAACATGTCACGCTTCGCTGTTGCCGGCTTCCTGTTAGTGGTTCTGATGATCACTACTGTTGCTACGTCGTGCAATAAAAACAAAGAATGCAAGGCCAATGTGAAGGTTTTGGTAGGAGGTAATCCTGCCGGTGGGGTGAATGTTCGCCTGCATGCAGATACTCAAAATGGTGAAGTGGAGTTGATCTCCAGCACCGACGCTTCAGGTACTGCTGCATTCGAAACACAGTTGCCCATGATTCTGGACATTGAAGTGCAGATTAACAGCGTTTATACACCAACAGGAAAAGTTGCTCGTTTGGAAGAAGGCAAAACAACCGATGTTACTGTTGAGTTGTAATTACTCGATCAATCCCTCTTTTCTAAAATATTCCATCATCGCCTCCAACAGGAGGCGATTTTGTTCTCCGGCTTTTAAGTTGGGTAGCGGCTTTAGTGCTTTCCAGTGCGGCCACAAATCTGCATCGCGACCCATGTATTCGTAAAAACCATAAGGCTCGAGGAGTGTGCAGATAGCGATATGCATGACGTTCACCTTGTCTTCTTTATCCAACTTCACGTAACCTTTTCCGAGCTCCTGCACACCGATAATAAACAGCACAGCCTGAATGTCCAGGTCTCCGCCAAATTGCGGTTCCAGTTTATCCTGAATTTCTTTCCAGCTTACCGCGAGATCACTCTTTCTGCTCATGCGATAAAGGTAAGCGGAACATTAACATTGCTGCATGGAAAAGTTGAGGATTCGGCCTGTCTGCTTAGTTGTTAATGCTTCTACTTTCGGAGCATGAACGCAATAGATATCGTGATAATTATTCCTGTATTATGGGGATTTTATCGCGGCTTTATGAAGGGTGTAGTAATGGAAGCGGCGACGCTGGTAGCTTTTTTTGCAGGCGTCTGGGGTGGTATGCACTTATCGGACGGGTTGGCCGGAATGCTGCGCGACTGGTTTTCTACCGATTCCGATTATGTGCCACTTATAGCTTTCGCTTTGGTCTTCGTTGGAATTTTAATTGTAGTATTTAGTGTCGCTAAAATTTTGGAGCGCTTTCTTGAAAATGCGAGCATGTCCATATTTAATAAAATTGCAGGTGGTGCTTTTGGAACACTCAAGTTCTTACTCATCATGAGTGTGTTGTTTTTTGTTACTGATGCGGTGGAAAAAAGTATAGAAATCGTTCCGCCTAAAATGAAGGATGAATCACTTTTATACAGACCCGTTTCGCAAATAGCACCCGCAATAATTCCGGGATTAAATGAATCGGAGCTGGGCAAAAAAATTCCTACGAAAGACGATGTGGAAGTTGATGTAGACGTGAATCTGAAGTTGAAAGATTCTGCTCAATAGTGTCCCTATAGTTCAGGATGATAATGCACCAACACATCAACACACAATCCCGAAGCATCGGGACACTAACACACTACCTCACTTCAACTTAAACGAATCCATGAAACGTCGAATTGAAGAATTGTTCAGGCGCTGATTATCCGTAACAACAAGCAGGGTGTAAATTTTTTTTCCGCGTGCAAATTTTCGCATCGTTGCGACGCCAGCATTGCGCGAAAGAAAAATGGAATATTCATATCCTAGCGTTTTGCCACTCATTACTTTTTTGCCGCTGTCGGTTACCATAGCGCCAATTCCCCACGCGAAGATTTCCGCATCTTTCAGCAGCATATCATCCAATTGATCACCAAGCAGCTCCACGGAGTCGTTGAGTGAGTACACAGAAATGGAATAGTAGATGTTAGAATCTAAGCCACCCTCGACAGGTTCGAAAAATAATTTCGCCCCGTGATAATCGCCTTCCATGGTTGCAGTGTCCTGTGGGATCCCGGGAAACTCGATAGTAAAATCACCGCCATCCACAACGCGCCATCCTCCCATTCCGCAAGAAAGAAGAAGTAATGACGAGAAGACGACAGCAATAAAGTAACGCATGAGTAAAGATTATGAATTAACAGCTTCAACTCCGGGCAAGGTGCCTGCTTCTATGTATTCTAATAACGCGCCACCACCGGTTGAAACGTAACTTACTTTTTCACCCAGATGATATTTGTTGATTGCTGCTACAGAATCTCCTCCGCCGATTAAGGAATAAGCGCCTTTAGATGTTGCGTCCACAATAGCATGAGCAGCAGCTTGTGTTCCGTGCGCGAAGTTCTCCATCTCGAAAACACCCATAGGTCCGTTCCATAAAATGGTTTTCGATTCACCAATCACTTTCGCATACAAAGCTTCCGTTTCAGGGCCTATATCCAGCCCCATCCAGCCATCGGGAATAGCGTTGGTCTTGCATGTTTGACGGTTGGCGTCATTGGCAAAATTGTCGGCACAAATAGCATCCACAGGAATGTAAATATTCACACCCAGTTGTTTCGCCGTTTCCAGAATGTTGAGTGCATTAGGAATACGATCTTCTTCAAATAAAGATTTACCAATATTGCCGCCCAGCGCTTTAACGAACGTAAAGGCCATGCCTCCGCCGATGATAATGTTATCTGCTTTTTTAATGAGTTGCTCCAAGATGACAATCTTATCTGACACTTTAGCGCCACCCATGATAGCGGTAAAAGGTTTTTCTGCACCATGCAATACTTTATCAACGCTGGCGAGCTCTCCACTCATCACAAAACCAAAACATTTGTTACCCGGAAAGAATTTCGCAATTACTGCTGTGGATGCGTGCGCACGATGCGCAGTGCCGAACGCGTCGTTTACATAGAAGTCGCCCAGTTTTGCCAGCGCTGCAGCAAATGCTTCATCGCCTTTTTCTTCTTGTTTGTGAAAGCGTAAATTCTCCAACAACAACACTTGCCCCGGACGCAACTTTGCCGCCGCTTCTTCAGCCACCGTACCAACGCAATCTGTAGCAAAAGCAACCTCAACTCCGCCCAGTAAATTTGATAAATGCGCAACAAGATGCTTCAGGGAATACTTCTCTGCAGGCCCTTCTTTCGGGCGACCCAAATGCGACATTAAAATACAGCTACCACCGTCCTTCAGGATTTTCTGAATGGTCGGGATAGCTGCGCGCATGCGCGTGTCGTCAGTTATTTGATACGCGTCGTTAAGAGGTACGTTAAAGTCAACACGAATGAGCGCTTTTTTATTGGCGAAAGAAAAGTCGTTTACGGTTTTCATAACTGTGGTTATTGGAGGGCACAAAAATAAGGGAAGTTGTCAATCGAGAATCTCAATCTTACGGGTAGGCTTAAAAAAATATATTTAGAAGAATGTCTAATTATATAATAATCTATATCTTTGCCTCATGAATAAAGTTTTTAAAGCTCTGGACGACCCAACACGACGGGAAATACTGGAAATGTTGCGAGAACGGGACCTCACGGCAGGAGAGATTGCGGAAGCCTTTAATATCAGTAAGCCGAGTATATCACATCATCTCGATTTGCTGAAGCAGGCAGAATTGGTGATCAGTATTCGCGAAGGTCAATTCATCAGGTATTCGCTAAACGTTACCGTATTCGATGAGCTGTTGGGATGGATCATGGGAATTAAAAACAAGAAGAAAAACAAAGTAAAAAAGTAAGTGCTATGAGAAAGTTTGACTTAAAGAAAGAGTGGATCAACGGGTTGATCATTCTTTTGCCGCTGGCGCCTATCCTGTATTTCTGGAATCAGTTTCCGGACAGAGTGCCGACACATTTTGGTGTGGACGGTCAACCGGATCAATGGGGCGGAAAATGGGCGTTGTTTCTTGGTGTTATCGTTAATGTTGTGATATACGGTTTCTTGCTTGTAGTTCCATCAATGGATCCTCGCAAAGAAGCGTACGAGAAATTCGGTAAAGCGTATGATATTATTCGTGTTGCTGTTCATCTGCTTTTGTCCTTTGTAAGCTTCTTTATTGTCGCTTACTCTTTAGGATACGATTGGAACGTAGCTAAAATGATTCCCATCGCAGTTTGTATGTTATTTGCGGTAATCGGCAATCAGATGGGTCGCATGCGTCAGAACTACACCACAGGAATTCGCACGCCATGGACGTTGAATAACGAGGAGGTGTGGAAGAAAACACATCGTACTTCTTCACGCGTTTGGGTGATCGCATCACTAGTAATGGCAGTTGCGATTGCATTTATTGATTCCAATACCGCGATATTTATTACGTTCATGTGTTACGTGTTCGGTTTGATCGTGTTTTCGTTTGCCTATTCCTATGTCTGGTATAAACGATTAACCACCACTAAATAATTGCATGAAAATGGCTGCTTCCGCGGTCATTTTCTTTTCGAACTTCCTCTTTCTGTTGGCTATTTGTTAATACCTGCGCGATAGGATCACTTATCTTTGCGCCATGTTGTTTCAACACGTTATCGGTCAGCACGACATTAAGCAACGCCTTATTCAAACGGTTGCCGGTAATCGTATTTCTCATGCTCAACTTTTTTTCGGATATCCCGGCGCAGGTGCATTGCCGTTAGCATTAGCGTATGCGCAATACGTGCATTGTACCAATCGTCTACCGGAAGATTCTTGTGGCGAATGTCCATCCTGCAAGAAGCATGAGAAAATGGTTCATCCCGATGCGCATTTTGCATATCCTGTGGTGCTTTCCAAAGATGTTCGTGTCAGTACACATGTTATTCCGAAATGGCGTGAAGCTGTTTTGAATGAACCGTATTTAACCCTCGACAACTGGCTGGATGTGTTGGATGCCGAATCGAAACAGCCCATCATTGCCGCTGAAGAAAGCGGTGAAATATTGCGCAAGCTAAGCCTCACCACATTCGAAGCGGAATATAAAATCATGATCATTTGGCTGGCTGAACGCATGAATGTGCAGGCGGCCAACAAACTGCTGAAAATTCTGGAAGAACCACCGGACAAAACGTTGTTTCTTTTAGTCACTGAGCAAGAAGACCATTTATTACGCACGATAGTTTCCCGTACGCAACTGGTTCGTGTGCATCGTTTGCCGGACGCAGAACTGGCTGCCGCGGTGCAACAAAAGTTTGAGCTATCTGCAGCAGATGCGGAAAAGATTGCGTTTCAGGCCGACGGTAATTTTGCAGCAGCACGAAAGCTGATTCAAGAGCAAGAGCAAGCCGCACAAAACTTAACCTTGTTCCAATCCTGGATGCGCAGTTGTCTGAAGTACGATGTCGCTAAATGGATGGAATTTCTGGAAGTATTTTCCAAGGGTTCGCGTGAGGAACAGAAGCAGTTTTTGACTTACGCACTGGAACTGATCCGCGAGTGCCTGATGTGGGGCTATGCCGGTGAACAGTTAGTGCGCGTTGCCGGAGAAGAAAAGGCTTGGTTGCCGAAATTCGCACCGTTTGTACACGTGAATAACGGACAACAGTTGATGGAACAAATTAATCAGGCCATGCAACACATCGACCGTAATGGCAGTTCTAAAATTATCATGCTGGATTTGTCGTTTAAAATCAACGAATTGCTGCATATCCCTAATCCTGCCAAAGTAAAGGCGTAACGTTATTCACGTTGTATTGTGGACTGATCTGTCCGTAAGCGCTGCTTTTTACCTCCCAATTGCGTATTTTTGAGCATCATACCTCTTTGGGGGTATTCAGCATATACAATTGTTTAACGAATTCACCCGAAAGGGTTCGATATATGGGATGTAGCGGATGTTCAACCGGAAGAGGTTGTAGTACTTCTGAAGGTGGCTCGGGCGGATGCAGCGGAGGCTGTAGTTCCGGGGGCTGTAATAAACTCAACGTGTACGATTGGCTGGCCAACATGGAATTACCATCCGGTCAGAAGAAGTTTGATGTAGTTGAGGTGCGCTTCAAAAATAGCCGCAAAGAATATTTCAGAAATGTTAATGACTTGCCTTTGGTAGTTGGCGAAGTTGTTGCCGTTGAAGGTTCTCCGGGACATGATATTGGTATTGTTTCTCTTACCGGAGAATTGGTCAAATTGCAATTGAAAAAACGCAACATTCAGGCGGAAGATCCGGCGATGAAAAAATTGTACCGCAAAGCCAAGCAAGCGGACGTTGAGAAGTGGCAGGAAGCCCAGGCGGCAGAACAAGACACGATGATACGTTCACGACAAATTGCTGCGGGGCTGAAACTGAATATGAAAATCAGCGATGTCGAGTATCAAGGTGATAAGTCAAAAGCAATATTTTACTACACTGCAGAAGAGCGGGTTGATTTTCGTGAATTGATTAAAATTTTGGCCGAGCAATTCCGTGTGCGTATCGAAATGCGTCAAATCGGTGCTCGCCAGGAAGCGTCGCGTGTTGGGGGAATTGGCTCATGCGGTAGAGAGTTGTGTTGCAGCACGTGGTTAACCGATTTTCGTTCCGTTACAACAGGAGCAGCCCGTTACCAGCAATTGTCTTTAAATCCTCAAAAGTTAGCAGGACAGTGCGGTAAGTTGAAATGTTGTCTCAATTACGAGTTGGACACGTATCTGGATGCATTGAAAGATTTCCCGGATAGTATTGATCTGGAAACGCAAAAAGGCAGAGCGCGCCATCAGAAGACGGATATTTTCAAAGCTATTTTCTGGTACACTTTTGCCGATGAACCGGACAATTTTATTCCCGTTCCGGTGGCACGCGTGAAGGAAGTAATTGCGATGAACAAAAATGGTCAGAAGCCGGATATTTTAGTAGCCGTTTCTGAACAGAAGGCAGTAGAAAAGCAACCTGACTTTGAAAATGTTGTAGGTCAGGACAGCTTGACGCGTTTTGATAATAAGAATAAGAACAAAAAGCGCAAGAAGAAAAGATCCGGTAGTGGTGGAGGAAACGCAGTGGTGCAGGCGGGTGCCAATCCGCAGCAAAAAGCAGAACAGCAACAACAGCGTCCTAAGCCTCAACAGCAGCAAAACAAACAGCAGGATCGCAACAAGCAACAAGATCGTCGACCGCAACAGAATAAGCCGCAGACGAATCCTAATGCACAGCAAAACCGTGGGCCACGTCCGCAGAACCAGCAGCGACGCGATCAACGCGATAAAAAGAATCAAGGTCCTAACACACCTCCTCCAATTTCAACACCACCTCCCGGCGTATGATGATCACACGAATCATAAGTGCATTGGTTCTACTGACATTAGTTTTCAGTAGTTGCGACAGCAATCGACTGTATGAAGAGAATCGTGATATCAAAGATGGCGTGTGGAATGTGAAAGACCGACTGGAGTTTGAAGTAGATGTGCCGGATTCCGTAACGCCGTACAACTTTTACTTCAATATTCGCAACACCGAGGATTATCCTTGGAGCAACATTTATGTGTTCATGCACACCACATTTCCTAATGGGAAAATTGGCGTTGACACAGTCGAGTTTCCTCTAGCGGATCAGGAAGGGCGTTGGTACGGCAAAGGACAAGGCGACATTCACGATTGTCAGCTGGTGTTTAAGAAAGGCGTGCGTTTTCCGTATCCGGGTAAATATAAAATTGCGCTGGAACAAGCGATGCGGGTGAGTGAACTTCCCGGTGTGGTGAGTGCCGGAATACGAATAGAACGAGCTCAATAAGCATTACATGAGACTTTTTATCGGCGTATGTTGTACGATGATGTTGTACTCTTCGTGTGTGCGTAATATTTACGTACAAGCTCCTGTATATGCGCCCGTTGTTGTGGAGCGAAATGAGGTGGAAATTCAAGGAGGCTCAACACCGGATGGAATCAGTTATGCCGGCGCTGCCTGGGCGTTCACTAATCGCTTGCATGTAATGACACAAGCAAGTACTGTAGGTTTTACGACCGACGGAACCATCATGGCGGGTATAGGTTATCGTGGCTTTATGAAGAATGCAGACACCGCAGCGAGGTTTGGTGGATACCTCGAAATCGGATATATCGCAGGACGATTTTCTGATTCCTCATCTCGTTCAACTAATCCTGCAACCAAACAATTTGGTAGCAGAGACGGCTATGTGGTTATTGATATGTCAAGTAAATATCAGGGCGGTTATTGGGGGTATTGGTTGATGGTTCGTGATGGGAAACGGGAGTTATACACCGGAAGCAGAGTGCAATTTCTTCGCGCGTCGGAAATAAAGTACAATGCACAATTATTTGTCCCGATGGCAGATGGGAGTTTTGTTCCTACTTCACAATTCGTTACCAATCCTGATGCAGCGCGTAATACCACGATAGCTAACGTCTATCTCGGTTATCGTTTTGGATGGAAATATTGTCGTATCACACTCCAAGCGCAGTGGCGGTTTCAATATACCGGTATGCAACTAAATAACCATTGGAAACGCTGGAGCACCGCGACAGGATTTGTGGCAATTACGATTCCCATAGGCAGACGTGAAATAAGGTAACCGGAGAAGAAATATTTTACCACCACTTTATCCATTCTTGCTGTATACAGCGTCCGCCGGGAATTTCATTCCGATGTCGGTATTTCACCAAATTCAGGAGAAATCTCTCGTTCATGATACACACAACGATATCGGGTTTTTCGGAGGCAATAATTTCTTTATTCAATTTGTGTTGCCAATAGTCCCAGATAAATGTGCATCTGCTGAAGTGTGGCGACAGTAACCCTCGCATCAATGTGTTAGTGAAACTATCGCGCATGATCAGAATTCGAGGTAATGTAGTATCTGAGCACGTAAATGTTTGGTGGTGTTCCCAGCAATACGAAAACCATGAACTGTCGCAAGGATATGAAGGTTCATTCACTTGTGTTACAGACGGATTTAAAGGTAGACTACAGTTATAAATTGTGTCTTTCCATTCTTCCATTCCCAGGATATAGCTCAGATCGCTGTAACGAATAGTATCAACAGTCGCTGTGATATCAGAAAAGGGAGTTATTGAAAGAGCCGGATCGTTTCGCAACCAGCGAGTGATATACCTATAACCAAAGTAAGTGCCAATGTGGTTCCAGTGCGAATCCGCATTAGGGTAGAGCTGATGATGGCCTTTGTGTTGTTTCAAACTATCGCGTAAATACAAGATCGGAACGTCGCATTCTAAATTACTTCGCGATAATAGCTGTTCTACCGGTGTAGGATATTTCTGTGCTAACCGAATGTGCGCCGGCCAATGTTCGGGATACATGGTGAGTTTGTTCGGAATAATCACCAATCGAAATTCAGCACCAATACTTTTGCAGTACTCCTGCCTGTCGTTCAATTCCTCGATCATTAAACTAATTAAGGAATCGGCAATGGGTTTCATTCCAAGCACAAAGTTGGCATCGTCCTCTCCTTCATACAGCCAGCCATCTGCGCCAACAGTTACAATTTCAGGTTTTGGAAAGACAGAAAAAAAACGAGCGTTACTAATGTTTAACCAATGAATGGCAGTGTTCCTTAATGGAAAATTATCATTGATGAATGCCTCCATCTGTTGTGGATAAGGATCCAGATGAAGAATATCAAGTTCCGGCATTCTTGCAGGACGACGATTATCGAAAAACGGAAAAGGCTCTTGTATACCACACAACCACATTCCCGCAGGAATAAGGAGCACGATGCAGAATACTGTGATGTAAATAAGTACACCGATACGTTTCATCAGAAGTAAAAGTACACAAACGCATTATACCTCTGTTTCGCAATCGTACCAAGTACTTGGTAAAAACAATCCTCGTTACTTCCCCCACAATTGTATGGACCTCAGCTAAAATATCACCACCATCTTATCCATGTTGACTTCATGCAACTGCTTCCCGGAACTTCATCCCGTTGTCGGTATTTTACCAAATTCATGAGGAATCTTTCGTTCAAGATGCATAGCACGATATCGGGCTTTTCGGAGGAAATAATTTCTTTATTCAATTTGTGTTGCCAGTAATCCCAAATAAATGTACTTCTACTGAAGTTTTGAGCTAGTAACCCGCGCATCAATTCACCGGTGAAACTATCTCGCATGATCATAATTCTTGGTAGTGTAGTGTCGCTGTTAACGAACGTCTGATGATATTCCCAGCAATACGGAAAACACAAAGTATCGCAGGGATATGCAGGTTCGTTGATTTGTTTCACGGCTGCGTTGGGCGGTAATTTACAGGTGTAAATTGTGTCTTGCCATTCATTAATTCCCATTATATAGCTCAGGTCGCTGGATCGCACAGTATCAATACTCGCCGTAATATCAGAAAACGGAGTAATAGGAAAGGATGGATCGTTTTTTAGCCAGCGGATAATGTAACCATAACCAAAATACGTCCCGATGTAGTTCCAATGCGAGTCTGTACTGGGGTACAGTTGATAAGAGGCTTTGTGTTGTTTCAGGCTATCACGTAAGTATAAAATAGGGACGCTGCATTTTCCTGCACCGCGCGACAACAGAAGCTCTGCGGGTGTAGGATATTTTTTAGCCAGCTGAAAATGTGTCGGCCAATGTTCGGGATACATGGTGAGTTTATTGGGAATAATCACCAGACGAAATTCAGCGCCAACACTTTTGCAATATTCCTGACGACTGTTCAATTCCTCAATCATTAAATTGATCATGGAATCGGCAATGGGTTTCATTCCCAAGACAAAGTTGGCATCATCTTCTCCTTCATATAACCAACGGTCTGTGCCTACAGTTATCATTTCCGGTTTCGGGGAGATTGCAAACTGAAGGGCATGGGTAATGTTCAACCAGTGAATAGCAGTGTTCCTTAATGGGAAGTTATCATTGATGAAAGCCTCCATTTTTTGAGGGTACGGATCCAGGTGGCTGATGTCGAACTCCGGTATTGTTGCAGGACGACGATTATCAAAAAACGGATAGGGCTCCTTTACACCGCACAACCACATTCCTGCCGGTATAACGAGCACCAGACAGAATATCACGATGTAGATCAATGAACCAATACGTTTCATCAGAACTGAAAATAGATGAACGGATTATATCCTTGCTTTGCTAAATACATGGTACAAATCAAGAGTAATAGCAAACTTGCGATGTAACTGAACGGCTCCCATAATTTCTGAAGTAGAGTTGATGCCTGTTTTTTCGAAAAGTAGTTGTAACATCTTTCTGCGATGACTCCTGAACACAGTATCGCAATTACCAACACTATAATGAAGTCTGTAGTTAAGTATGTGGTTAATGTTCTTGCGGGAATTGAGGTTGCGGGGTTGGCGCCAAAAAGTTTTCCAATGTAGCTCCATGCAAATTCAATATCAGGCGATTTAAAAAACACCCACGCGATCATGACAATCAGCAACGTGTATATTCGGTTTACTATGAATAGTCCGGGAAGAATGTTCTTTAAAACCAATCGCTCCAGTACTAAAAACAAGCCGTGGAATAGTCCCCACACCACCATGGTCCAAGAAGCGCCGTGCCATAGTCCGGTGAGAAAAAAAACAAGAATCAGATTTCGATAGGTATTGAATGTTCCGTTGCGATTACCACCCAGCGGAATGTACAGGTAGTCTCGAAACCACCGACTTAACGTCATGTGCCATCTGTGCCAGAAATCTTGTATTGACGTAGCACGATATGGAAAGTTGAAATTTTCGGGAAAAGAAAATCCAAACATTTTCGCCAGTCCTAATGCCATGTCACTGTATCCTGAGAAGTCACAATAGATGTGCAACGTGTAACAGATTAATCCGAACCATGCCAATGGAGTGTCAATTTCGGACAAGTTTCCGCCAAATAACGCATCGGCAGGTAGCGCGAAGGCATTTGAGAAGATCACTTTTTTAGTAAGCCCAACAATGAAGCGACGAATGCCTTGTGCAATGTTGGAAGCATTCCACTCCCGCACGCCAAGCTGATCCGCAATTTCGTGATACCTGACAATGGGACCTGCAATCAATTGTGGAAAGAAAACAATGTACAATCCCATCGTGAACACATTTTCTTGAGCTAAAGACTCTTTACGATAGATGTCGGTAACATAACTGATCGCATGAAACGTAAAAAACGAAATGCCCGGTATCAAATGGATATGAGGAACCGGCAGCGCATCTAATCCTAATCCGCTTAATGCGTGATTAAGGTTTTCGACCAAGAAAGAGCCGTATTTAATGACACACAACGCCAATAAATTTCCGGCAACACACCAAATCAAAATTCGTTTGCTGCGTTCTTGAGATGAGGCTTTCCCTATTGCTTTTCCTAAAAAATAATTGAAAATAATAGAGAGGATAACAATCAATGCCGCGCTTACTCCGCCCCAAGCATAGAATACCAAACTAAAGATCAACAGGACGTAATTCTGCAATTTTTTACCCAGCAACCAACTGCTCAACAGCACCGCGGGTAAAAAGAAAAACAGAAAGGAGAGCGAGGAGAATAACATGAGCTATGGTGGCAAATATAGTGGAATATTAAGAGTTGAACCGACAGCTTACGACTTGCTCTCTGCAATAGATATCGCTGCATTCCTGCAAAAGTTGTAAGTTGTATCACTAAAAAGTAGATCCACAATAGGTACCTTTAAAACATTATCCTTACTTATGAGGAAAATGATCGCTGTATTGTTGGGCCTGTTGCCTATATTGATTTGTGGCTCTTCCGGTTGCGAAAATGATCCACCTGCGCCGAAGTACACTACCAAACACACGATTATTATTGTGGTTGACGGTCCGCGCTGGTCAGAGACGTGGGGCAATCCGCAACAAACTCTTATTCCATATCGTGATACGGCAATTCGTCCGCATTCACGTTTCTATTCATTTTGCTACAACGACGGCGAAACAGTTACCAATTCCGGCCACACTGCAATTACTACGGGTGTGTACGAAAGCGTTGAAAACAGTGGACAAGAGTTGCCAACATTGCCCGGTATATTTCATTATTACCGCAAGTTCACGGGCGCACTTCCGGAGAAGACGTGGGTTGTAGCATCGAAAGATAAATTGAACGTTCTCGCAGGTTCTAAAGACACAACGGTAATACAGTATGCCCCGCGTTTTGATTGTGGCATCAATGGTCCGGGTTCGGGTTATCGGGATGATACTACTACCTGTCGAGTAGCATTGAACGTTCTTCGAGCGCATCAACCCGATTTGATGCTGATTAATTTTAAAGAACCCGATGCTTCCGGACATACGGGAATATGGCCCTTGTATATAAGTGGTGTTCGGAGTTCCGATTCGTTGGTGCACGTAATTTGGAATTATGTTCGCAATAGCCCTTATTACAAACACAATACAACAATTATCATCACGAACGATCACGGCCGCCATACCGATGGAAATCAGGATGGCTTTCGCAGTCATGGCGATAATTGCGAAGGATGCAAACACATCGAGCTACTCATTGCCGGTCCGGATGTAATTGCGGGAGAAGAACAGCAGCGGGTTTCTCAGCGTGATATTGCACGAACAGTTGCAGCGCTGATGGGCTTTCGAATGCCGACGGGAGATGGTAAATTACTACCGCTCCGATAAGAAGTTGTTCACACTTATATGCTGAAACATTACAGTTGCTCAAACCGCGCGCTGAGCCTGTAAAATTTGGTAAATTTGACTCCTATGTCAAAACAGGAAACAGCGGGCGGGAAAAGCGGAAAATCTTCCGGAGGTAAATTCTGGATACGTTTATTTTGGTTTCTGCTTTTTGCTCCCCTTATCGGATTCATCACGCTTATTTTAGGGATCGCATTATTTGCCGATTTGCCGGATGTGGAAGAACTGCAAAACCCGGAGAGTAATCTGGCTACGGTAATTTATTCGGCTGATAACAAAGAGCTGGGTCGTTTTTATGCAGAGAATCGTGTAAATGTTAAGTACACGCAAATTGACCATGATGTGATTGATGCGTTGATTGCGACGGAAGATGAACGTTATTTCGATCATTCGGGTATTGATGGCAGAAGTTTGGTGCGTGCTGTAGTGAAGATGGGTAAAGGCGGTGGAGCTTCTACCATAACACAGCAACTCGCGAAAATGCAATTTCACCAGGAAGAGGCGGAGCGCGCTTCATTTATGGAACGTGTGTATCAAAAGTTGAAGGAATGGATCATTGCAATTCGTCTGGAACGTCTGTATACTAAAGAAGAAATTCTCGCTTTGTATTTAAACAAGTTTGACTTCAACTATAATGCAGTTGGTATTAAGTCGGCTGCTAAAGTGTATTTCAGCACTTCACAAGATTCGTTGAAAATTGAAGAGGCTGCAATGCTGGTGGGAATGTGTCAGAATCCGTCGCGTTGGAATCCGATTAAATTTCCGGAGAATGCGGTTAAGCGCAGAAATACAGTGTTGGGACAAATGGTGAAAAACGGAAAGTTGACACAACAACAATTCGATTCGCTTAAAGTACTTCCCATCAAAACACGATTCAATCCGGAAAGTCATAACGAAGGATTAGCTCCTTATTTCCGTGAATATCTGCGCGACAATTTCTTAAAGAAATGGTGTTCCGAAAATTTAAAACCAAATGGAAAACCGTATGATTTGTATCGTGATGGATTGCATGTGTACACTACGATCGACACACGTATGCAACGTCACGCGGAAGAAGCGGTCACCGAGCACATGACGGATCTGCAAGGGCGTTTTGATGAAACGTTGAAGAACAAAAAAAATGCACCGTTCAGTTGGCGCGTGAAGAAGGATGAAATTGATGCGATGATGAACTCGGCAAAAAAACGTTCGGAACGTTATCGTAAACTCAAGAAGGCCGGAGCTTCCGATAAAGAGATAGAAGATTCATTTAACAAGAAAGTTGAAATGACCGTCTTCTCGTGGAAAGGCGAAATCGACACTGTGATGACTCCGATGGATTCTATTCGCTATTACAAACGTTTTTTAAGAACAGGGTTTATGGCGATGGAACCACAAACAGGTTACATACGCGCATGGGTAGGTGGAATTAACTTCCGTCATTTTAAATACGACCAGGTGAAAGAAGGAAGACGTCAGGTAGGTTCTACGTTCAAACCATTTGTTTATGCATTGGCTATTCAGGAAGGTTGGTCGCCTTGTGATCAGATTCCGAATGTGCGCACGTGCATTACTACTGAGGACAATAAGGAATGGTGTCCGAACAACTCGGATGACAAATTAGATGGACAAATGTTAACGTTGAAAAAGGCGTTAGCGAACTCAGTGAACTACGTTACGGCTCACATCATGAAACAATTTGGTCCGCGTGCCGTTGTAACTTTTGCAAAGTCGGTAGGCATTACTGCGCCCCTGGATCCCGTGCCATCATTGTGTTTGGGAACTGCAGATATTTCTGTTTTCGAAATGGTCGGAGCGAACAGTACGTTTGCCAACAAAGGAACGTACATTGAACCAACGTTTATTACGCGCATTGAGGATAAGAACGGAAAAGTGTTGATGGAATACATTCCGAAATCGAATGAGGCCATGAGTGAAGAAAAAGCATACCTCATGACTGCCTTAATGAAAGGTGTTGTAGATGCCGGAACAGGCGCGCGATTGAGAGGAAAGTATAAACTCATGAACCCGATTGCCGGTAAAACAGGAACTACACAAAATAACTCCGACGGTTGGTTTATAGGATTAACACCTGATTTGGCGGCAGGTTGCTGGGTGGGCGGTGAAGATCGCAGTATTCATTTCGATCGCACGGCAGAAGGACAAGGAGCAAGTATGGCGTTGCCTATTTGGGGGTTGTTCTTTCAAAAAGTATTTGCGGATAAATCATTAAACGTTTCGAAAGGCGACTTTACAAAACCGAAAAATCTTAATATGGATTTAGATTGTTCCAAATACGAAAAAGAAGGCGGAACATTGTTTGGTGAAGAGAATGATGATCTTTGGGGTGAATAATTCAGCGCATTAATTTGTCCGGAAAATAAATTGGGGGCGAATGCCCCAAAGTCAACGGGAGATATTCGGGAGTGCGCCGGCTTTTTTGAAGTAAACACTTAGTTCCACAGACTTACTTATGTATAAGCCGGAAGGTGCGGTGCTGCTTTGTTAAATGCAGAAACGATACAGCACTGATCAGGAAAAATAGTATTTTAAGTAATTGAGGTCGTATCAACGTAACAATTACTAAGCGTGATTAAAATGCCATGGTTTGCATGCGCTTACGGGCCATGCTGGCGCGAATGTCTTCCAGTTCTCCTTTCGGAATCGCGTTGATCAGATTGCGGGTATAATCGCTTTTCGGATTGGCGTAAATTTCATCCGCGTCGCCCATCTCTTCAATTTTCCCCTGGTTCATCACGATCATACGATCGCTCATAAACTTCACGACACTTAAATCATGCGAGATGAAAATGTAGGTGAAGTTGAATTCTTTTTTCAACTCATTCAACAAATTCAATACCTGCGCCTGCACGGAAACGTCCAATGCAGAAACCGACTCATCACAAATAATGAAACGCGGATTTAACGCTAACGCGCGCGCAATACAAATACGCTGACGCTGACCTCCGGAAAATTCATGCGGGTAGCGATGAAACTGTGCTTCGGTCATGTTAACGCGATGCAACAGCTGAATTACTTTTTCTTTCCGCTCTTTGTCGTCTTTACCAATACCATGTACACGCATCGGCTCCATGATGGCTTCACCAATCGTGATGCGCGGATTCAGAGAAGAATACGGGTCCTGGAAAATAATTTGCATCTCCTTACGCAACGCACGCATTTGCGGAGTCGGAAGGTTGGTGATGTCTTGTCCTTTGTAAATGATCTGACCGCCTGTGGGTTCGATTAATCGTAAGATCGTTCTGCCTAATGTTGTTTTTCCGCATCCTGATTCGCCCACAAGTCCTAATGTTTCGCCGGGATATACGTCAAACGATACATCATCAACGGCTTTCACTGTTTTAGTAGGCTTGCCTAAGGCAGTACGTTTCGTAACGAAGTGTGTTTGCAAATTACGAATCTGCAATATCGGTTCACGTTCGTACAACGTTTGGTGTTGTTGTTTGCGTTCTTGTTCCGTTACCACCAAACTGAATGTTACATCGTGCACGCTGCGCTCATTCTCAACAATAGAGCCGTCTTCAGCCGTATGCATAAAATCGGAAACAGTGGGCAACCAATGTAAACGACGATTAAGCGGAGGACGACACGCCAGCAAACTCTTGGTGTAAGGATGTTGCGGATTGCTGAAAATATCCAACACAGAACCTTGCTCTACAATTTTTCCTTTGTACATCACCACCACACGATCGGCTAATTCTGCGATAACGCCCAAGTCGTGCGTAATAAACATGATGGACATATTGTGTGAGGACTGCAAATCCTTCATCAACTCCAAAATTGTTTTTTGTACGGTAACGTCTAATGCAGTTGTCGGTTCATCTGCAATCAGCAATTGCGGATTACAAGACATCGCCATCGCAATCATGACGCGCTGTTTCTGTCCTCCCGAAATTTGGTGCGGATAGGCGTGAAAAATTCGTTCCGGATCAGGAAGCTGTACTTGCTCGAAAAGTTGAAGCGTAATTTCGCGAGCTACTTTTTCTTTGGAGGTGTAATAGCGGCGTGGCCCCGTATACGAAGGTTTCAGCCAGCTGATAATGCCCCAATAATTAAAAATGAAAAAGATGTTGAAGAACCACTTCAGCGCCACTTCCATGGCATTCTTGCCGGCACTGATGTTCGGAAATTTTTTGTGTTGCAGGATGGCTTCCATCACCTGTTCTCCGCACGTATAAACCGGATTCAGCGAAGTCATCGGCTCCTGAAAAATCATTGCGATTTCATTGCCGCGGTATTTACGAAGTTGTTTTTCTTTCAGCTTCACTAAATCAACTACACCGTCTTCGCGTGATGAATACAGGATTTCACCGCCCGAAATAATGCCGGGAGGATTGGGAATTAATCCCATAATGGAAAGACTCGTTACCGATTTCCCGGATCCCGATTCGCCTACAATGCCGACAGTTTCTCCGGCTTTAATGGTGAATGAAATATCATTAACCGCTTTAACGGCTTCATTATCGGTGCGGAATTCTGTTACCAGATTTCGTACTTCCAATATTGTGCCTGCCTGACGGTCGTTGAACGGATTACCCATTTCCATAGCGGCTTAAAAATAAGCAAAGTCGCGGGATAAAAGGTGTTCCGCCCACAATTCATACGAAATGGCGGATAAAATGGAATTTAGGTGCGATTAATTGGGCAAAAGGATTTCAACCGGCTCTTGTCCTTCGAAGTTGGCATCGAAAATATAGAGGGCTAGTTTGCCGTGACCGTAGTCGAATTCCTGCAGCATTTCAATCCGTCCGGGGCGTTTTCCGGGAATTTCCCATGTAAAAACATCACCGCTGAATTCGGCTTTACCGTATTTGGTGTTGAAATAGCGGGTGAAATCATTGAACAACGAGTCCGCGTTATTTTCATCCTTCAGGTATACGTCCAGCGATAGTTGAAACAAGCCCATTTCATCGAATTGACATTCGAGCGTGTATTCTTTTTGATCGGAAATTTTTCCTTCGTACAGTTGATACAAAGGTTCCTCCATACTCAGACTGTCGTTACTGCCTTTGCGCGCTTTGGCTTCCCGAGGAGTCATGCCGAGATAATACCCGTGAAAAATGCTGTCCGCGTTTTGGACGATGGCAGCAAGCACAGGGCCGTGCGGCAATGCCTGTTGTTGCTGCGGTTCTTCGTTGGAACAGGACGCGAGCAGGAGCAGTGTAGCAGGTATAAAAAGTAAAAGGCGTTTGTCGAACATGACGTTACGAAGATACAGGGAAATTTAGGATGTGGTGTGATGGTTTCGGTGAGAGATTTTACTTAAGCGTAGATCTTTCCGATAAATATGGCATTGTACCGCGCGCCCGTAACACCTCAATAATAGGCGACCTTTCGCTTACCTAATGTAACGTTAAAATTTACTTTCGCTCCAAGTGCGTCGAATACTTTTAGGATCGTTTCGAAACGCGCATTCTTCACGCTGTTTTCAATTTTCGAAATCTGCGCTTTTTGAACACCCACCAATTCCCCGAGCTGCTCCTGTGTGAGGTTGCGTTCTTGTCTCGCTTTCTTAATGGCTTCGCCAAGCAACTCCAAACGCAATTCATATTCAAAAGCATTTCTTTTTTTCGTTCCTTTTTTGCCGATGTGTTTGTCGATCATCGCATCCAGAGAAACGGTTTTGAATTTGTTGGTCATAGTTATCGTTGGATATCCTTTTCTAATTAAAATTTCCCTGATTCACCAGCATCCGGTAACAACACAATTTCAAAAGCCGGTTTCAATTTTATGGTCACACAAATGTAGTGGTTTCCCAAAAGGGAAACAAGTTGTTTTAACAGATTTAAGTCAAATGAGGGTATTCAATAGAATGTCACGATTGCCTGTTGGTGCAAAGCAGCAGTAGACTTTCTCTGCTTTACCCTGCGATATTATTTTGCCATGCGTTTTTTCCCTTTCACGACACCACCACAGCATCCTCCGGAATCAACGGCTCGCGGCGGAAACGACGCACTACTTGTGCTACCGTAAGTACATCCTTTTGACAATACGTTACGATACGCTCCAAATTGTGCTCCTCGTAATACACGTGCGCTACCTGACTGCCATCGATGTCGTCTTTCGGTGTGGGCACATCCAATGTTGCAGCGAGTAAATTCAACGTCGTGTAACTTTTCCGATCTCCGAATTTCCACAACTCCATGGTGTCCAACAAATTTACCTCCCAGGGTTTTTTCCCTGCCACGTCGAGCAACTCGGGAAGCGGAATGCCGTGAATCACCATGCGTCGCGCGATCCACGGGAAATCGAATTCTTTACCGTTATGCGCGCACAAAGTAGTGATCGACTTACCGGTGATTTTATTCAGCAGTTCTCCGAACTCGGTCAGCAGTTGCTTTTCATCATGGCCGTAAAACGATTTCATGCGGAAGCGTTCTTGTCCTTCGCTGCGACTTAGAAATCCGCAAGAGATGCAAATGATTTTACCGAATTCCGCATAAATGCCGGCACGTTGATACAAGCTCTCGGGTGTGTCATCGGGATTGTTGCTGAGGGACGCCGCTTTAGCGCTCCACAATTCTTTCCAACGTTCGGGAACGTGCACCCATGTGGGATGTTGAGGTACGGTTTCGATGTCGAGGAAGAGGATGGAAGATAGGTTGATCATGGTGAAGTGGTGAGTTAGTGCAGTGGTGTGATGGTGGGTTAGTGCGGTGGTGTGATGGTGAGTTAGTGTAAATATAGAGGTGATAAACAAATAGTTGTTGAGAGTAACCGTAGAGTTCTTGGTGAGTTTTAACCGCAAAGTGCGCGAAGGTTACGCAGCGTTTGCAGAGGGCTTCGCTTGAAAAAACTTTGTGATGCTTCGTGTTCCGATGCTTCGTCCGAAGGACTCCAACGGTCTGAAAGACTCCTTTGGAGAGGGATAGGGTAGAGGTGTATTAATAGTCGACACGGAGTTTAAGTTGTCGTCCCAGACCATCCTGAATTACGCGCATTAGTGTAGAAAGACGGATGTCGCTGGCGTTATTCTCAATTCGCGAAATGTAATTTTTTGTCGTGCCGCATCGTTCTGCCAGTTGCTCTTGCGTCAAGCCTTGTTCTTTGCGAAGTTCTTGCAGCATCACACTCAATTTAAACGCCTCAAATTCCTGCTCATAGCGTTCTCTCGAAGTGCTTCCGCGTTTCCCATATTGTTGCGTGATATGGCTCGCAAACGATGTCAGATTTTTGTTTCGCTTTTTACTCATGTTAATGCTTTTTTCGTGAATTGCTTGTGCTTTTTTCGTTGAAGTATTCTTGTCGTAATTTTTCTGCGAGTTCTAGTTCTGATTTAGGAGTTTTCTGCGATTTCTTTTGAAAACCATTAATCACAATAACGAGTTGACCTTCATCAAAAAAACAGAACACTCTATAAATATCGCTGCCTACAGACGCTCGTATTTCATAAATACCATTCGAGTTCGTAATGTGCTCAAAGTATTTATTCGGAACACGTTCCAATGTGGCTATGAGCTGTAACGTCCAATTCAACTTTCTTTGAACTTCAGGTTTTAGCTGATTAAAGAACTTGAGATAATACTGTTTGTAATAAAAAATTTCCCGTACATATTTTTCACTCATTACTATTCGAGTGTTAATCACAAAGTTACCTAATTAGGCAACAATGTGCAAGTGGTTAATCAATTTTAAGAATCCGGTTTCTTGTGAATTTTAACTGCGAGTTTCCGGTGAGTTTTAACCGCAAAGTTTCCGGTGAGTTTTAACCGCAAAGAGCGCAAAGATTACGCGGAGATCGCAAGGGGCTTCGCATGGAAATTCTTTGTGACGCTTCGTAATGTGGTGCGTTGGTGTGTTAGTGTATTAGTGTGTTGGAGTTACCGATGGTTACGGCTCCGCACAACCCACGTTGATTGAGCGGAGTCGAAATTACCGTAGATTGAGCGGAGTCGAATTTACCGTTGATTGAGCGGAGTCGAAATCAACGTGGATTGAGCGGAGTCGAAATCAACTATTCTTTTACCACAGCTTCCATTGGCACGAACTCGCTGGCCACAATCACCACATCATTGTGCTTCACGCCGTTCTTGTCCGTCCAGTTGTTGGTGGAGAGTTTTCCGTGGACCACCACTTTGCTGCCTTTGCTCAACTTCTTTTCTGCCGAAGCAGCTACACCTTCCCATGCTACCACACGGAACCAATGCGTATTCTGAATACGCTGACCTTTAGCATCGGTGTACGATTCCGTAGCCGCAATACTGAAACGCGCTACCTTTTTGCCACTCTCGGTGGTGATTACTTGCGGATCCTGACCTAAGTTTCCTAAAATCTGAACATTGTTACGAACTGAATTCATAA
>CALJIF010000106.1 GCA_937974275.1 uncultured Flavobacteriales bacterium
TTCCGGCGGCGGCCGATGCAACGTTACACATGCGTGTTTTGAACCGAAAGAATTGGTAAAGTTTTACCCTCGCGGAGAACGTGAGTTGCTGGGACCTTTCACGCGATTCGGACCATCTGACACCATTTCCTGGTTTGAAGATCGCGGCGTTGTTTTGAAAGTAGAAGACGACGGACGCATGTTCCCCGAAACCGATAGTTCACAAACTATAGCGAATTGCCTGCAGCATGAGGCATTCAACAATGGTGTGCAATTGTTACTCAATACGGAAGTAATTGCTTTGGATCGAAAAAATGATCACTTCGAATTAACCTTGCGCAATGGCGAAAAATTGCAAGCGCAATACGTAGTAGTTGCTGCCGGTGGCTATCCGAAAGCTACACAGTTCGACTGGTTAACAGCATTTGGACATCAAATCACAGAACCCGTTCCATCATTATTCACATTCAATATTCCCGGCCATCGAATTTTAGAATTGATGGGAGTTAGTGTTCCTCATGCAACCGTAACACTTCCCGAACATGACATAATCACACACGGCCCTTTGTTGGTTACACATTGGGGATTATCGGGTCCTGCAACACTAAAAGCTTCCGCAGCAGGTGCTCGCAAACTGGCACAATGCGGATATCACTTTAAAGTTCAGGTGAATTGGGTGAATATGGCTACAAATACTGTTCTGGAAAGACTATTACAAGCGAAACGAAATAACGAATCGTGGCAAACGGGCCCATGGCAAGACATTAGTTTACCGAAACGATTGCGGGAATTTTTGTTGCAAGAATCTGGAGTGGGTCGTTATCAACGTTGGGCCGATATACCGGATAAACTTCTGGAATCACTTGCTGCATGTATTACGGATTACGAGCTTGATGCAAAAGGTAAAACAACATTCAAAGAAGAATTTGTCACGTGCGGCGGAATAGATTTGAAGGAAGTGAATATGAAAACCATGGAAAGCAGACTGCATCCGCACTTGTATTTCTGCGGCGAAATCCTCGATATTGATGCCGTTACGGGAGGTTTTAACTTTCAAGCTGCATGGACTACGGCGTGGCATGCGGCACAGGCCATTATTTCCGCCTGAATTGACTAATTTTGATGCAATAACACCCCTATGAAAAAAATAATAACCGTACTTCTTTTAACCTGTATGGCAACGTTTGCTTTTGCGCAAGCTAACCTGGGTAAAGGATATAAGAAAGACAAAGCAGCACAAGCAGCCTGGTTGCGCGCCGAGGAATTGTACGATGGAGGCAGCTACTTATTGGCATTGCCGTATTTCCGCTCATTGGAACCCAAATACGGTAGTTCACCTCTGTTGCGTTTTCGTATTGGTGAATGCTTGTTGTATAAAGGTGATGAAGCTCCGGCTGCGCTGGAATATTTGTTGGAAATTAAGAAAACCAATCCCAAAGCAGTTGATATCGACTTGCTAATTGCACGTGCATACCATTTGAATGAACGTTATGATGATGCATTGAATAGTTTGGAATTGTATAAAAAAGCAAAGACGCCTACTCCTAAAGGTAAAGATTATGCCAAGCGTCTGGAAGTATGGTGTAACAATGCAAAAATTATCAGCGCTAATCCCGTGCCTGCAACTATTACGAATTTGGGAGAAACAGTAAACACGGAAAATTCGGAATATGTGCCGGTGTTAACATCCGATGATTCCGTTTTAATCTTCACATATCGCGGTGAAAATTCAATCGGCGGCTTGCAGTCATATCCCGGAACGCCAGATTCTGCAGGCTTTTACTATGAAGATGTTTACGTGGCGTACAAAAAAGGCAACTCATGGACAGAACCGAAAGCCTTTGGTAGTAGCATCAACAGCTACGGACACGATGCAAACATTACATTATCACACGACGGATTAATCATGTTGGTATATAAAGATGATGTCGGTGGAGGCGATATTTTAATGAGTCGCTGGGAAAACGGTGAATGGTCGGTACCTATGCCTATTGCCGGCGATGTGAATACAAATGCATGGGAAGGAAGTGCAACGTTTTCTTCAGACTTGCGGCAAATTTATTTTGTGTCGGAACGAAGCGGGGGATACGGTGGACGCGATTTATACGTGGCGTATTTGCAACCCGACGGTTCTTATACTAATGCAAAAAATCTGGGACCAACCATCAACACAAAGTGGGATGAAGATGCACCATACATGCACCCGAACGATCAGACCATGGTGTTTAGTTCCGAAGGTCACAATAGCATGGGCGGTTACGATATTTTCAAAACAGAGTTGGACCCCGCAACGGGGCAATTCAGTGCTCCTGAAAATGTAGGATATCCGATCAATTCACCGGATAATGATAAGTATCTGGTGTTAGGAAACGATGGTAAGCACGGTTATTATTCTTCCGCAAAGGCAGGAGGATACGGGCAGCAAGACTTGTACGTGGTGTACAACGATTTTAAGATTAAAACATTCGTAATGCTCGTGAATGGTCATGTTTATTTGGATGATAAACCGGTCAAAGCTTCTGTTACAATAATTGACGAATCAGGGAAACATGCGAATCACGTCACGGAATCGAATAACGATAACGGGTATTATCTTGTTAACCTCGTGCAGGATTCGAAGTACAAGTTGGTATATGAAATTGCAGGTATGGAGAAACAAGAGCAAATTGTGGATGCAAAGTCGGTAACACAATTGCCTAACAAAACCATTGATATTCGTTTTTATACCAACGTTACTGCGCGAAAAGACACTATTAAAACCGATTCGATTCCGGTTGTTCCTGTGAAAAAGGATACTATCATTACGCCACCACCGGTTGTTAATTCAGACGATTACAACAGCATTTTGACCACGTTCGGAAATGCAACTGCAGAAGGGATGTGGTTCCGCGTGCAGGTGGCAGCCTATAATTTCCCGCAGAATTATAGGTACAATCACTTGACAACTTTGGGAACAATTGACCGTGTGGTGCTGGATGATAATATTACCCGATTTACGATGGGTAAATTCAAAACATTGGCGGAAGCAGAAGCGTATCGTAAACAAATTGTGGCTGCGGGGCAAACTGATGCATTTGTTACGGCTGAGCGTAATGGTAAACGTTATTTGCTCAAAGAATTGGCAGCACTAAAGTTTTTTCAAAATTAACATAGAATAACGTATATACATTTAATGTTTATACATATATTTGCAGCGTCATGAAAATTGAAGAAGAAATCAAGCAAAAATCATTTCATAGTCCTTATCAAAAGGTATTTGTGAATTTGATTTTTACGGCATCTCACATGCAGAATATGCATAGTCGCGTAATGAAGCAATTCGGCGTAACGATGCAACAGTATAACGTATTACGCATTTTACGCGGACAACATCCTAATCCTGCTTCTGTAGGATTGATTCAGGAACGTATGCTGGATAAGAACTCCAACGCATCACGTTTAATTGATAAGTTATTGTTAAAGAAACTCGTTGATCGGAAAGTGTGCCCCGATGACAGACGTCAAATGGATATAAAAATTACAGCCAAAGGTTTAGAACTTTTGAAACAATTGGATGTTATCATAGACGGAATGGAATCGGAAATGAAAACGCTTACAGAAAAAGAAGCGCTTCAATTGAGCGATTTACTCGATAAATTAAGAGGTTAATGCCTCTTTTTTTTAACACTAATACATGTAAATACATTATATGATGAAACAACTAATTCTCTCTGCTGTAGCATTCGCTACGTTCACAGGCTATGCTTTTCAAATCATGCATGGTGTTGTTTATGAATACAAATCAGCTGAAGGAACCATCACTTTTGAATTGCCGAATGAAGGTTCAAAAGGTTCCGTTAAAGGATTGGAAGCCACGTTCAGCATGTCAGTCGAGCACATCAACACTGCAGCTCTAAAAGCCAGTGTGAAAGTAAATACGTTAACCACAGGAATTGACATGCGTGATAAGCACCTGATGTCGAACGACTATTTTGACGCGGAAAAACATCCGTTAATCACATTTACCGCAACGAAAATAGATCGCACCGATAGTGGCTTTGTGGCTTTAGGAAATCTCGCTATGCGCGATTCTGTGAAAGCAATTCAAGTTCCCTTCAAAATCACCGAGAAAGAAGGTGTTTCACACTTCATCGGAACTATCGACATCTTCGCAGGTGATTATGGAGTAGGCAAGAAGAGTAAAAAAGGAACAGATCGTGTGGTTGTAACGGTTGACGTTCCTGTTGAAAAACGCCAATAGTGCAATCAAATAACCTTGAAACGGTTTCCTTGCCTATGGGAGGCCACTAAGACATTAAGACACAAAGTTGCACAAAGGTAAGCCGTGTAGAGTACCCCCAACTCACAAATACACAAATACACAAATACACAAATGCACTAATACACTAATGTACCAATATACCAATTCGTAACCGCAACTTGTTTTCAACGTATAACAGCGGTCATGCGATTAGTCGTTTTCTTCTTAATACTTCTTTTCTCGGCTGCAGTAGCGCGTCCTGAAAACAAGGATGTATCAATAGTGGTAGCCAAGGACACCGCAGACAAAAAGAAAACCAAAAAAGAAAAACCACCCTGCGATACCAACAAGATTAGGCGTACTTCTAACGACACTGTTTTGCTCATGAAGTACAAAAAGGTGTACAGGAATTTCGGTGGCTTGTGTTATGTGCTGCATCTGCAACAGCTTGGAAAGATTAAGAAATCCAGCGACTCCACGTATTACGTTAAAATGGGCGCTACCAACGACAAACAAATTCGTCTGGACTGGCAAACGTATTTATATTGCCCGATAGGTAAACCCAATGGTTTGGTGGTGCTTATTAATCCGGAAGGTGATACCATTCAGGCCTGCAATTATTTTAATGAAATGAAACATGGCACCATGAGTTGGTTTCAGAAAAAGAAAGGAATTGTACATCAGGAGATTTACGAAAACGACGAGAAGAAATACAAACCCAAAGAAATTCCTCCTTTCGGCCAATAGACGCTGTGAAGTGTGTTTCGGGGCCTAAATGCCACGTTGATTTCGGCTCCGCGCAATCAATGGTAACACCAACGCACAATCGCATAACAGGAAGACTCTGCGCTCTCAGCGAAAATCACAG
>CALJIF010000107.1 GCA_937974275.1 uncultured Flavobacteriales bacterium
TTCCCGAACCTACACCGGTTGATGGACTCAAACGTTCCTGGTTGTTGCATCCTTTGCGTAAACGATTACAGGATAATGAAAACAAAATTATGCAACTGCTTAAAGGCAGAGCCAATACAACATTAATTCGATGAGTGTAGCACCGGCAAATATCAAGGCTCGTTTTAAGTCATTGGTTGTTCACTGGATTGCGGTGGTACTGCCAACTGCTGCCTTATTGTATGCCATTCTGCAGTGGTTAAATTTTTCATTAACTGAGTTTGATACAAAAGTCACACAACAGTTTATTTACGCCGCTTTGGGGCTGCTGTGCGGATATACCTTATACTTTTTTCGTGCTCGTGTACTAACAACTTTACTGCTATTGTGGATCGTGTACCAAGTGGCGGATGGTTTTATTTCATCTATGCACGGCGAGTTCGATATGTTTTATGCATTGGTGCGTTTCCGACTATACGGCACATTGTATCTCGTAGGTTGGTCCATTGGTTTGGTAATTCAACGTTGGAAATGGGGCTATTTGTTGTTTGCAATAAGTATTGCAGTTGTTGCACTTGTAGTTGTTTCGGATACGTATGATCTGAGCTTTGCCTATATCGTCCAACATTTATTACCTGTACTCATTTACGTTTTATACATGTTGATGATAATGCCGCGTTTGAAAGATGCAGGGGCGGGCGATTCCAGAAAGATAGTGCGCAGCTTATTGAAAGTTGTTGTGGTGATTGCATTGATGCTGGGTATTTTTTACTTGGTAACGCAAACATTTTCGGATGAAATAAAAGCCGTTGAACGAGAAATAACGGAACGTGGTAAAAGCGACGATAAGGGTAATCAGGGACCTAAAGGTTACAACGAGAAGAATGGTTTGATGGAGCGCGGTAACAAGCAACATCAAGGTGGTGATGGACAGAGTAATAATGACGGTGAGAATGGTTACCGCATGAAGGATTCCATGAAGATGGATGATCGTATGAGTCAGCACGATCAATTAATGTTTTGTGCACGTATTAATAATTTCTTTCCGGATGGAACTCCGAAACCGTTGTATTTCGTTTATCACTATTTAACGCAATACGATACGCAAAAGGAACAGTTTACACGTGATCCGAACATGCCGTACTTCGATGAGTTTAATGTTGATCCTTCAACGATTCCGATGTACAGAACGCGCGTTGATAGTACGCCAATCAAAAATGGTTTAGGTAACAAATTGCGCAGTGTGGTGGATGCGGAAGTGTATTTTACTTCAACCACTTGGAAACACGCTTTGTTAGGACCCGCAGGATCTTTTTTCTGTCAAACCATTCCTGTCGATACGAGCTACGGAAAGATGTTTACTTCGGGATATCGAGTTAAAGCGTGGGCATCTGATTTGAATAACGCGTACTTCGTGTATAATCCAACAGCAAACGAGGCGCTGGACGATTTCCAACAAGAACGTTTTGATGAGTTACGTTCTGTAGAATCGTACGCAGGTTTAGATACGCACTTTTATAATTACTACACGCGGTATCCTCAAGGAACATTATTCGACTCCATTAAGAGCTTAGCCAATCGAATAGCAGCTGGAGCTAAAACACCGGCAGATAAAGTTCTTGCCGTGCGAAATTATTTCATGGCGAAGGATGATGCGGGTAATCCAATTTTCAAATACACGCTCAATCCCGGGAAGGAAGACAAGCAGAATATTCCGAATGCAACCATGTTGGGAAGATTCCTTTTCAAGACTAAAGCGGGTTATTGCACCTATTATGCGGGTGCTTCTGTTTTTATGTTGCGTGCATTAGGTATTCCGGTGCGTTTTACAACGGGTTTCGCAACGGTTGACAGAAGTGACAAAAACAAAGGATGGTATTGGTTTTACGGTAGTCAGGCGCATGCTTGGACACAGGTTTATTTCCCGGAATACGGTTGGTTGGATTTTGATATGACAGTCACGAATAGTGATCGTCAGGATGCACCGCGCCCCGATGGAACACCTCCGATACCTCCTCCACAACCTTGGCTGGTTGCACGCGGTGTCATTACTTCTGATCCTGATCCAAAAGCAAAATCGTTCGAGTTTACTTTTGATGATCTGAATTTTTATAATGAGGCATTCCGCACGAGTCAGCCATATTCATTTGGTGTGGATGCCAGCGTGTGTCGAATTATTTACGGTAAAACGGATACCACATTCGCTGCGCTTCACAAAGGTGATACGGTAACCGTAGTGTCATACATCGATGCGGCGAAACAGGTGCCTGATTTCGTTAAAGGGAAGCATATCGATTTGCAGGTGCGTGAATTTCCGAATCCGCTAATTATTGATGAAGTACATATTGATGCGGTAGAGAAAGAAGATGCGAAAAAGGAAGATCAGGTGAAATCTAAAAATCAAAAAACAGTAATTAACTGGATGTTGTGGTTGAATCGGGTGGCATGGGTGCTCATCGGGTTGATTGTTATAGCATGGTTATTGCCGTTACTGATTTTTGGATTTATGATGATGCGCGTTAGTCGTTCCGGAAATGGTAGTGAGCAACTAGAGCGTGTATACCGTTTGGTGTTGTATGTTTACCACATGCAGGGTTTTGTTCGAAAAGATGAAACGGTATTGAAATATGCACAGTTTACGATGAAACCAATTGTTGGAGACCGCTTTGAAAGTTTTGTGCGCTTGTACTTGGCTGTAAAGTATTCTTCGCATCAATTAAGCAATGCAGAATCACAGGATATTAAACAATTTGCAACTATCTATGCAGCCCCTATTAAGCAACTGCACGGTGGTTTTAAATATTTTATAAATTTCTTTAATCCGATTTCAGCTCTACGATATTTCCGATCTAAACAAAGCAATCCACATGATGAATCCTGAATCAGCAACTAACGATAGATTCGCGAGCAGTACTGAAAAGATAAATGTTTTAACCAAAAACATTGGTCAGATTATTCGCGGCAAAGAATACGAAGTGAAGCTCGTGTTAACATGCTTGTTTGCCCGCGGGCATATTTTGCTCGAGGATAATCCGGGATCCGGTAAGACACAATTAGCCAAAGCATTGGCGCAATCTATTTCCGGTGGACTGAGTGAGGCTCCGCTGGAAGCGAGTGGCACTGTGGCGTTTCGTCGTATTCAATTTACGCCCGATTTGTTACCGATGGATTTGATCGGCTCTCACATTTTTGATGAAGTCAAAAAGGAATTTATTTTCAAGAAAGGGCCATTGTTTACCAACGTTCTTCTTGCGGATGAAATTAATCGTGCTTCCCCTAAAGTGCAGAGTGCATTGCTGGAATGTATGGCCGAAAATCAGATCTCTGTAAGCGATAAAACCTGGCATTTGGACAAGTTCTTCTTTGCCATCGCAACACAAAATCCGATTGAAATGGAAGGAACATATCCTTTGCCGGCGGCGCAGCTGGATCGTTTTTATATGAAAACGAGTTTTGGTTATGTAACCGAGGATGTAGAATTACAGATTTACAAAGAATATCAAAGCATTAGTGATGTGCGTGGACAAATTAAACAAGTGCTCGCTTATCATGATGTGATTGATTTGCAGCAGCAAGCAGAACAAGTTTTTGTGCACGAAGAAATTCTTAAAGCAGTAGTTAACATTGTGCAAGGAAGTAGAAGACATCCGGAAATCAGTATGGGATGTTCAACGCGAGGTGGAATTACATTCATTAAATGCTTGAAAGCATGGGCCATGGTGAATGGAAGAAACTATGTTATTGATGATGACATCAGAGCATTGGTGTATCCGGTGTTGCAGCATCGTGTGATTTTCAGAAATCGAGAAGCGTATCGTACTGCATTAAAGTCCATTACTGATCCGGTATTGGATCGTTTAAATAAGTTGGCAATTAATCGATAATGGGCAACCGCGCAATTATAGTACTGTTTCTTCTTGTTTCTTGTTCCGTATGGAGCAGGAACGATGAAATTCGTCGGAAGATTGATATCGACCGAAGAAGTTTGTCGTGGTCGGATGAAACGGCTTATGAAAAGTCGCGTGAGTTTAAGCGTTTGGATAGTACGTATTATATCGGATCCATGTATGAGGGTGCGTATCTGTATTCACGTGCCAATGATGCAATTGGGTTTCGTAATGCGATTATTCCGTTAAAGAAAGCATTTCAGCTGATTCAAGCAGATTATGATGCTGAGTTAAGAACGCGCACCGCCGACGTGTTTAAGTTCTTTCAGGTTAATGCGGTTCAAAACGATTTCTGTCTCATCGGTTATTGGCTGCAACATTGTTATCAGAACATTGAGCGTCCGCAAGAAGCGGTGGAAGTTATTCGTGCCATTGTGGATCGTGATATACAGATGGAATACGGTATTGAATCGTATAATGCGTTGGCTTGGATTTATCATCGTAACCGCATGTTTACGAGTTCGGATTTTCCGTTTTTGAAAAATACCGTTGAGGAAAATAATAAGATGGCTTACGCCATGTTAGATTCTGCTATTCTGAAATATCAAAGGGATGCCGCATTGAATATCGGATTTTACGATTCGTATTATTTAAAACGTCAATATTATTATACGTATCACTACAAGGTGATTTTGTTTACGTATGATATGCAAATTGATTCTGCAGAATTTTATTACGATATCTTGTTGCGCGCGGGTTATTACAGCAGCAACAACTACGGCAATTTCCGTTACATGAATGGAGATTTTGTAACTGCCGCAGAATTTTATCAGGAAGCGGAAGATCGTGATAGGAGTTCGGAAAAACACACGAAGGAATATTTTTACATGCGCGGATTATTGGGCTGCTATGCCGGTAAACCGGATTCCGCAGCAGCTTTGCTGAATACGGTAATTGAGCAGCAAGGAGTCACGCCCGGATT
>CALJIF010000108.1 GCA_937974275.1 uncultured Flavobacteriales bacterium
GCACGTCGTTCTCCTTGGGCATTCGATTTCTGAATAAAGAATTTCGTGATCCGATTTATGCCATTTATGGATTTGTTCGTTTTGCGGACGAAATCGTTGATACATTTCACGATTTTAATAAAGTTGAGTTGCTGGCCGATTTCCGAAATGACACCTATAAGGCGATCGAAAATAGAATCAGCCTCAACCCTATTCTGAATAGTTTTCAGAAGGTGGTTCATGAATACAATATTGAACGTGAACTGATCGATGCATTTCTGGACAGTATGCAAATGGATCTGGAAAAAGTGGAATACGATCAGGAGAAATACGAGAAGTACATTTTAGGTTCGGCGGAAGTAGTTGGATTAATGTGTTTACGTGTTTTCACGGAAGGCAACGCGGAATTGTATGAATCGCTGCGCTGGTATGCGATGCGTTTAGGTTCCGCTTTCCAGAAAATTAATTTCCTGCGTGATATGCGCGCAGATTACGTAGGCTTGGGAAGAACGTATTTTCCGGGGGTTGATATTGAGCGTTGGGACGAAGAAGTGAAACGTCATGTGGAAGAAGATATCGAAAAAGATTTCCGTGACGGATATGAAGGTATTTTGAAACTTCCGCGTAAAGCTCGTTTCGGAGTTTATGTTGCCTACATCTACTATTATTCCTTGTTCAACAAGATTAAGGCGCTTCCTCCGCGTGAAATCCTTAACGATCGTGTTCGTATTCCGGATGGCCAAAAATATGCGTTGTTCCTGAGCTCATACGTGCGTCATAGCTTAAACATGATTCGTTAAGTGCAGACTTTACTGATTGCAGGACTGAGTTATTTGTTGCATATTAACGGATCCGTTAATATGCAACAACTTCGTTCATTGTACGAAAAAGCAGCGTTAGAAGAAGCATCGTGTAAAGAAGTTATTCGTCTTACCGAAAAATGCACACCTGAAAAAGACCCTGTGAATTATTGTTATTTAGGGGCAGCACAAACTATTTCAGCGCAATACGCAGGCAATCCTTACACCAAACTTCAGCTGTTCAATACGGGAAAATCGAAAATTGAACAAGCGGCAAACTTGCAACCTAAAAATGTAGAAATTGTATACATACGTTTTACAGTGCAATGCGGTGCTCCTGCTTTTCTAAATTATAGTAGCGCGATGACGAACGACAAAACAGTTATTCTGGATAATCTGGAAAATGTGTTTCGTGTTCAAAAAGACTTTGACTTGTTTTACCGCATTGTTCGTTTTTTAGAAAAAAATAAAAACGTAACACCGACAGAAAAACAGCGCTTACAACAAATCAAAACCAACCTGAACGTTAAGTAAATGGAACACGTCATTCTTGTCAACGAAAACGACGAAGTGTTGGGCACCATGGAGAAGATCGAAGCGCATCAAAAGGGCGTGTTGCATCGTGCCATTTCCATTTTCATTTATAATTCGCGCGGTGAAATGTTGATACACCAACGGGCGCAAAATAAGTATCATTCCGGTGGTTTATGGACGAACACGTGTTGCAGTCACCCCCGACCAGACGAGTCTATTCTTGATGCAGCAAACAGACGTTTACAAGAAGAAATGGGAATGACGTGTGCTTTAGCAACATCGCATTCGTTCATTTACAAAGCTGCTTTGGATCAAAATTTATGGGAACATGAATTGGATCATGTATTAATCGGCATTACCGACGAAGAGCCGCAACCGAATCCGGAGGAAGTGATGAGCTATCGCTGGATTGATTTGCCCACGCTGCAGCAAGATCTTCAAGATAATCCCGGAAATTACACCGAGTGGTTTAAAATCATTTGCGCAAAGGGAATTCCCGGAACGGAGTAAGTCTGAGATAGTTTTGTTATATTTGGTTTACAATCTGTAATAACCAGCTCAATACTACCAACATGAAAAAAACTACACTCGCCGCATCGGCAGCATTATTGTTGTCCGGTGTAATGATGGCACAAGCCCCCCGCTTTGTTGCCCTAGAACATTTCACACAAGCCAGCTGTGGACCATGCGCATCACAGAATCCTGCGTTCGAATCAGGAATCATTACTCCTAATGCCACAAAAGCACGTCACATTGCGTATCACACATCCTGGCCGGGAGTTGATCCGATGTACAATCACAACACTGCAGGTCCTACTGCTCGTGTTAACATGTACACTGTTACCGGCGTTCCAACAGTAATTCTTAACGGTAACCAGAAGCGGGGTAATCCGAGTGCAATTACACAAGCGGATATCGATAACCAGTTCTCTATGGGAAGCCCAATCAAAATTGGAGTTACTGAAGTAGATAACGGGAATAATCGTGACCTTACTATCGACATCAAAACAGTAGGAACAGTTCCTTCAGGTTCTTTCAAATTGTATGTTGCTATCGTAGAAGATCCTATCGACTACACAACTCCTCCGGGATCAAACGGGGAAACACATTTCCCGAACGTATTCCGTTTGATGTTGCCTTCCGATAACGGTGATGCAATTTCTGCATTCGCTTCAATCGGCAATAGCATTACGTTCAATTATAACTACAACGAAAATGCTGCATGGAATACTGCTAACATTAAAGCGATTGCTTTTGTACAAAACACAACCACGAAAGAAATCATTCAGATGGGAACTGTTGCAGATCCTATCATTAACTACACACTGAGTTCACCGGTTACAGAAGTACAGGCAGGAACATCATCTAATGCTTCCAGCTTTACCTTAACTTCCATGAATTCAGGTTCAGGTTCTGAAGATTTTGTGTACACATTAACTACAAATATCCCGAACGATTGGACCGCAGGATTCTCTGTAAACAGCAACAATTTTACAAACACTGCAACTATTACTACTGCTGCTAATGCTACCAACAACATCAGCATTAACATCACTCCGGGCACTACTCCATTTGTGGGCAAAGCAACGTTAACGGTAACATCAGTTCAGAATCCGAATTCACCGGCATTAGTTAAAACAGTTTATGTTATTTCCAACGTTACAGATTTGATCGTGAACAACAGCGGTGGAATTGGTGACGGTGTTACTGCAGGGTCTGCTGCTAACTGGGATTCTACATACGTTAATGGTTTAGTGTACGCAAACGAAAACGGATGGGCAACTACTGATGATATCGTTGCGGCTAAAGCAATTCGTGATAATGCATTCACCGGTGTAATCAACGTATATTATAACGTAGGTTGGACTTTCCCGGGCTTAAATGACGAATTCTGCACACGCATGACGTCTTGGTTAAATGCAGGCGGCAATATGTTCATTGCAGGACAAGACATCGGTTGGGAAACATGGGATACTCAAAACAGTCCTTATTTCACTGCAACAACGCAGCAATTCTGGACAAACTTCTTCGGAGCTACATTCTCTGCTGATGGAGGAACGTCTAACTCTCAGTTAACTGCTGTTACTACTGA